>NZ_AP025245.1:643750-965625 GCF_021655615.1 Acidianus sp. HS-5
ACTACCTAATCACATTAAATTCTTATAGATTATTAGCCGATAGAAATTATTTTCACAATCAGATTTTGGGTCTACCGTAAAAAGGCGAGGTTTGTCGTTATTTTTATCAAGAACTCTGAAAATCATGAAAGACGATATAAATTTACGTAAATTTGAGATAATGAAAGTATAGAAATTACTTTCTTTTAATTAATATTAGAGTAACTATACCAATTACTATGTTAACTACTACATCTAATGATATAAAGTCCTGCTCTGGATTTGTGTTATTTATTCTAGTACTACTATTAGTTGTGCTAGTATGTGTTGGAATAACCCTACACAGTACTGGGTCTCCTTTACCCACCAGTTTCAACTGTGGGTTATTATATGCCTGCCATATCCCAGTCTCGTTATTATACCACTTGCTTGAGGCTATGAAAAGGGTAAAATATCCTTTAGGAATCTCATTTTTACATAAAAGATTGATTCGTTGCGATGAGGAAAATAAATATGGATAGACTATTATGGTACTTATGAAACCGTTAAATGAGTACCAATTTCCATTTGTTAGGGGCCAGCTTTTAGTGAATGAATTACCGATTAAGTTATACTTATATGGGCCGTTATCATCAAAAAGCGATGAAGCATTAGGCGCAGGTGCATAGAACGAGGCTATGAGCTCCCCGTTCATATTAATAAACCCGCTTACGACCGTAGTATTATGATCAACAATGCTCTCTTCTATTATGATCCAATAGAAGCCTGGACTCCTTATATTTACATACACTGCTGCTCTTGGTTCGCAAAATCTTGGATATAGTGAGCTACCTAGAGAAGATGCCAAAAATTCATAAGGTACACTTAGATTATTTTCTTCAGCTATTATTAGTTTCCCGTCACTCATGTAAATTAAAGGCATCCAGCCAGAACTTGGAGTATTAGAAGGAAGGGCGTCCTTTGATAACCCTAATAGGACTCCTTGAGTGTGAGGCGTTAAGTAAGCCCTAATAACTATTGTCTCCTTGTGGTATTTCATTGCTACGTAATTGAAAAGCCCTACTTGTATATTGTGGCCATTAATATTTATATATAAAGACGGAGCGATAAAGTACTGATTAATACCGTTAAACGATATTGCATAACATTCACATTCTAACGAGATATATGGTGAGGTAGTAGAGGTCTGCGTTGTAGTATTAGTTGGTACACCTTTATAATAAAAATACCCGCCCATTGTAGATATTAATAATGCAAAAATAACTCCAGCAATTAGTGGTATGTTACTCTTAGTAGGTCCAGTTGGCGGTAGATTGTAACCAGAGTTAATGATCATAGCTAACCACACTCGGATTAATAGTAAATCGTGTAGGCTTATTATTAAACTTTGGCGTAAAATACACATTTCACGCAAACAGCAATTGAGATTGTGTTTACAAATAGTAAACCTTTTAATTAGACAGTTTTGATAATATATTATGAGCAAGACTATAGTTATTTCTGTTAGAATTCCTGAGGAGTTGAAGAGAGAGCTTGAGAAATATAATATAGACGAGGCAGAGGTGATAAGGAAAGCTTTGTTAAACGAGGTAAAAAAGGCTAAAGCTAAGGAGTTGGAAAAACAGATAGATGATGAAGTTTTAAGCAAAATAAGAGTAGAAGACGTAGTTAAAAGTATTAGAGAGGACAGAGATAGCAGATGAGTTATGTTTTTGATGCTTCTTCAATATTTAGATTAATCGTCGAAAAGAGAATTGCATTACTAGGAGGTAATTACACGGTTCCTTTGGTCAAGTTTGAATTAGGAAACGCTGTTTGGAAAGAAGTGATCTTACATAAAAGGCTAAGTGATGATGAGGGACTTAAGTTAATTAATTTTATATCAAAAGTATTGGAAACAATGAACGTAATAGACGTAGATGAGGTAAAAGTCGAAAAAGTTGCATTAGATTATAAGATCTCATATTATGACGCATCATACGTCCAACTATCAATGGATTTATCATTACCCATAGTTACGGAAGATAAAAAACTTACAGACAAGGTTAAGAGTAAGGTTAATGTACTTTCAGTTAATGAAATTAATAGTTAGTAGAGCTTTCGTGACTTTGAAAGTCGATTAAAACTACGCGTACAAGGTACATTAATATCTTACATAATTTTACCTTCAATGGGCTGTAAAAGGCTTATTATCTTCTAAACTTCTCTAATTTTGTGAAATCTCTACCTTGCATTAATAACGAATTTACTGGGGCATTAATAAAAGGCACTGACATAGTCTGGTTAACATTCCCAAGATACGACTCGCCCTCAGTCTTTTCCTCAATTTTAGACCCTCAGAGGGGAGGTCATTTTTTCATCTCCGGAGAAGTAGTAAAACAAGAATACGTAGTCCCAAACGTACTCTCAACTACATTAAAAGACGGTAGCGAAATTACAGACTTACTTTTGCACGGAGAGCACGGACTCGTTAGGAAAATAATTGCAAAAAATCCCCTCAAAGTCTCTATCCTCCCTGCCTTTAACTACGGTAAAAGTCCTGCAACTGTAGAAAGACTGTCTAACAAAGTATTCAAGTTCTCCAATCCAGAGAGTTCAGAATTCCTAGAAGTCCACTTACTTTTCGACAAACTAGACCAAATTTCTGAAAACTCTTGGACCGTTTACGGAGAAGGTTACATTTACATGGGATATTTTAAGGACGACAGGTTCGGAATCTTCGGAAAGAGGGAGTTAAAGTTTGACGTTGCCAGGGGATTTGAAAGGACTATAACTTTCTGGAGGAATACTATGAAGAGGGGAAGGAGTAAGGGAAAAATTGCTGAAATCGAAATTGATGGATATAACGGAGATCAATTACTTGACGCCTACCAAACTTCCGTAGGAGTTCTTTTAGGACTGCTTTATAATCCAACGGGTGCAATAGTTGCAGCTCCTACAACTTCTCTTCCTGAGATTGAAGGAGGTTCAAGGAACTGGGATTACCGTTTTGCTTGGGTTAGAGATTCTTCAATAGTTGCAGATGCATTAATTTCTGCAGGATTTTCAGCAGAGGCTAGGAGGATAATAGAATTCTTCTCTAGGATGGTGTCGTTTACATCAAAACCATTCATATATCCTTTATATTCAATAGACGGCTCTGTTCCTCCTAAAGAGGAAGAAATACCTTGGCTTTCTGGGTATGAAAACTCAAAACCAGTAAGAGTTGGAAACGCTGCTGCAGGACAATTACAGCTGGATTTAGAGGGCTTCTTCCTCGACGCCTTCTATAAGTACTATGAAGCTACTGGTGACGAAAATTACATAAAGAGCCACACAGACGTAATAGAATACATTGCAGACTGGGTTTCTGAAAACTGGCAGTTAGAAGACGTAGGAATATGGGAAGAAAGAGGAGTACAAGGACATTACACTCATTCTAAAGTAATGATGTGGGTAGCACTGGATAGGGCAGGGAAATTAATGAATGCAATAGGCAAGGAAAATCCGTGGAAGGAGACTAGACATGAAATTAAGGAATGGGTATTGCAAAACGGAGTAAATAACGGAATATTTGTAAAGAAAGTAGGAAGTAATGAAGTTGATGCCGCTCTGCTCACAGTACCTATCTACGGTTTCATAGACGTGCAAGACGAGACTTTCTTAAACACCTTGAAGGAAATTGAGAAGCAGTTGCTTTACAGAGGTCAGCTAAAGAGGTATAAGAGGGACTTCCTAGGAGAGGCGAAGTATCCATTCGTTTTAGCTTCACTATGGTTAGCAAGAGTATACATAAGGTTAGGGAGACTCCAAGAGGCAAAGAATATTATTAAAGGAATACTTAACGCAACGAGCGGAATTTACCTAGTTGGTGAACACATTGATCCAGATAGGGAAGAGTTCACTGGAAATTACCCACAAGCTTTTGCTCAGGCTAATTTAATACTAGCTCTAGATGAGTTAGCTGAAGCTGAAAAGAAGGAGGATAAGAGTTAATGGACAAGGTAGTTGAACTTCTCTTATCTTCAACTTATGCAATAGCCTTTACTGGAGCTGGAATAAGTACTGCCTCAGGAATTCCTGACTTTAGGGGTAAGGAAGGTCTATGGAAGAAATACTCTCCTGAGATTGCATCTATAGACTATTTTAGGAGAGATCCGAAAGGATTCTGGGAATTTTACTCAACCAGAATGAGGGGACTTTTTAATGCAAAACCTAATGAGGCTCACTATGCCCTCGCAAGGCTGGAAAAAATGGGTTTAATAAAATACGTAATAACTCAGAACATTGATGGCCTTCATCAAAAGGCAGGCTCTACGAATGTTATTGAACTTCACGGCACTATGCAGAAGTCCTACTGTTCATCGTGCTTTAGGCAGTACGATTCTAGAGAAGTACTGAAAATGATAGATAGGGGAAACTTACCTCCTAAATGCTCCTGCGGTGGGGTAATTAGGCCTGACGTAGTACTTTTCGGTGAAGCAGTAAAGGACATTGATTTTGCGGTCAGGATTGCTTATGAGTCAGACCTAGTGCTAGTTGTCGGCTCTTCACTTACAGTTTACCCTGCAAATTTGATTCCTCAGATAGTAAAAGAGGAGAGAGGGGGTTCACTTATTATTATTAATGCTGACGAGACCCCTTTAGATGGAGAGGCTGATGTTATTATTAGGGAACCCATTGAGATTGCTCTACCTAGGATTGTTGAGAAAATTGAGGAGAAAATCAAACAGTAGAGTGACGACGTAATAGAGTAACCTGCTAACAATGACGGCACTACCATTAAACAATAGTGTATCAGTTTTTATACCTAGCTAGTCATAAATTTTTCAATAGCTTTCAGTAGTTTTTCCAAGTCCATTTTTACGAATTCTATTGATGAATATCTGCTTATCTCTCCACTTTTATCTAAACCGTTATATTGAAATTCGTGAAGTTTAATTGCAATATCAGTATAAGCTTCTATATTATTCCCTACTAAACTATCAAGAATTTGAGCTACGTTACTCATTTTACTAGTGGGCATTAACGCAACTATCCACTCTACATAATCTACTATTCTTCCGTCTCTCATCTTCTTCTTTCCTTTAAAATACTTAGAAAGTTCTTGTATATAGTCTACGGAAAGCGAAGCCAACAAGGCTTTCCAGGCTTGAAAAGCCTTACCTGCAGCATTTCTAATTAGCCCGTCTTCTAAAAACCTCTTAGCGAGCTCAGCTTCATATTTAGCCTCTGCTAATCTGTCTTGTTTATATTTCTTATCATCAACCCAAGGTTTTGTTACTTCCACAGTTTAACCTTATCTTAATAGTAATTAAAGATTTAGTTACCATTTTTCGTGTGGATAATTTTTATCAAATAATACAAATTAACTTAAATACGCTACAAATAGCCTATAAATAGAAGTGTTGCCAAGAGTTTTCATCAGATTATAATTTTATACTAAATATCTTTACATTCAGTTTTCCGAAACGTTTTATATCAAAAGTGTAAATTTCATTCATCATTATAACGTATGTTACGTCGTTTATGCTACCTTCTTAGCAAAGTTGACAGCTGAAATATAGTCTTGTGTTATAATTTCTTTCACTGTAATATTTTAAACTATTCCAATAGAAGTAGTCAAATTAGATAAACTCTCGACGATATTAGCCACTTCTGAAATATGAACTACTGTAGTAAGCACTTTCACTTCTCCTTTATTCTACTAACTATTTCTTTCGCCCTTCTTTCATTTTAGATATTTTCTCACTTATTACTCTCGGCTTTAGAATCGCATAAATAAATACGTTAGAATCTATAAACCTTATGCTTGAGCTCATGCCAGTCATTTGGAAGTTCGTCTACTTCTATACTATCGATGATTTTACTTAAATTGGATTTCCTAGGAATAATATTGGGAACAATAAAGCAACAAAAAACCTAGTTAAAAACCCTGCACTGTATTTACTATATCACTCATCATACATTGTTGGTATTAATGATAATGATGATTCTACAGGAATAGCTCCCCTAGCTTGAGATTCAAACTTATTCCTACTTTCAACATTTACTTCGTCTAATAGATCTGGTGAAAATTCATGACCACATACACTGCATTTATCAGCATTATCATCATTAACAGTTCCACATTTTGGACAATACTTAACCATTGTCTAAATACAATTTTCCTAAGATATAAGCATTGCTCTGTATGTATTACTATAGAAGTTTTAGTATAAATTAGAGAATATGAGGCAAAAACTCTAGATATTCCTTATTTGGAAAATGAGGGATTAAATCAGCTTTATAAAAGGAATAAAATGCTTTCAAGAGAATAAAGACTATGCTAAAGTTCTATAAAAAATTCATTATAGGAATTTTAATTTCTTTCTCACTTTTTGCATTAAATTTATTCTTACTGAGTATAAAAAACGTATCAACTGACGTTATAATAACGACGAGAGCTTTAAGCATAGTTATAGGAGGAATTTACTTTACAATAATCATTTCAGACGGAGTAAGGGAAGCCCTTGAAAGGAAACCAACAAAGTCAACTGCCGTAGTTATAGTTCCTAATATTGTAAAATACTTAGGTTACATTCTGGTTTTCATAGGAGTCCTTGCAGTCTTCGGCGTAACTTCTGCAGAAGCGTTAGCTGGAGGAACTTTTGCAGGTCTCGTCTTAGGTTTAGCCTTACAGCCAGTGTTAGAAAACTTCTTTGCCGGAATACTCATTATAACTACGGGATTTGTCTCTATAGGAGACCACATAAGGATTCTAAATTCTCAAATACCTTACATGCCAGCAAACCTTCCTCCTTACAAGTTTTTCTCAAGAGAATACATAGAACAAGGGTTAGAAGGGACTGTTGCTGAGATTGACCTCTTTTACTCAAGGCTTATCTTAGAGAACGGTAGGGAGTTTAGAATCCCTAATTCCCTCCTTTTAAAATCTTCAGTAGTTGACTACACTTCAAAGCTGTCTAAGAAGCTTTACGTAAGTATAAGAGTAGAATTTCCTTTGGATAAAGTTGACTTAAACTCGTTACTGGAGGAGGTTAAAGAGGAATTGAAGGATTTCGAAATTGAGGAAGGACCATATTTGAGTGAGCAGAGCGATAAAGAGAACGTTATAGTATCTTTGAGGATAGTCACTGACGTAGATAACTGGAAAAAGGCAAAGTCTGAAGCACTTAAGAGACTACTCCTCCTGAGAAGTAGGATAATAAAGGCGGTAACAATAAACAAAACCTAAGTCAGAACAGCTATTTTCTTCACAAGTCAGCTGAAACACGGTTCATCATTTTTTATATTACATTTACACTAGCTCTTATATATTATAGTGGACCACGTGTTATATCAGAGATAATATTTTCTTTACTACTTTAGAAATCTTTTCTACATCATTTTTATCTAATATCATTTCATGAAATCCAAAAACATGTAAATACCAGGCAGAATGCCAGATTTTGTATACTCCCAAGTTCTTTGCAGCTTCAAATAATGTAGAAGACGTCCATCTTTTTTGGCTTTCCACAGTTCTTAATATGTTAAGATTTTTCCTTATTGTTAGGAGTTTTATTGCCTCCTCAGCAGCCTTATAATACTTTTCAGAAGCTTGAACAACGTCACCCCTAGAAAGAAGATCATTAGCTTCTTTTATCCAATTCTCTATTTGCAATTTCGTCGCTGATTTTAACAAGTTTCCTCACGTTTTCTGCCTCATCTTTTACTGCATCTAAACTTAAATTCTCTACGGTAAGTAATACTATTGCGGATTCCCAATACTCAAATATATCCTCATTATTCATTTTTTTACATATTTCCACAACAGCTTTATGTAAAGTCGCTAAATCCCAGCCAGTTTCCTTGGCAGCATTAAGAATATCCTTTAATCCTAAGTTTATTGTTAGGAGTTTTATTGCCTCCTCAGCAGCCTTATAATACTTTTCAGAAGCTTGAACAACGTCACCCCTAGAAAGAAGATCATCAGCAATTGATAATAATACGTCAGAGGAAGTTTGAATTAGCATCAAATAAAATTTAGAAAGAACCTTAATAATTCTTACTCTCTTCTAGATCTATTATTATAAAAGAAAGAGTAATTTAATTATTATTTCTTTTATATCCATAATATTATTTTATCAAATTTACAATGTAAGTAAGCCTTATAATTTTCCTCCATGATTATAGTTTATGAACGATCAAAATCCAGTAGAGATTAACAAAAGCAGAACAAAGAGCAAACTTTCTACTGCGGACTTATTTTTCCTCTCCTTTGGCGGTCAAGCTCCTTTTATCTCCCTACTTACCTTCGGTACTGTAATGATATCCTTGGTCGGAACTCAAGGAGCTTTTGCAATGTTAATAGCGACTGCAGTAGTGGCATTAAACGGAATAGTCGTCCAAAGGCTGAGCAGCAGGTTCAAGAAGGGTGGAGGTTATTACACTTACGCTTACTATGCACTTACGGAAAGGTTGGGAACAAGCACAGGGTGGGTTTACCTAGCTTATGCGCTCTCTTATGGAGGAACTCTATTAGCAGGCGGTGCTTACGTACTTTACTCCATTCTTAATATTCTTCCTTTTACTCCTGGAATTTTGCTTAACCAGTGGCTACTAGCGTTAATTGTGAGCGGTCTAGCTTCTGGGCTAGTAATAGCTGGAGTTAATGCTTCAGCTAAATACGCAATGGTAATGTCCACAGCTGAAATGATAGCTTTAGTAGCACTATCGATATTTTTTCTAAGAGATTCTGGATGGCATTTCTATAATCCGTTTTCAGGAAGTCTCTCTCCTTCACTTTTTGAGGCAGTAGTCTTTGGGCTGGGAATTCCTACTGGTTACGGGTCAATTGCGCCCTTAGGTTACGATGCTTCGTCAAAGAGCATAGGAAAAGTTGCCGTCGCTGTGGTATTTTACGGAGGACTGCTAGCTACATTCTTCTTTTATTCTCTCGGGGCAGTAGACTTTACCGGAAACCTAGTTCAGTACCTTTTAACAGATTTTGGAATAATAGGCGCAATAACCCTGGGTTTCATAGCGTTAAACGACGGGACTTTAGGAGGAATGGCTTATATCCTAGCAAATTCGAGGACTGTGAAGGCTATGTCTGAAAATAAAGTTTTTCCTTCGATGCTTGCAAAAGACGTTAATGGAAAGCCGTTATATGCTGAGATTTTGATAGCTGGAATATTCACTTCTATCGTAGTAGTTTTAACATATTTTATGAACTTATACAATGTATTCCTAATATTAGGAGGTTTAGCAGGAATATCTAACTTATTTATACACGGCTCAGCAGATTTATCCTTAGTTAGGATAACCGCAAAGAGGGCTAATAAACACTGGTGGGAGGTAAGCGTAGGAGTATTAGCGTCTTTAATAAGTATAGGAGTGCTAATTTATTCTTTTGCCGGATTTTCACCAATAATGATAAATATATTCTTAGGTTGGATAGTTTTGGGCTTCTTCTACTTAGAAATTAAGGAAATGCTTTCATCATCCTCAGAAGAATAATATCTTTGTATGCTCAATAGTTAAGAAAAATAGCGCATCTCAAATTTTATGAGCACTTTTCGCACGTCGGAGAAAAGGCCATTTAAAATCTTAGAAAGTATAAAAACTTGTGAAATTATTTTAACCTTAATTTGCCTATTTCTCTTATGGAACTTGTTCTTGTAGGTATAACAAGAGATGGTAAGATAATAGAGAAAGGCTTCAAAACAACCTCAGGCTTCCTTGACGTCCAACTTTCAGAAAATTTTGAATTATTTTCACTTAACGAGAAAACAACATGTATAGAACTTGGTAATAAAACAATAATCAACGGTGAGGAAACTAAGGAAGATTGCACATCTTTTATGAGAAGATACGTAAAATGCATAGATGAGATTTTAATATCCTTCGGCAAATGCAATAACATAGACCTTCTTGAAGACGTAAAGTTTGCTAACGAGAAAATTAAATATCTAGTTTACTTAGTTGAGGAAGAAATTATAGTACCTTTTATAGGAGATAATGAAATGGACGCTCTGTCCTTCAATATTGTTAATGAGTATAAACATAGGATGGCTTCAGATTTCAACTAATATTGAGAATTTATTCCTAAAATATTCCTCAACTTCTCCTTTCAGTCTGTAGCAATCTATCATTTTGAGTTCTAAGTCCGGAAGTGTCCAATAAGTGTAACTGTATTTACACAACGTGACGTAGAAAGGCTTTATGTTTATCCTTGCAGTCCAAATATACTTATTTGAAGGCGCTAAAGAAAATATGCTTCCTTTACTTCTGAAGTAATGTGCGTTAGCCTTAAGTCTTGGTATAATCTCGTCAAGAACATCTTTAGCAAATAACCCGTGTTCGCTCATTGATCTATCGTATAATGATTGTATTACCTTCATGAGTATTACTTTGACAATAAAGAATAAAAGAGTATTACACTAAATAGTACATTTATTTAAATCCTTAGGTTAAGATGTTACTCCAACGTTTTTATAATCTTAAATGGAAACTCAGATGGAATTAAATGACGAATGTTTTTATTATAAAGAGGTGCCCAGATCTCTAATCTCTGATTACACTATATTCTTTAGCTTTATTTTACCTAAGAATGTCGAGAATAAGGAAGTAATTATTAGTATTCCAAAAGAAATATTTTATGATGCTGCAACAATTAAAAATCATTAGAAGATATAAGGCGCTTTAAATTAACAACAATCATTATTGGAAAATCAAGAAATATGACTATATATATATAAAATAAATTGTTTTACAACATCTATATATGTAATAAGTGCATTATCGAGAATGCTCCTAATCCTATTGATCCTAAAATAACGTCAATAACTATGGTTATTATAAAAGCTAATACTGCGATTCCGAATGCTCCTAACCAGCCTACATCAAATATAGACTTATATACCCCTAAAATACCTATGAAGCCTATTATAAAACCTAGGAGTAAAAGGAGTGGAAAACTGATTACTACAGATATAAAAGCGAATAATGCAATTATTATTATAAATACTATAATTGAGACGAGGGTAGCTGCCATAGCCTTTGGAAACGAAGATTCACTACTGAAAACTTTTGATGCAAGCCAAACGGGGATAGAAATTATAATCCATGATATGATAAATCCTATTATTACGCCTATTATTGGAGAGATTTGCATACTTACTACTTTTACTATTTGCTATATTAGTTTTACTGCCAAAATTACAGTGTTGAGTAGCTTTTAGGATTATTTCTAGATAAAAATTAAATTATACTACTTAAAACTCCTGCAAAAGCCCCGTTTAGGACGTCTGCTGCAATTATAAGACCTACGTATGTCTGTATATAATCAACCTTAAAGGCTACTGGCAAAAGTGAAAATAATAAATAACTTAAAACAGCAATCATTGATAATTTCCTTATAACCATTAATGATTCACCGGCAACCCTTGTCCTAACAGGATAAGTAAAAGCTACCATTAGTCCCAGAATTATTAATTGTATAATTCCAAGGGCAGGACATTTTACCAATGATAATAAAGGCACTAAACTGAATATAGTAGGCGGATAAAATATTTTCATTATAACATAAATAATTCCCATTAAAATTGTTAAAATAAAGGAATAACCTATACCTGCAGCGATATTCCAGCTAAGTTCTCTACTGTTTATTACTTACCACCTCCTAGAACAGCCCTAAGTACTGATTGAACTGTTGGCATTTGAGTTGGGGCAGGATTTTCTACAGGCCCACTATGAGTTGGCGGAGCAGGTGTAGTGTGCGTAGTAGGTGCTCCTCCTAAATATGGGTAATAATATCCACCTATTACTATTGTTGATAACTGAGGGAAGTAAGGAGTCCCCAAAGCCATATTAACGCTTGAGGGATCACTCCTCTCCGCTAAAACTCTGGCTAAACCTAACCTTATTGCGTCACTTATTTCAATTCCTAAGTCCCTTAACTGTAATATCCTCCTAAGCTCTGGATCTTGAGGTATTAGCTTCGTTATTCTTACTGAGATTAAATCTATTCCTATTTCGCTGAGGAAAGTCTTTAAACCTGCAGTAACTGCAGTTGTTATATCTGCGAATTTCTTAAATACGTCTACTAATTTCACATTATTTAAAACTTGGCTTACGTCCTGGTCTATTATTGGGTTAATATACAGAGCTAAATCAGTGTCCTTAAAGTATTGTGAACCGAACTGTACATTAGTCACTAGCAGTGAAGGGTTCTGGACTCTAAAATAGACTGCGACTTCATACTCTAATGGAACTAAATCGTCAGTCTGGCTTATTCCTGCAACTCTAACTTCGTGCCTTGTTGTAGAAACAAAGTAAACTACGGTATCGTAAGGTAAGGATTGGTATCTAAACTTTGATAAAAACGCTGAAACAGGATTTGCCGGTGATTGAATATTGTGAGTTCCAGGAGGAAGGTCCCCTGCTATTTGACCTTGGATTATTACTATGCACCTCTCAGTAGGTTGAACTATAAATAGTGATTTTGAAGTTATGTTCTCCTTTGGATACCTAAAAATTATAGAGTCTTGAGGCATTAAGGAAGCTCCATTCTCAAGTTCAGTACTTACAACTTGACCTCTAAATGACATTTTACATCTACAAAATATTATATAGTAACAATTTAAAAGGATTTTCCATATACTAAAAATAAGGCAAATGGATTTTATATAGTCTACAAATTATCTTATCTAGCTTCAGGAGGGAACAGCAATTTATTCCTATTTATTATAATTTCCTTTAACTTACCTATCATTGAAAGCATTGCATCAACATTGTCTGCAGAAACTGAAAAATTCAGTATATCATTAGCAATACTGACCATATTAAGGTCATTATTCACAATATCATCAAGTTGTTCAGTCTGTATTTTATACCTTGCATAAACATCTCCACCGCTACCCTGTTGGGAATTTATTATTCCTATTATTGTCCTAAGTTGAGATTGTAAATACTCCATCTTCTTTAAAGCAGGAGAGAAAGGTTCTATCGACGCTAGCTGGGATTCCTGCTGTGAAATATTATTAATTGCGTTCTCTAACTTCGATATTACAGACTGTCTAATCAGGAAGTCGTCCTGTCTTATTAAATCCTTTACCTTGTACCCTCTATACCCTGGAACGAGTAACTGCAACTTTTCAAGAGGAGTTAACTCTTTAGGCATAATTTAATTTTAATCAAGGAGTTAAAATATTTTGATGAGATCTTAAATGATGTTTTCAAGTAGTTTAGGCGATTAACATCGGAATTAAAAAGTGTTTTAGAATTTAAATAGATAAAAAGTAAACCAATATACGTGCTTATTTGATAAAAAATATTCGTATATAAGTGTAAGATATACCCTAGAGTTTTAATTATTTATTTAAGATCCCATAAAAATTTTTTACTTTTTTATCATAATAGATAGTTTACATTTATTTATGTAAAGTCATATCGGTTTAAAAATAAATAAAAGAAACTAAAGTATTAACTTTAAAAACTATTTAGATATTTACTGCGAATACGTAACCTATGTTATTATCTATACTCCAAACTTCAATAGAATTCTTCTCCTTATAAAGAATTATTGGCTTTCCTAAATTTGCTGAGTATTTTATTATATCATCTACGCTATTAACCTTCACAACCTCTTTAACAATAGGCCTTTCTGTAGTTTCAATAAGTATCTTTTTCACCTTTTTTAACTTCTTCATTGTCCTTTCTAAAACACTCTCATCCTTATTTTTCGCTAAAAATAACAACGAAATTAATGCGACTGCAGGAATTGCTGAATATACAAAATTTAACCGATTAAAGTCTCTCTTAATATAAATAGGAGTATTCACTGTTGAATTGTAGGACGATATAGTTATAATTCCTCCGTCATTTGTTATCATGACTAGAGGATATAATGTATAATTGCCTGCCTTATTTTTAATATAAATCAGAATATCATAACCAGAAGAATATACTCTATACTTATATAATAATAAAGAGACGTAGTTTGATATGTTAGTAAGGTTAAGCGGTATTATTGTAGAGTTCATCTTTACCTGTTTATAAATTAAAGATCCTAAAGTAGTATTTACAACCACCTTATAGCACGTAAGGTTACTTTGATAAGGATAACTCCTAATATGAATACAGAGTTCTTGCAGTAACTGTGTTGGAAAATAATTTTTAGTAACATTTACGAAGTTCTCCTTAATCTTTCCCTCATAAAGCACTACGAGGTTATTATTCCTCAAATTAAGGCAACAGCCTTGTTTACATATGATTGTGCAGGTCATCTTGTTATTATAGCATAATTTTAATACTATCTCATAAGAACCCGGTATATATCGTGAGAAGTTATTTAGCTCATAAGTGAGTGTAGAGACGGGCAATAATAATTGCCCAATCGCAGTACCACAAAGTAAGGTTATGTTATATACTCCAATATCTGATAGTATTATGCGATATTTGAAAGTTGACACGTTAGTAATTTTTACTACTAGGTATTTTGCTATATAAGTCGGGAAGTGAGTTACGTTAATCAATTCCTCGGTATTTAGTACCTTTGAGTAATTTGCATAAAGTATTATAGAGGCAACAATGCTCAGATTCTCATATTCTATTATAGGTTTATAAATAGTTACATTAGTACCATGAGCAAACGGATTCGGTTTCTCTAACGCTGTATAATAAATATTGTCATAAGCAGCAGTATTGTAGCCAGCGAATTCAGGGCGGAAAGAATTTTCAAAAGCCATTACGTTAGTATATGTTAATGTTAATGTGAGTATTACTAGAGCCAAAATTAGGAATAACCTTAACTTTCTATTAAGATTCACTCGCATGTATATAGAGTATTTCTATAAATATTTAGCTTTTTCGTTGCCTATTTTTTAGATAGGTGAGACTCATGCTAGTTACGCGTTCGGTAAGCTATTTCATACAGAGAATGAACTTCTTTTTTATTTTATTACTTACCAAAATCTTTACGTTACATTGCCTTATTTTGCTTATTGAATATCTAATTACTTCAGATTCACCAATTTTTCCTTCTGGGATTACTACCAAAACTTCAGCAGGCTTAGGTGGAAGAATAAAGTTAAAGAAATTAATATAGTCTTCAACTAAGCTGAAAGGAATTTCGTTTAATCTCTTACATTCACTCAAATACAATTCCATAATAATTAATATTTCGCCAAATTTTTAAATCTTTCACTTAAGGTTAACTATCAATAAGAAACAAGGCCTATAAGGTGATGTGATGTATATTTCAGTTGCATTAGAAATACACTTAGATTCTCCGGGCAAGAGGGTTAGAGTATGGCAACCATATCTTACGTTAATGGTAAAACAATAAATGTTATGAATCATTATCTTTCCGCTAGTAGTTTCAATAATATTGGTAACATAAGCAGTAGCTTTCACTCCGGTTTGGTTCTCGAAAAAGTAAGAGTACACGAAACCTATTGATAATATAAGAAGTACTCCTAGTACAAAGAAGATAATTGCTCTTATCATATTAGTATGTATTCCTTATTTTATATTTAATACTGTCTGTTTAATCTGCGTGAATAAACTATTCTTTTGCCATAAATGAAAGGTGTAATTTTCTTATATTCAATTGCTTATGTGAGTACTTTGAATATGTTAACTCTAGATATTCATATTATCCATTTATTTAGATTAGACGTTATATTTTTAAATGGCGAAAACAAGGTAATATTCAGAAGAAAAATGAGAACAGAAACCAAAGCCCTAACACTAGGAGTTGTAGCAGGAATCTTCCTATTAAGCCTAGTAGTATCGATGGACTTCGTGTATTTCGCGCCAAGGACAGCAGTTGCATACGTAGTTAATGACTGCGCAGCAAACATTGCATTAATACCGAACGACCACAGCTTGCAGTCTCAAACAGGACCCTTCGCATACATTAATAGCCAAGGAGATCTGCAAATAAACTTTGGTAAAGTTGCTCCAAATAGTCTAGAAATATTAAGTGATGTATTCTTTATCAAGAATAATTTAAATAAACCAGTCACGATAACATTAACAGTAGATGCACCAAAATGCGCTTCAATATATGTCTATAACACATCAGTAGATGATCCACCAGCACCACCTCCACCACCACCAGCAACAACTCCTACTCCACCTCCACCACCACCCGCACCAACAACAATAACCTTCCAACTAGGCCCTGGTGCTGAGGTACCGATAACGTTGACAATAGTGACTGCTAACGTACCGCCAGGAACAACGTTATCCTTCATGATGTACGTAACTGCAACGTATATGGGTAGTAGTTGAAAGTAATAATATAAAATTAAGGTAAAATATTTTTTAAATCCTTTTATTAATTATGTTATGAATGGTGATTAGATTGTTAAGGATTTTAGCTTACGCCTTCTTATCTTTAATACTCGCGTCTATAGTATTTAGCCTAATTTCACAATATTTTTTTGGCTTACCTTATGGCTGGAACATTGAGGCTACTAACTCAATGGTGCCGGAACTTAATCCAGGTTGTCTAGTTTTCATAATGCCTTTAATAGGAAATCCGCACATTGGGGAAATTGTTGCATATGAACCACCATTTTATAATCATTATATAGTTCACGAGGTTATTGAGGAGAAACCTTGCGGGTACATAACTAAAGGAATACATAATGAATTCCCTGACCCTTGGATAGTAAAGAGGTGCTGGATAAAGGCCTTTGTACCAGTAATTTTTGGTAAGCCTTTGTCAATACCTTACATAGGTAATGCAATATCAATCCTAAACAGTAGTGAAGGAAAAATTTATGCTCTCCTTACGATTTTCGGAATATACATCGCATCAGAGATTATTGATAGGAATAAGATTAGCGTTATACGAAGAAGGAGAAGTATTAATACAAAAATGGTGTTATTTTCGCTCTTTATTCTATTCTTTATTGTTTTTTTCACAATATTTTCAGTTAATACAGCATTAACTAAGGCACAATGGACTTCTACCAACGTTGATTCATTCCTTACAGAGAAGGAGATAGGAGTTTCTTTCAGAATAGGAGTAGTCCCCAGTTGTAAGAATATTACATTAATTTTACCAGTAAATGTGAGTAGATTCATATTCAAATTACCTCTGGCTGTTCTATTTTACTCTAATGAAAGTAATTTACAATTAGTCGGGAATAAAACAATAAGCCAAACCTCTAATGTGACATTTTTACTCAATAGTGGTAAAAGCGGATTTAGAGAAGACAGTGTTGGATTCCTTATAGTCCCTGAGTTCTTGCCATATTGCATTATGGAAGGCTTGTTTGCTATAAATCCTCTATTGTTTATATCAATTTATTCCTTTTTGTTATCTTTAATAATAATAGGCGTAATAGTTCTTCTGAGTAAGATCCTTTCAATGCTAGTATATTAAGGTGATCATTTATTAAAAATACTATAATTTTGGCTAATAAATATCCACATGAGTCTATTTAATAAGAGGAGAGTGTTGTTCTGTAGTCATTTCAATAACTTATAATAAAATTGTAATTAGAAATCTCTTCTTTAAATGACAACTGGCATTGTCAATACAATCTAATAATGTTATCAGAGCCCGAAAATAACTAGTTATTTCTTACTTACCGTTATTAGCACTGTGATCTACTTTAACAAGTGATTACTTAGGCATATTTGAAAGAACATAATATACTAGAGATTATTTGGGATAATATTGTTATAAATTGTTTAAGAAGACGACTGTATGAGAATGTAACCTTATTTATTCTGAATCTCAATGATACAAAGTGGAAGAATAGAATGTATAAAGGTGATGAGGGTAAGTAGAGCGTAAAATTTTCTTTGACGACGAAGAGCTAGAGAACTTTGAATAAAGAGGGTTAAAGCATATGTTGGTATTACGCATTTCGCACATACCTTTACGTTATTCATTATCATATAGTACGATAGATTTACTCGTATTTTCATAAAATGTATAATTTATTACCTTAAATATGTAAAATCTTCTAACATATATTTATATAGACAATTCCCAAAGATAGTTACCACCTTTAGAATTAGACGGATAACAATTTTAATTAACTTATTTATATTATTTTAACTATCTAGCTTATTTTAATCACTTGTAACACTTTTTAGCGGATTTACGAGTTGAAAACAAAGTATAAAATATGTGAATATGAGTCAAATAACTGATGCTATTTCTATACATAATAGTAAGACTATAATGAAAGAAGAATTTAATTAGGGTGTGCTCTCATGTAGTAATCTTATTCTATAAGTAATAGTGAAATTATTAATATAATTGAAAATACATTCCTTAATTGATATCGTTGTAGTAATAGATCCAGGGGTTAGAGGATGCTTATATATTATGGAGAACGGTGTGGGCTTAGGGACGGTTATGTATTCTCTCAGTCCTGATTGTCTTATATCCCTTTTTTACTTCTCCATCAACCCAAATCGGTGCATTATTATATATAAAGAGATTTCCCATAATCATTAACCCTAACATAAGCGTTACGAAGAAGGTTATGTATTCTCCCCCTCTAATATTGCCAGTTTCTTCTCCTTTTAGCAGCATCTACAATTATTATATTTGCAACTTTACTATCTTCTTTTTACAATATTCTGCACTAGATGGTTACGCACTCCCTCATATTTTCCTGTACCTTCCAGGGGATAGTTGTGTATTATCCCCTTGAACGTTATGGGATCTACATCTATATAGAGAACGATATTTAACAAGGTTCGTTTAAAGGAATATATGATATTACATAAATTTTACTATAAATTATCAAATAAGATGATGCATAAGAACATACTCTTAACGATTATTATACATTAAATAAAAATTTCTCTATAATAACTATAATTCAAAGCTATATACAATGAACCTTATTTTTGGGCGTAAAGCTTATAAATTTTTGGCTAATTAATATTTTATGGCATTATTTAATAAGAGAAAGAGGGATAAGTATGACATTTATCATGACATTTTAAAAGTATGTAAAAACTCTATAAGCGGTATTAATAAAACGAGGTTAATGTATTCCGCAAACTTGACCTTTGAGGTCGCAAACAAATATTTACCACTTTTAGAAAATAATGGATTGATAATCAGGAAGGGTAACCTGTATTTCATAACAAAAAAGGGAGACGAGGTCCTTGAAAAATTAACTAAGTTTAAAGAAATGAAAGGAGAAATGAAGGAATTAATAAATAAATTAAAGGAGGAACTGCATTGATATACCCTTTTTTATTGTTATTGGCATAGATTTGCTTTTCCTCACAGTATCATTTTATATTGCAAGTAAAATGGATAATTTATATAAAGCATTAAATACATCTGTAAAACATAAACTTTCTATAGAATTTTTGGAAAAAGCTGAGAACTTATTCAGTAGTAGTGAATTAAGTAACTTACTGGAGGAGATAATATACTATTATAAAATATTTGAGAACCCCAGCCTAGATAGAATAAGTAATAAGATAATGAGAGAGTCAGATAAGATACGTAAGGAAATTGAAGAACTTTTTTATATAATAACATTAATAAATGAGATAAGGTATAAATCAAACGATCTAAGAAAAAACTCAAGACTATTGAGAATACTTTCGATAACTGCTTCAATTCTCGTTTTAGGAGATTACGAAGTAATTAATCTCGGGATTCGTTCGCTCATCATAATGGTACCTCTTGGTGCAGGAATAAGCATAATTATCACACTAATTTTACACATGTTTTACACATGGTTTTCCACTTGTAAATCAACTAAAAACATATTAGTATCTAATACTTAATCAAGAGTAATAAAACGGTACTAAGCGTTTAAGAAAGTACAGATAATATAAATACTAAATGACCTAAAACGGTAACACTTAACATACATTACTCCAGAGACTCTTATTAGCACTGCAGACTTTCTCCAATACTAATAGATGATTTTATCGATACTAAGCATATCTTAGATTTCATTATATGGTTCACTTTTAACATCTTAAGCTAGTCCTTTGTAACTATTATGAAAAAGACTATGTAATTACAATATCTTGTGGAATTCTTCAATTTTTATCAAAGTTTACTTACCTTTAAATTAGCACGATTTAGAATTTTATGAAAACTTATAGGCTTAACACCTAAAGAAATTGAGTTAAACAAAGCACGATGATCATCTTGAAGTACAGCAACTTTAATGTTAGCCTGCCATTTCTACCATCCCTAACCTTGAATATACCTGCATACTTCAATGCTAGTTCCGTGAATGTGAAGTAAGACTTTAATGCTGACAAGCTATGCGTTCTCTCTCATAAATTGTTCCAATTATCTCAAAAATTTAACACATAATTTTAAACAATTTTTAAGATAATCTGAACTAGTGTATGTTTTCTCATAAGCTATTCTTGCAATTAGTGAATATACTAGAATAGAGTATTCCGAAGCTTAAGAAAGTAAAAAAGATTTTAACCTAAAATAAGCCTTTGAGCTACATCAAACATTGACCGTTTAATGCGAAATAAAGGTTAAGGTTAAATAATCTATTAACAGTGCTTAACTTTCCGCAGTATAGTTTTAAAATCTTTTAAGATAGTTAAGTCTGTAAGTTTTTACTATATTTGCTAACGGTTAATTTAGTCCCATTACAAAATGACTGAACAACGTACAGAAAAACTACAATAACCGAAATATTTAAATTATTTTGTACCAAAGAATATTTATGAACAGACATGCCATTGAAAGAGAACTAATGAATATAATTGAGACGGTTAATAATTTAATTGAACGAAGCGGCTCTTTATGTATTAACTTTTCCAGTATAAAAAAGGAGATAAGCATTCATTCTCAAACTCTCACAAATTTACTGAAAAAGGGAGAACAAGTTGGCTTAATAGTTAAATGTAAAGATTTAGGACTAGGAGAAAATGGCTACACGGCATTACCAATTTATGTAGTTAGTTTAGAGTATAAAGTTGTAAACGAGATAGTCGATGTTACTGATAAATTTATAATAATGAAACATACAATTGAAAATAAGCTTTATAATAATTCCTCATTACCTCTTAGGGGAGCTACAATCAAGATTTTTGGTGACGTGTGCGTGGATAAACCAGTTACATTTATTGGAAGGGAATATAAGCAAATACATTTGGAAGAGAGCATTGATAAATACTACATCTTCAATCTAGATAGTGATGTAGAAATTAAGTCGGGAGAAATTTACACTTATAAATATGAGTTTTACCTAAAGTATTTTCCTCCAATGGATTATTTTATCATAGAACCTTTCAATATCACTATGTTATTTAGAGCTAAGACCTACCTTACTAAAAGTGGGAAGAAAGTAATAAAGTCCGTAAGACTAGAATATCTACCTAATATTAGAATAATAAAGGAAAATCAAGGAAAGACCTACCACGAGGTAGAGATTATTAAAATCCAAGCTTTTAAAAGAATAAAATTCTGGTTTAATATATAAATTTTACAAAGGTATACGTATATCCTTTAAACAAATTTAAGATCAAAAATATAATTGATTTAATAAATTTATATATAACTTAAATGCAATCTTTGAAAGATAATTAATCTAAATACATATACGAATAGATAATGCTAATATGTACAAGAGCAGAAATTAAGAAGAGATAAGGAAACAATATTATAGCAATTTTTGTCCTACTTTAACATGTCTTAAAAATTTTTAATAAATTTAGGTAGTTTCATAAACATATTTCAACGAATCTATGGAGTTCCTCAGTTTAAGAGAATTAAGCAACATTATCTACTTCTATAGCTTTACACTTTTCAATTAATCAAACATAAATCTAAAAACTTTATCGGTAATTCGAATCATCAAAAAATGCAGAACGACTAGTAATATTATTTTAGGTTAATTACTCTTTTTTATTCAAAGTTCTTAAAAAGTTCTCTAACTCTTCCTCGTTAAAGAAAATTCTACCACTCCATTTACCTTCCATTATTCCTATGCCTTCATCACCCTTTATGCATTCCGTCCTCTCACTTTTTTGTATGCAGACTGCATCATTTGGGTCCTTTCCTGAAAGAATGAACGACAAGATGATCTTAAAAACCTGGAGGTTTTCTGCATTTCCGCTTATTCTAACTTTCCCTTTCCTCTTAATGTTAACTATATCAAGAGAACAGTTTTGATCAAGAATAAACCACTCGCATTCATTGAAATTGCACACAATTCTTAATAAATCGTTTCCCAATATTAGGAAAGCTTCCCTCATTTTTCACCATATTTATTATTTAGAAAGAAGAAGTATATAATGATGTTAAGCTTAAGAACTTCTGCAGACATTTACTTGGAAGAGGCTGACTAACTGTTAAAGAAAGGAGACTTAATACAAGCATCAGAGAAACTCTATAAAGCAGCAGAAGAAGCAATAAAACTCTTAGCAACTGAGAAGAATGTTAGTGTTTTATCTAAGGTTAAAAAGGAAGATAGGTGGAAATCTGAGTACCTATTTGATGCTTCCTTACAGCTCTTTGTATTTTATCCTGAAATTAAGGATATATGGAAGAGTGCGTGGATTCTTCACGTGGAGGGTTTTCACGAAACTAGGTTAGATGAAAACAAAATTAAATTTTATGCCGAGAACGTTAAAAAGTTACGTAAAATCTTAGAACCATTTCTTTAGTAACTTCACATAGTCGGCTGACAATAATTCAAGGTATGATGAAGGGATCTTAAATATTAAACCTAACCCCATCATTGTAAGTGTATCCTTAAATACGTTCAAAGCCTTCTCCATTACCTTTTTCTCGTCGTCAGTCTTTAGGATCATATAAAGAGGGACTGCTCCTTCGTAGTAGTGTCTTTGTAGTAGAGTATAAGTTTTCTTTTTCCTTGACGCAATGTAGTAAGCTGTGGAAAACGCTGAGAGATTATAATGTTCTTCTAGAGGTAGAGAAATATCTCCATTTTCCACAAGAAACCCAGAATATGTAAAGTACTCGCTATCTTTATCTATTGAAAATAAAAGAGTATGAAGAGACGATCCTTTAATCGCAAAAAGGTAGCTTTTCATGTTATTTTTTTATTAATCTTCTTAAATTAATTATTTTCCAGATTGGACTGCGTCCTCATTGCTTAAGTTTAAAACTTTAAGGTTTTATTCAATTATGATTTCTAAAAATACTTCACATTTAGTGTATACTTGGTTATGTCTTAAAGATCAGGATAATATAGTATATATAGAAACACTGTCTGAACATATGATTACGTTTTACGTAGTTAAGCGTGTATGCGTCGTCCCATGTTTTACCCTTGATCTTCAAGGTTTAACTGAATATAAGTACTTATATGCTTTGTTGTGTGCTTCAATTTTCTTAGGTATTAAGATCGTTTGCTTTTATTAAATTCAAAATTGGACGTTAGCTAAAAGTAAGTTTTACGTGAACTTTGATAAAAATTGAACTATCCCACAAAACAGTACTTATGATAAATATTTTATACATGAAAATTTGATATGAAGTTATGAAAGCTTGTCCTAGATGTGGGTATTTGAATCCTGATAACGCATTTGTTTGCCAAAAATGCGGATACTACTTAGGTAACGTTTCAGCAACTCAAAGT
This sequence comes from Acidianus sp. HS-5, assembly GCF_021655615.1. Taxonomy (GTDB): domain Archaea; phylum Thermoproteota; class Thermoprotei_A; order Sulfolobales; family Sulfolobaceae; genus Acidianus. The sequence goes on from NZ_AP025245.1 coordinate 667,276, forward strand.
ACTGTAAGTGCAACAAATAGTAGCACACCCACGAACACAATAGATAATACACCCACGTTAAGTCCTACAGAGAAGCCCATGGTTAAAGTTTGCCCAGTTTGTGGTTACATTAATCCAGGAGATGCAAGCAAGTGCTTGAGATGTGGTTACGTATTTCCTCAGCCTCAAGTAGTGGTTTGCCCCAGATGTGGTTTTGAAAATCCAGTAACTGCCACTAGTTGTTTGAGGTGCGGTTATCCCTTGAAGCAGGAAACAGGGCCTATAGTACAGAACAAAAGGAAATTCCCTACAATTCCCGTAATAACATCAGTAGTTATTGCTTATGTTATGATAGTTATCTTAGTCTACGTCTTAGGCTAACGTTTTAAATTACAGACTCTTTTTAATTTTATGATTAAGACATTCCTTTACGAAGGAAAATATCCAATAATGATTTACGAGAAGGAAGGCAAAGAATACTCTTTCCTAGCAGTCTGCCCACATAAAAATAGACCTATTTTGTCTGAAGGTTATAGAATTGAAGGAGACACTATAGAGTGTCCCTTCCACCACGCAGTCTTCAGCCTAATAACTGGAGAGCTTCTGAAGATACCTAACTCTAAAACTCCATGTCCCTCTAACTGTAAGTTAGTTAAGGTTGAATTTACACCTTCAGGAGTTAAATTTTACGGCAAGCCAATAATTCCAGAATTGCCTAGAAAATGAATGTAATTTTTATTTCATATTAGCTATTTAACTTTATACCCATTTCTTCTCGATAAGAATAATTCAACATAATGTTTAAATAATTTTATACCTAAATAGGTGTATGCGTACTAAATCCATAATAATTTTGTTCCTCTTAGTTTTTGCAACTATTCAATTCCTACCGCTATACCATTCGCAATCTCAGCCATTAACTCCACCTGGCTTTAAACAAACAGGAAGCTTATCGCAGAATAAGGAAGTAATCTTCGCAGTTTATATCCCTCTGAAATGTACCTGCAAGATATTCTATTATGCTGAGGAGACTTCAAACCCATCATCACCGCTCTACCATCACTTCCTGACAAAGTCTCAAATACAGCAGTTCTTACCAAAAGAAGAGTACGAGAACGTCTTAAATCAACTTAAGGCGGACGGTTTTAAAATAGTCCTTACATCACTTGATTCAGTTATCGTTGCAGAAGGTACTGTAGCACAGATTCATAATTATCTAGGTTTGAATTTCGCAGTTTACACTAACGGCACGCTCACATTCTACGAATCCTACGGAGTTTCTAAAATACCCGGAGTTACAATAGTCTCGCAGAACCTCACAGCTGACCTATTCTCTCACCCACAGTTCTTAATTAGTCAGAAAGACATGCAACAATTAGCATCAAAGGTCTCCTCTGTTAATACTACTGCACCAATCGAGGCTTATTGGCCACCTGCGCTACAAAAGGTCTATAATGCGACATCACTTTATGCAGTGGGTGACTACGGGCAAGGGTATAATATAGGAATTCTTGACTTCTACGGAGATCCTTACATCTTCCAGCAGTTAGCTTACTTTGATAAAGTTACGGGTTTACCTCCAACAAACTTCACTGTAATACCAATAGGTCCTTACGACCCCAGCACGGGAATATATTCTGGTTGGGCTGGAGAAATAAGCCTAGATGTTGAAAGTGCACATTCAATGGCTCCCAAGGCAAACATTACTCTCTATATTGCAAACGGCGCTTTACCTCTATCCGCAGTAATTGCGTGCATAGTAAGTCAAGACAAGGTTGATGATCTATCTCAAAGCTTCAGCATTCCTGAGTCGGATATATCGTCAGTCGGTGCCCAATTATTCTATTGTATTTATATGGGAGACGTTTACTATGCCTTAGGTTCTGCAGAGGGAATAACTTTCTTAGCCAGTAGCGGAGATGGAGGAGGAGTAGGTTACAGTAACGGACCTATAGGTACTGTAGGCTATCCTTCAACTTCTCCTTTCGTAACTGCTCTAGGAGGTACTACAACTTACATACAATTTCCAGGAAATTCAACTCAAACTGCTTGGTCTAACTACGGCTTCGTACCCAACGACGTGAACTACGGAGGTTCTACTGGAGGAGTAAGCATAGTGGAACCAAAACCTTACTACGAGTGGAGTATACCAACCCCTACAACTTACCCTGCAGGGAAAACTTCTCCTGGAATTTCGGCAAACGCTAACGTCTACCCTGGAGTATACATAATATTCCCGTGTAATGTTACTGAAATAACTGGAGGAACTAGTGAAGCTTCTCCTCTAACTGCAGGACTATTGGCTCTAGTAATGAATTATGCCCACACTGAGTTGGGTAACTTAAATCCTGTAGTCTTCATGTTCGGAGAAAACTCGACAATTTATCCGAAAGTGTTTAACCCGATAACTTTCGGGTATAACATACCTTGGACTGCGAGTTATGGATATAACTTGGTTACTGGATTCGGAACACTAAACGTCGGAGAGTTTGCTTATTACTACAATATTACAACTATGAAGAAGGAACTCAGCATTGAAGTTCACGTATTTAATTCTACTGGAATGCCTCAGCCTCAATACTTCCCTGGAGAGACTATACAAATAGTTGCGAATATAACTTACAATGGAACTCCTGTCTCTTCGGGCTCATTTACTGCAATTATAAGCACAACTATGGGCAATATTTCAAAAGTACCAATGGTTTATAACCCGACCTTACACATATGGTTAGGAGTAGTTACATTACCCTCAAACGCTAACGGTATATTGTCTGTGACAGTCACAGGGAATTCTTCTGGAATTAAAGGTTATGGCGTTGATGAAGTATTTTCTGGATATTACGTACAATTCCTCCTACCACAAACCTTCGTTCCAGTATTGGCTTGCGTATGCGTTATAGTGGCAAACGTTACTGATTCCATGGGACAGCTGTTCACTATGCCGACACTTAACATAAGCATTTACAAGTATTGCATACTGAATAATTCTTACGTTTTTGTAGCTAACGTTACACTTAATGAGACTGAAACTCCTCAAGGGATAGCTTGGGTTGGTAATTATCCTACAATATCCTCAGGAGACTACTTAATTATTGCTAACAACGCATTTGGATACGTGGCATTTACTGACGGAGTTTCAATACAAGGAGAATCTCCCTTCGGTCTATTCATACTGCCTCCAGTAGTTGAAGAACCAGGTAGTGTCTACCCAGGAGAGAATATTATAATACAAGGCACGATACAGCCTCCTCTAGCATTAACTGTATATACTTCAGAAGCTTTAGGAGTACCAGAATATTGTGCTGTACTTTACGGTTCTAACGTCAGTGCAGAGTTAGTTACTCCTCAAGGTGTTGTAGTTAGTACTGCTCACATATTCCTTAACTGTGAAGAAGAGTACTTCGGAGAGCTTCACGTGCCAAGTAATGCTACTCCCGGTCTATATACGATTTTACTACACTCAAGTTACTTCTCATATACTTTAGGGCAATACATTAACGGTAGCTTCTACGGTCAGATATACGTCCAGAAGCCATCCACTGTTAATGTTAAAGTTCAGTCCTACTCATATGAAGGTGAAACTCTCACAGTTTACGCTAATATAACGGATTCTAACGGTAATGAAGTAAAGTACGGAATGTATTCAGCAACAGTGTATCCTCAATCCTTATGCTTCGAATATTCACAAATAAGCATAGAAGTAGAGTTACCTCTATGGTATAACTCAGAGCTAGGGTTGTGGGTAGGAAACGTTACATTACCTTCAACGCTCTCACCGGGCAACCTAACTTATTTAGCTGGATTAAACTACTACGGTGCACCTTTCAAGATATTAATTACCGGAGAGTCAGCCTGCGGTTACTCAACTTCAGTTTCAACAACTTTTGCGGGGACAACTTACGTAATGCCATATACTACAATTGAAGGAAAGACTATAGACGGCTTCCAGAGTTACGATGCAGCATTAATAGACGATAAAATAATAACTAACGGCACACTTACAAACGACGTGCTAATAAATGATACAATAGTGGGTCATGTTACAATAGTTGATAGTAAATTAACTAACGTAGAGTTTGTAAACTCTATGATAAGCTTAGTGGAGTCAACTGCGGATAACTTAACCTTGCATAAGTCTAACATAACCTTAGTAAGCTCTACAGTTGACGGAATCAATTTGATGAACTCAGTTATATCAATGCAGAATTCAAAAGTAAGCGGGATATCTCCAGCGTTGCCATTAATAACCATAACCTCACCTACTAACGACCAGAACATTACCGGAGTGTATAAAGTTACATTTAGCGTTAGTGGTGCTGATGTAAGTGAAGTATTCCTGCTGTTAAACGGTCAGGAGATTGCAGAATTTACAGGTAATGGCACATTCACTTACTCTCTGAACACTACCAAATATCCTGACGGAAGTTACACTCTGGAAATAAAGGCAATACAAACGGATGGTTTGTACAAAGAGTCCTCAGTAACAGTTAACTTCGAAAACCAGTTAGAGAGTTTGAATAGTAACTTGAATAGTTCGATAAACCACTTGAAAAACTGCTTAAACAACGAAAAGAGCAATTTATCATCTTCTATAACATCAGTAAACAATAGCTTATCGAGCTCTATAAGCCATGAATACAATTGCTTGAATTCTGCAAAGAGTAGTATATCTACAGTAAGTTATGTTGCTATAATATTGGCTGTAATAGCGATAATAATAGGAATATTAGGGTTACTAAAAAGAAAATAATTTTTTACTTTAATTTTTTAATAATTCTTTTTCAAATTATTATATATCTTGCTCCTCAATGTTAAGGTGTTATCTCAATTATTACTGGCAGGTAGTATCTTGCCTATGGTAGTTTCTTCCAACTCTTTCCTTTTAGTCTCTCTGTAAGTTATGAAAGATAGTGCAAATGCCACAACCGAGGTAATTCCGAACACGATTAATGAGGCTGAAAATCCCAGCGAGTGAACCATTGATGGGAAGAAGTAAACTCCAAGTATTGCCCCTATCCTGCTTACAGAGGTAGCAAATCCTTGTGCGGTAGATCTAACAGAGGTAGGGAATATTTCTGTAGGATAGAATAGAGTTACTGCTCCTGCCCACTGTTCTAAAGCTACAAAACTCATGAAATATGGAACTAACACGGCACCTTTAATCATCGTTACTCCTCCTAAAACTAGTAAGGAAGCCATTCCTCCTAGACCTATAAGGAGTACTTTCCTCCTGCCCAGAGAGTCGATTGCTGAGACTGCAATTAAATAACCTAATAATGCACCTACAGCTATAGCCATTGTAGAGTACAAAACTTCAACATTTGATGGAAAAGCGAACTCCTTAAGGACTAGAGGATAATACAAACCTATACCGTAAGACGCTACATCGAACAAGAACCATACTGATGAAACTGCTAAAACGTAAGGTAGAAGGGGATTCTTAAACAATTCTTTTATTCCGTTAACTCCCTTATTCTCGATTTCAGTATTTAACTCCTTATTAGCCAGTAACCCTTTAGACGCAAGCCATCTGGGAGACTCGTCGAGTTTTATTCTAAGAATGATTATAGGCAGGGAAATTAGAGCTCCAAATAGGAAAGTGTATCTCCAAAATTCGTAAAGCCCCAGGAATGTGAGATTAGCTACTGAGGCTATTAGAGTTCCCACCCAGTATAGTGAAATTGCGGCTACTAGATATTTTCCTCTACTTCTAGCCGGAGAGAATTCGCTCATTATTGTTGATGATACTGGGTAATCTCCTCCAATACCTATGCCCAAAAGTAGTCTAGAGATGAACAGCTGAGTAAAATCCTGCGATAACGCTGAGGTTATTCCGAAAACCATGAAGAATATTAGGTCAATCCCCATGAGCTTTTTCCTGCCTACCTTGTCTGCAAGAAATCCGAAAATTAATGCACCTACAGTCATTCCAATTAATGATGCTGAAGAAACTAAACCTTCTTCAGAGGAGTTTAACCTCATTTCCTCTGTTATGAAGTACAACGCAAAAGATATTACGGATAAATCGTAACCGTCCAAGAAAAATCCTGCAGAGGATACGAAGAAAGATCTTAACTTCTGCATGAATTGATCTTGTTTAAAGAATTTAAAAATTTATTTTACCGTTGCGGTCTCTATGTGAGATTTATATTTTTCACAAAAGATTTTAGCAATTGCGTCAAGATCACTTATTACTTTATTATAAACAGCGCTCTTATCGGTATAATAAAGGTATTTAGGCCTTCTTTTACTCTCTCCTTCAACTTTATCCCTCATAATTAATCCTTTGGTTAATAAAATATTCACTGGCTTACTTATTGAGGTTTTAGCAATTTTCAACCTTTCTGATATATCCTCCACCGTAAGTTTTTCATCAGTATATAGGAGTAAGTGTAAAATATTCATCTCGCTATCCGTTATACCGTAAAGAAACTCTATGAGCTTATGGAAGTCCACTTGCCTTCCATCTGGAAATTGGATTCTAAACTCCATGTGTAGAGTTCGTTTTTAAAATTTATAAAATGTCATTATAAATAACTTTCATTACTTTCTTTAACAGAGTTTTAAAAAACTTTAATAAACAAATCAAGAAAATTAAGTATTTTTCCAAATATTAGAAACTTCTTTAAGAGTATCCTTAACGACTCTCTGCAGATCATCCAATAACTTATGATAAATATCTGGAGTTACAAAGTAAACGAGCCTAGGTCTACTTCTGGACCCGTTTTTTTCCTTGTCTCTCAATACTAGGCCTTTAGATACCAACATATTCACGGGCTTAGTTACAGTATTTCTAGAAATGTTCAATGAAGAAGCTATATCCTCAGCCGTAAGTTTACCTCCAGTATTAACTAATAACTTAAGAATCTCAAGTTCAGAATCGCTTAATCCGTAAACGAATTTGAAAATAGCAATAACCTCGACTTCCCTACCATCTGGAAATTTAACTTTTCTTTCCATATTCGTCATTATCATAGCAATTATTTAAAGTCCATTATAGATTTGTCCTTATATTTATAATCAATACCGTTAAATAACATTTTTGCACCAAACCATTAAGACTTTAATAGAAATTCTGCAGACGAAATTCTCATATTGTACCAAAGAGTATCTCTAAGGTATAATTCTTAAATTAATATAATTACCATTATAAACCAGAATTTATATGATAAAGTGTGTTAAAAATGGAAATATTTAAATATTTCTCACTCAAAGTTTATAATGGTGAAATGAAGTGAGTTTGGAAATATTCGATAGAGTACTCGCAGGATACACAATGGGATTACATATGCTATACACCTATTGGGCAATATCTCTACCATTTTTCATAATAGCTGCAGAATACTTAGCTTACAAGAAGAATGATCCATACTACCTAGCAATAGCTAAAAGATGGTCAGTAGTAATGGCAGTGCTATTTGCTATAGGTGCAGCATCGGGTGCTGCAATAGCTGTAGAGTTCATAACTGTGTGGTATAAATGGATGTACTTAGTTAATCAAATAGATATACTGCCCTTCGACATAGAAGTAATGGCATTCTTCACTGAGGTAATATTCCTAGCATTATACCTTTATGGATGGGACAGGATGAGCAGGACTGCACACATGATAGTCGGAGGATTAGTAGGAGTAGGTACTTCTGCCTCAGCAATGCTCATAATCTTAGTAAATTCTTGGATGAATACTCCAACAGGATTTAACATACAAGCTTACGTGCAAAACGGACAATTAACCGGAGTAGATCCATTAGGCGCATCGTTACCAGTTGCCGCGTTAGCAGAAGTACCTATGGGATTAGCAGGAGCATGGTTCGTAGGCTTCGGATCAGTAGCAGGATATTTTGCATTTAGAAAGTTAACTAAAAAGAATATGACAACTGACGAGAAAGAGTACTATAATAGAGGTCTGAAATTGTCAACCTACTTAGGTGCGCTAGATGCTATTTTCTTAGGCTGGGCTGGAGATAATGCCGGTAAGACACTGTACAATTATCAACCGCTAAAGCTAGCTACTTTAGAAGGAGTAATGCAAACCGCTAAGGGAGCTCCGATGGCATTAGGCCCAATAAAAATACCCGACGTACTAAGCTTGTTATCGACTTGGCCTCCTAATCCTCATGCCTTAGTTTTAGGATATTCCAGCTTCGTTAAGGCAGACTGGGATCCAATATGGTACATTTCACACAATGCTTATGACCTTCATGCTACACTAGGAATATTAGGAGCTTTAGTTGCATGGATATTGGCGTACTCTTTCTGGAGGCATCCAAAGAATTCCTTATTCAAGGCTTTTGGATTAGATAATCCTGCTGAGAATAAGATTCCTCTATATGCAATGTTCCTCTTAGGATGGCTACAGCTAGTAGCATGGGAATCCGGTTGGGTTGCTGCAGAAACTGGAAGACAACCTTTCGTAATATGGGGACCTATGACACAGACAACATCTGGACTTTATAGCATACAATATGTAATGCTGACTGCAGAAGGATTTAACAATAGTCCAGAAGTATTGCCTATAGGAATTTCAATAATGATAGTTCTTGCAATAGCAGTTGCTGGAACATTATATATGTTAAAGAAATTATTCAGCGGTAAGGAAGTATCTGCAGATGTCAGCTCTGCGAGACTTATAATGGCTGCAAATACTGGCGGAACAAGCCCATTAAATATCAAAAGGAAGTGAATTAAAATGAACGGATTCGTCTTATTCTTCTTTATACCTTTATCATGGTTTGTAACAGTTTTTATGATTGAAGCAGGATCAGTAGTAATGACTCCAGTATGCAGGTATGAGAATTACAGAGAGAAAATGCTAATAACTATAGGTTCTCTGTGGGCAATAATAGGAACTTCACTAGTCTATCTAGTAGTATCTCTGGATACAATATTTGCTCCAGTAATGTTTGTAACCGGTGCAGTGCTTTATGCGCCTCTAATGGTTTTGATAATAATGCTAGCATTCCACCACTTTAGCATAGGAGTTGCGGAAGGTTCATCAACTCTAGGTAAGCATTCGATGGAGAAAGCGTTCTTAGTTGTAGCATTACCTTTTGCTCTAATAGTAGCGTTCCTTGGTAACACTCTATTTACTTCTGTATTCAGCGGTTACGGATTCTGTGTTCATAACCTGCTAACACTGGATATAACTCCTAACTATACTCAAATGCTCTTCAATGCATTAAACTGGGTATTCTTCATAGGAGTAGTAATGTACGTAGTATACTTTACGGTAGTATTCTACGGAATTAAGGAGAGGCTATTAATAGGAGCCCTAGGGTTAACTCTAGCTAACATACTGTTCTTAGTAAGTGCTTACGAGTGGTTGCCTGTAGTATTTAACAGTGCTATAGGAAATGCAGGGTTCTGGATATACCTTATACTACTTTATGCCTACTTATACATAGCAACTACTAAAAACGTTCCTTTCAGGCAAGCTTGGATATTCTTACTGACTTTCATAGGTGCACTGATGTTCGGTGCATTTACCCAAGGAAGGATTCTGCAAGACATAGTTCCTAAAGGTACTATAGGACCTCTACCAGGAGTTCCGGCTTCATTACTATTAACTAATCCTGCAACATTAACCGCAGGTTCCATAGTTCTGGGAATGGCGGGCTTACTAGTATTGGGAGGAATCACTGCAGTATCTTATAAAGTGCTATATAAGGTTGCAACTGAAAGAGTTGAGAGCAAAAAAGTGACAACGAAATGATTAATGTTGGTCTTTATTATAAGGTAAAACCGGGTCATGAGAGTGAGTTTGAGGAGATCTTCAAGAAGGTTGTTGACGTGTTAAAGTCTTCTAATGTTGGTTTTATTGATGGTAAGCTTTACAAGAACGTTGATAACCCCAGTGAGTACTTAATTTATAGTGAGTGGAAGGATTTAGAATCCTTCAGGAAGTTCATGCTAAGCAGGGATTTTAAATCAACCACAGATTACGGTAAACAAATAATTGAAGGAAGACCGTACCACAGAATATTCCAAGAAATAAACACATAAAAAAGACAAATCATTTTTCTTTCTTAATATAATAAATTTATCCTTAATATATAGATTAATATAGATTATAATTAAAATATCAATTTTTTAGAAGATTTTATAAATTCTATACATAATGTTAGATTATGAATCAGGGAGAAGCCTTAATATTCTCATCAGTTAGTTTAATACTGAGTATAATCCTAAGCTATTTATCTTGGAGGAAATATGCAAAAAGTAAAAGCGTAATGTGGTTATTCTGGTTTTTAGGTTTCGTCTCCTATTTTATTGCAGCATTAGAGCAGGAGATGTTTGCTCTTGGAGTATGTAATTATCCCTTGGCTGCCCTCTACATGTTTATCGTAGCGGAGCTTGTGTTAATACTTTCTTTAGGTTCTGTTCAACAAGTTCCGGAAAAGTGGAAAAAGATTTATTATTATTACTCGGCATTTGCTACAGCAGTTCTTTTAATTACTATTGTGTATAAACCTTTCACAATTGTTGAAGGTTATGTTCCTGCCAATTATCCTGCATTGCCTTCAGGAACTTCTTCCATGGTTACGATTCCTGCTTCAGGGTTAATATTGTTCTTAGCAGCTAAGGCTTTGCTATTTAAGGGTAATAAAGCTAAAATGATTTCTACAATATTAGCAATAGTCGTCTTAGGCTCAGGAGGAATGTTTGCTGCAAGTGGTTTCGTTCCTGCTCTTTATTTATCTCAAGTGCTTGGAATGTCTCTGTTCCTTTATGGCATAAGTTAATAAAAATAACATTTTTTACCACATATTCTGCACAGAACTTAAAATCATGAAATGTGATAATAATTTATGAACAAAAAGGAATTAGGATGGTTATTAAGCGGAATAGCCGCCGGAATAGGTTATATTATAGGTACTTTTTATATGATATTCTTCAGGAGAGATGAATTTAGGTGGCTGGGTTTACTTTACTTAATAGGTCCCGTAGGTTCGGTCTTAATGTATTATATGACAAGGAAGGAAAATAAAGAGCTCGCAAGAATGTCTTTGCTACTGTTGTTGGGATTTATAATATGGGTTGTCATAGCGATACCTCTAAATATAAATCCGTTTTACCAGTACTTCGCTTACATACATGGATGGATTGGGGATTAAGCCTGGTATGTTAGTAACCTTTATATATTTAACATGCAAGATTTACTAGATGAGATTCGATATCGAAATTTATTTAATTACTTCCACACTCGTTTCAGCTTTTACCTTTATTTATATTACTTTTACTCTATTGTTATCTTCCGTCAAAAAAGGTAAAAAAACTCATACTCAGGAAGTTAATGTTTCCGGAAACGTAACTGCAGTTATTCCCGTTTATAATGAGAATATATCATTATTTAAAAAAGTTATACAGTCAGTGAAGAGGGAGAAGATAAAGTTCATAGTCGTAGGTGATGGAGTATCTGAGCCTTATAAGTCAATAGTTGAAAATGAAGATGGAACCTTCGTAAGCATAAAGAAAGGGGGTAAGAGGAAAGCAATAAAGGAAGGAATAAAGTTTGTTAAAACTCCTTACGTACTTCTCCTAGATAGCGATACTATTTTACCTCAAGGAGGAGTAAAAAGGCTTATATCTGCAATACAAGGTAAAGTCGTAGCAGTTTCTCCTGAAATTAAAATAATCAGAGGAAAGAGTAAGTTAGCTTATTATTCTTCTGAAGTAGTTCAGTTATTAAGGAGGATAACGTATAAGGCGTTGTCAATTTTCGGTTCAGTGTTAACCTTAAACGGGCAGTGTATAGTTGCAAGGACTGACATAATTAAGCCTTTCATTTTATCAAAGGAATACGATGAAGTAAGGTTTTTCCGCTTTTCAACAATATTAGGAGATGATAGACAGTTAACTGACTACATATACAAATCAGGTATGAAGGTTGAAATAGTCGAAGACGTTATAGTGAAAACTAGGGCTCCTGATAACGTCTCAACATTCTTTAAGCAGTTAACTAGGTGGTATAGGGCAAACAACTTCTTCATGTTTAAGGAAATTTTTGACGGCTCGATTTTTAAGAAAGGAGTATTTTACGCCTTTAGTCTGATTTACTGGAATACTTTACCATTGCTAATTATAGTTTCCGATCTTACATTCATAGAAATCATGCTTAGGCATCTGTTTTTACACCCACGCATATTGGCTAGAATATGGGAAGATCCTGCTCATGCAATCTACTTCCTCATTATAAGGAGGATTGGAGGATTCATGCACACGCCCTATGTTGATCCCTCCTTCGTGTACAGGCATATTGATCCTTTCTATTTTGAATTCTTTATGTTACATAACCTCATGGGAGAGTTATCTTCTTTAGCAAGCAGTATAATGCTTTTGATGATATTTGTTCACTTTAGAAAGAACATAAAGGGCTTCATTCTAGGTTTATCAGCATTTCCTTTAATGTTCTTCGCAGAAATAATTGCGACATTTACCGTTTTGAAGAAGAAATGGGGAAGTAGATGAGCAATCTACCTTTCACCTTCTGCAGAAGAGCTTTAGACTATTTAAAAGCTTCGGAGGACGCACTAGACAAAGATCTTTATGACGTGAGCGGAGTGCTTTCTCAAATCTCCGCAGAACTTTCAATAAATGCTAGATTTCCTTTCTAGGTTTTCATTTCCTGAATCTCACGAAATTAGAAAGTTACTCTCCCTTTTATCTACAATGGTAATGAAAGATGAAATACAAGACTTTATAAGGAAAAGAAGGGGAGAACTAATTCTCCTGGAGGATGCAAGGAGTAGAGGACAATATTTATCCTCAGGACTTACAAAGGAGGACGCTGAAATTTGTTTAAATACTGTAAGGGAGATAATTGAACTAGTTAAGGAAGTCTGGGATAACAAGTGGTGTTCGGACTAGAGAGGATTAATTTTCTGGAAGAGAATTGAAAAAAATGCTGAAGAAGTACTAAAGAATGCTGAAAAATTTGCTGATGTTAAGGAAATTATTGTATTCGGTTCTGTAATAAAGGGAAGAACTATGGGAGTAAGCGATCTAGACTTAGCTTTAGTAATTAAGAATTTGAGGAAGGAAGAAGTAAGTAAGTTATTAATATCTATTCATTCTTCATTACCTGAAGAGATTTCTGAAATCATTGATCTAGTATTTATAAGTGAAGAAGAGAAAGAAGATTTCCTTAAATTTGCAGGGAAATATATTATAATTAAATAATTAGAGATATATTAAATACTTCAATTCCATCTAAGTACGCAGGATATTTAATATAGAGAGCTTAAGAGAATTATTTAGTAAATTAATCATTATGATATTCCTTATAGGTTATACTATACAATATCTAGGAATTATTCAGTCATTAATTGTAATTATAACAATAGTCTTTTCTTCATCAATTATAAAATCTTCATAATCAATGGTTACCCTAGCTTATATAAGATCCTTAAAGCGTTAGACCTATTCCTCAGCTCTTCATCTTCATTATCAACTATCGCTCTAAGTAAATCCTTCATCTTTAACTCCTCTAAAGATTTAATTGTAGCACCTCTGACTATAGGCGATGGATCCTTAACTAGGAAGTTTAGGTATTCCTTACTCTTATCTCCAAACCTCCACAGATTTCTAGCAGCGCTTGCCCTTATGGTCTCTTTTTCATTCCTCACTCCACGGTCTACTACGAACTTGAATGACTCATCGTCAGCAAAATAGCTTAAAGCCTCTATAACTGCAGAAGGTACAATGTCAACATAGCTCTCGTCCTCAAAATGTTTCAGTATCTTCTCCTTAGCGTCAGTAAATCCTATTTTACCTAAACTAGAAATGGCTTCAGCTCTAACGTGATAGCTTTCAGCATCTAAGAGAGTTAAAAGGAATTCCTCAGCCTTTTTATTGAACTTAAATTCTCCTAAAGCCTTTACTATGCCTACCATGACTTTAGGGTTATCATGGTTTAGGAGTAGAGCATTAAGTGCTTCTTCATTCTTTATTTTGCCAAGCGAGATTGCAGCCTCATAAGATACTCCCCAGAAATCGTTTTCCAGCCTCTCTTTCAACGTTTGTATAGCCTTGAAGTCTGAAAACCTTGAGAGAGATGTAACTGCCCTAATCCTGCAGATTAACTCTTCGTCATTACTTTCTCTTATTAAGGCTTCTTCGCTCTGCTTGTCTTCAACCTCAGCTAATGAAGTAAAATTTGGATCGACGCATACATAATCCGCAGTAAATATGTCCTCTTTTGGTTTTATTTTCTTAATATCTTTTCCAACTTTTACATCAACTTCCACGTCAGTCTTTATCTTTCCGTCTTCAACTCCTATCACTGGATTAAAGGCTGAATAAACTAACTGATCGAAGAGGAAAGTTAAATCTTTCCCTGAAACTTCCTCCATTACTTTCTTGAAGTCTTCAGTATCAACTGAGCGATACTTAAACCTCTCTAAATACTCTTTTATTCCCTTCTTGAAGGTTTCGTCTCCTAAGAAGTTCCTTAACTTGTGTAGAAAGAGTGCTCCCTTATTATATGTATGCCTATCGAACAGTTCGTCTCCCCACTTATAATAACGGCATACTATTGGTCTAGTGTACCTTTCCTTCTCCTCTTGATAGCCCTTCCATTTGCTGTAAAGGTTGTAAAGGAATTCTTCTTTACCTTTCTCATGTTCAACATATAAAGCCTCAAAATAGCTCGCAAAACCTTCGTTTAACCAGATATTTGGCCAGTCCTTTGTCGTTATTAAATCTCCGAACCATTGATGTGCAAGTTCGTGGGCTATTAGATTCTCGGAAGAGTAAACTTTGTCAGCAACCTTATCGTGTAAAGTCCTCCAAGTTAAGTGAGTTGAAGTAATGTACTCCATCCCTCCGTTCATTGAGAATAGTACTACTTGAGCATACCTGCAATAAGGATATTTAACTCCAGTGTAGGAAGAGAAGAATTCCATAGCCTTCTTTACTGAGGAGAGGTTCCAGAAGAATTCTTCATGTCCCTTAGGGAGGTAATCCTCTATTTTTATTCCTTCCCACTCTTCTTCATCTTTTGAAAATACTCCGACAGCTAGGCTATTTAAGTAAGGAGAGTGAGGTTTATCCATTATCCAGTGGAAAGTAGTTGCATCACCTTTATCTTCCTGGTTTATTAACCTTCCATTCGATAATGCAATGTAAGGCTTTCTCACAGTAATGTAAAACTCAGTAGTAGTTTTAACCCCGGGATCGTCAAGTATTGGAATCCAGTTCCTTGCTTGATCAACTTCTCCGGTAGTAGCTACTTCCACGTAATCCTTTAACCTCTTAAATGTGAGACCCAGAACTGGTTTTGTCTCATACTCAATTTCTGCCTCTTTCCCTTCTCCTTGAATGACTATTTTTTCACCATCATAGGAGTATTTTGCTTCCTCTCCGTTCAACGTCAATTTGATAATCTGGAAGTGTCTAGCATGTAATAGTAAGTTCTTCCCCTCATACTCTATTATTGCTTTCCCCTTTACTTTACATTCTTCTGGATAAATTTCCAGGAAATATACATAGTGAGAAATCTTGAAGTCGTAGTTTTCTGGATAGTGAATTTCGTGTTCTTTTAGTACGTAATTTTTACCTAGTCTGTCTATCATAATATGTATAATAAAGGAGTAGTAAAAAAGTTAAGTATGCAAGACAGTTCTATTAGTAATTTGCTCTATATTTACGTTATAAATTTTAAAATAATTTATGCAATATATTTGAATATCAATACATAGATTACCAAGGATAAGGTAAAATATTAATTTATGCTCTGATAAATTCTCTTATGAAAAGTATTAACTTAAGTCTTGTTGTAGACGATAATTTTAACCCGTTGCCTATTCAAAAGCAGTTAGCGATTTGTATTGCAAAAATTGCAGGTAAGAACAATAGAATATCGTTAGCCACAGTTATCGGATGGCCTTTGTTAGCTATAAAATCTGAAGGTGGAGGATATTACATCTTTGATGAAACAGGAAAATTCTCCGCTTCTATTAATTCTCTCATTCTACAAGATTATAATAGGATAATTTCCATGCTTCAGAAAACCTCAGATGAATCTCAGATTTTAGAATTAATGAACTCAATTAGATGGGACGAGATTAAAGGCTCATCAACATTACATTTCGACTTCATAATGGATCAGGATTTCAAAAACCTATTAAAACTGGGCAGTTCTCAATTACCACTCCAGATCTTAGACAGAAAGTTGAAAGATATTGACGTTCAATTTATAATCTCTGACATACAAGGTGCCGAAAATAAGGTACTCTCGGAAATAGACCTAATAGAGAAAACTAAAGAAAAAATTTCTGAGACAATAGCCATAATAAAAGGGAGAAGAGTAGAGAAGAGAAGACAAACTGAGAGCGAGTATGACGCAAAAATTATGGGAAAAAACGAAGAACTAAAAAGGATAGTTAGTGAAGAGAAGAGTAAAGTTGAAGGAGAAATTAAGCAGTTCTCTTCTCAACTCTACTCAAAGCTTCCGGACATTGAAGTTTTAATAGCGAAGGCCGAGTTAGATAAGGAGGCTGGATTCGTAGATAGTACATCATCAGTTTATAGCATAAAGGAGAAATACCTTAGCGAGATTACGGGAAAATTAAATGAGATAAAGGAAAAACATAAGATCGATATTAGAAGACTTAGGGGAGAATTAACAGAACTTAATTCAATGAAACAAAGAGATTTAAATAAGATAAATGAGGAAATTAAAAAACTGGACGAATTACAGCAGTCAGTAATAGCAAAGTTAAACAGTGTTGAAAGTTCCGAAAAAGCTACGTTAGATAGACTGCAAAAATTACCTAAGTTTGTATCAATACTTGCAGAAGATAAGGCAGAGATAATAGTACCTCTCTTAGTAGCTCAAGTAAGCTCCAATAGAGTAATACTGCCACCGCAGATGTATAAGGGCGGAAAGAAAAGCTTCCTTGGTGGAATATTTAAGAAGGATCCTTTAGAAATTTCAGAAAATATAGAAGGAGGAGAAATATTTATAAATAGTTTAGACTTCAACTTAGGAGATAACTTAAGGAATTATAAGGATTTAATAGAAAAAGGTCTTCAAGAACTCTCAGATGAAGGATGGAACGTAAAGAGAAGCTTAGAGGAATACTATGGTAATACTTAGGGCTAGTGGTTTAAAATACTCTCACCAAGAATTAACTCATGTTAAGTGAAGACATGGTTCTTTCTACAATTAAAGAACTTTACGATGGTAAACCTGTAGCGTTTTCTAAAATTAAAAAGAAATTAAAGACTGACGGAGAAGAGCTCTCCTCAATTTTAGATAGATTGGAGAAAGAAGGTAAGGTTAGAAAGATAGAGAACGGAGGAGGAAAATCATTTGAGTTACTTTCAAACTCTGAAGAGAGTAAGATCGATTTATTGCTTAAAGAAATGAGCGAATTGAAGGATGAGGTAAAAAAATTGCAGGAGGCTGTTATGGAAAAGAAAAAGTTAAGCGAAAATTACTTTGATGAGATTTACGCTGAGGTAAAGGACAACTTAGGCTATGCCCACTTGAAGGATATTAGGGTAGAAATGGGACTTACAAAAGAGGACTTTTATTCCAAACTTAGGAAGCATATTGAGGAAAACTACGAACTTATCGCTGGAGGAGATGAAGGATTTGTTAGGAAAGGTTCAGTTTACGGAATAATAATAAGGAGGGGACAAAGATGATATGCAATATTCCTAAAGTAACTGTAACAACGTGGAACTCTAACAACGTAATCCTCGTAGGCCCCACTTATAAACAGTACTTGGAGAAGGCTCTAAACTCGATAAGAAACAATGACATTGCATCAATTATAGGACAGCCAGGGATGGGTAAGACTACTATCTTGAAGAAAGTTCAAGAAGACGTGAAAGACGCACTTTACATGGATTTAGCAAGTAAAGGAGAGATAGAGGATGAATTCTGGAGTAAAATAGATAAAGGAGAAATATCCAGAAAAGTCTTACCTAAAATGGATAAAAAGAAGTACGGTTACTCTTTCTGGAAAAGGCTAATGGGAGTAAAATTTGAGGATTGGCTACACAAGTTATGCGGAAAATATGACGATACTCTCCTTAAGTTATACTGCTTAGATTATCAGAAGGACTTTGACGGTATGATAAGGGCAATAAACGATTTGAAAGGGATTGAACATTTCTCTCTCCTTATAGACGAAGTGAGGGAAAATCACATTCCCAAAATTCACAGGCTTATAAACGCAGGTCTTGGAATTCCAGTTCTGATGGCAATACCTACAGACGTTTACAGTAGGATTTCAGACCTAGCAATAAGGAGGAGGCTCGACGAAAGCAGGATTTCTCTAGATAACGCACTAACCTCTGAAGATATTAAAGAAATAGTTGATGTTTACTGTCATGAAATTTCTGACGATTTATTACCTATAGTTATCTCGCTCTGGAACGGAAGGGAGTTAAACACTGTAAGTTCCATACTCCAATTCATGAAGTCTGAGGTCGAGAAATTTGAAAAGGAATGCTCCTCATCTCAGAACTCAATAGAATGTGTGAAAGAGAAGCTTAGAGAATCGCATAGCCTTAAGAATCCTGAAGAGGAGTCTAAGAAATTGGAGAAGATGATTAGGGATCTGTTAACTTCTCTAACTAAGGAATTCCAGATATCTTACGTCCATCCTAGAGGAAAGAGAGTTGAAGTAAAAGGGAAATACCTAACTTTGGGAATATTCTTCATTAAGGACAACAACGCTTACGTAGGCCTGGTAAAATTGTTGAACGACGATAAAAATGAAGATGAGGAAGTAAAGATGCTTTCACTAGTGGAGAAAGTAGAACATGAGAAAAAAGAATATGCTGTTGAGAAGAGGTTCATAATAACTAATTCCCAAAGTCTGAACGTTGATCCTACAATAATTAAAATAGAGTTAACCACTATGGAGGCAATAAGGATACTTCAAGGAGATACCGAAATTCTTGAGGAGAAATTAAAAGAAATACTTACTTCGTTTAATGCTGAGGAGCCTTCAACTGCTGTTGTAGCTTAGATTTAACAAGTCCCACAAGTTTTTTACAATATTCCATCCTAACTTTTAGTGTCTCTCCGTCCTGAGGTCTAGGATGAAATTCCGCGTGAAGTTTCTCTGCATTTAAAAAATACTTAACAATATCGGGATTATTTTCCTTAAAAGATAGATATTCAGCAAGGTTATAGTAATCCTGGTAAGAAGAAATTTCCATTCCCTCTAATTCAGCAAAAGCCTTAAAAATATAAGATAAAGCCTTCCAGCAAGTTTCCCCATCATTAGCTTTCCTCTCATAATCCTCGCTTAATTCTACGTAAAGCCTTACTCTATCTTCTCTTTCCAAACTCAATAAAAACGCATCGACTAACGTCTCCGAGACATCCTTTCCTAAGTCCTCAATGAATTTATAGACCGAATCGGGAATTTCTACTTTCATATTATATTATACTCAACTAATAATAAAAAGAAGAGAGCATCCACTTCCACGCTTTCACAACTTTTATCCCTTCAACTTCTCTCTCCTCATCATCGAAAGTTATTATGAATTTCTCCACCACAGTCTTTCCCTTCTTTTCAAGCTCTTTCAACCCTTTAATTTCTCTCTCATCATTTAGAGTAAAAGTAACTTGATAAGCATAACGTACCTTATCGTTTTCTTTAATTACAAAATCTACTTCGTTTTTTCCGCGATAATAAAATATTGAATTTCCTACGTACCTTCTCCTAAGCTCTAAGTAAACTGCACCCTCAAGTAAAGAGCCCAGACTTTCATTCAGTTTGTAACCTACAACGTTTGATAAGCCTTGATCAACGGAATATACTTTCTTCTCTCCCTTCACCATCTCTTTCAGAGAAGGAGATAACGGAGGGACAAAATAGATAAGCATTGAATCTGTAAGACAGGAAGTAAACCTTTCTACAGTATTAAGCGGGATATTTAATGACCTGGAGATCTTCCTAAATGATACCCTATTCCCCACGTTAGAGACGTAAAATAGAGAGAGGTTCTTCAGTCTCTCCTCCTGCCTTATCCTGCAAGCGCCTATTACATCTTTGTTTATTATATCCTCGTAAAGATTGAGAAGTATCTTATCCTTCATTTCACTGTTTACTACAGAAGGAAATCCTCCGAATTTTAAGAACTCAAGAAAAAGCCTTTTGATTTCTTCTTCCTTAGCTATGAAATCAATTTCCTTTTCCACCTTTATTCCATTAAACTTTAAGTACTCAGAAAACGATAAAGGAAGGACTTCAACAGAAATGTGTCTTCCTGCTAAGACTTCCCTAACTCTTCCTTTATTAATGACAGAAGTTGAGCCTGAAACTGCCACGTAAGCTTCCTTTCTGTCTATTAAAGACCTAACAAACCCTTCCCAGCCTTTAACTCTCTGCACCTCATCTAGGAAAATGTAAGGCTTACCTTTTGCTCCAGTTTCCTCTCGGTATATTTGAAGGAGTTCAAAAAGCTTATCAGCTTCATCAACTTCACCAAGGCGTGAGTCTTCAAAGTTGATCAAGAGAGTTAGGAAAGAGTCTACTTTCTCTTCCTTTATTAGGTGAGAAATAACTTGGTTGAATATTGTAGATTTACCGCTCCTCTTAACTCCAACAACATCAGCAACAAACCCGGACTTCATTATATCCAAAACTTGTTTAGCGTATTCCCTAGGATAACCAGTGAATTGTTCTTTATACCAGAAGTTCCAGTCTACTAATGCCTTCAGTATTTTCTCCCTATCCACATAATAGATATAGGTTAAAAATTCATAAATTTGACCCACAATATGGGTCAATTTTACATAAAAATGACCCACGGCATGGGTCAAAAATAAATTCAAAATAGAAAATGAAAGAAAGGGAAGAAAAAATTTTACCTTTTAACTAATTCAGTAATGTAGTCCCACATTGCATCTACAGCGTTCTGCATTATCTTTATATCGTTCTCACTCATCTTACTAAACCTTCCTTGAAGCTTAAGGTACTCTGTTACAGGCTTTCTCTTGCTCTTATCTATGAGTACCTTACTTATTCCAGTAAGGTTAAATTCACCATTTATTACCTCAAACAGAGGCCAAATTCCAGTCTCAACTGCAAGCTTTGCAACTTCAATAGTTAAACTACTGTCAAATCTCCATCCCGGAGGGCAGGGAGATAGTAAATGAACATACCTAAACCCTTGAACGTCCTTTGCTTTCCTGACTTTTGCCTGGTAATCGAAGGGATAAGCTATTGACGCAGTTGCAACGTAAGGTATCTTATGGTCCATCATTATGAAAGGAAGTGGTTTCTTAAATTCTCTCTTTCCTGCAGGAGTTGTAGTAGTCCATGCACCGTAAGGAGTTAACGAAGACCTCTGAATTCCAGTATTCATGAATGCTTCGTTATCATAACACACGTAAAGTATGTCCTCATTCCTCTCAGCGGCACCGCTTACAGTTGCGAATCCTATATCTCCAGTAGCTCCGTCTCCAGCCCAGACTACTACTTTAGCGTCATCTCCTTTAATCTTCAATTCTCTGCTTAAGCCAGAAGCTATTGCTGCTGCAGCTGCAAATGCACTATGAACTACTGGGACTGTTGAAGGAGAACCGTGAATGTCACCCATTATTACAGTACTGCATGATGCTGGCACTACAAGCACTGTTTTCTTACCCATAACTTCTAGGAGTAGGTCTAACTCTTTAGGTATTGGACACCCCGGACAAGCAGCATTTCCTCTCAGGAAGTACTGTTGCCTTATTACCTTCTTTTCTTTAATGTATTGAGGAACTTCAGTCATTTAACCACCTCTCCTCAAACTTTTTACCTTCAAGTACGTCCTCCATAACCTTCTGGAAGTGAAGAGGTCTAACGTCCTTTCCTCCTATTCCCGCAATAACGCTCATAACGTCAATACCGGAATTGTAAATAGCTGACTTTATCTCGTTAGCAAGTATTCCTCCGTAACCGTAAGAGTATTCCCTATCAAAGGTCACTACACCTTGCACTCCTTTTAATGCCTCCCTTATCCTCTCCTTGGGAAACGGTCTTATTACCCTCAACTTAAGCAATCCGACCTTCTTTCCTTCATTTCTTAACCTCCTTACAGCCTCTCTTGCGTCTCCCGTCCACGCTCCTGCAGTAACAAATACGTAGTCGGCATCTTCACATTCATAGCACTCTACTAGGCCGTATTGTTTCCTTCCTGAAATCTTCTCATATTCCCTGCTAATCTCTTCAATAACTTCCTTACTCCCTTCCATTGCCTTCATTGCCTCATATTTTATCCTCATATAATCGTCTGGCACAGCTATAGGACCTACGTTTACTGGGTCGTTAAAGTCGATCAAGTTGAATTCTCTAGGTGGTAGGAATTTTTCTACAGTTTCATCGTCAAGTATCTCCAGCCTCTCCATAGTGTGAGTTAATATAAATCCGTCAAAGCCCATCATTACCGGTAAAATTACCCTCTTATCTTCACTTATCTTAAAAGCTTGCAAAGTCATGTCGTAAGCATCTTGAACGTTTTCTGCCATCATCATTATCCATGAAGTATCTCTTTTACTGAAAAAGTCCTCGTGATCATCCCAGATAGTCCAAGGCTCTGCTAATGCCCTAGTAGCTACAGCATTGACCATTGGAACTCTTTCTCCTCCTACCCAATACATCATTTCAGTCATGTAAAGCAATCCTTGGGATGAAGTTGCGGTAAATACTCTAGCTCCGGCGACTGCTGCACCATAAACTGCTGCCAAAGCTGAGTGTTCTCCTTCAACTTTTATAAGTTCGGCCTTTAGTTCTCCACTGTCAATATATTCAGCTAGCTTTTCAAGCATAGTTGTTTGAGGAGTTATTGGGAACACTGACAAAACTTGGGGCTTAGCTTGTTTAACTGCATAAGCTACTGCGTGGTTTCCTACCATTGCAGTTACGTTCTTCTGTACAGTTATCATTTCACTTCACCTCTTGAACCATTGTTATTGCTTTTTGAGGGCATATCTGAGCACATACTCCGCAACCTTTACAGTAATCATAGTCTATCCTGACGTCAAAGCCTTCCAGTAAATCTATGGTATTTTCCGGACAATAAATTACGCAAAGCCTACACTTTGTGCACTTGGAGTAATCAATTTCGGGCCTCATTAACCTCCAATGCCCGGTAAGCCCGGAAGAACCTATACTGGGTCTTCCTAAAGGTATGGGATAGTTAATCATAACTGCTTACCACCTCATAACCTAACTTTGCCGCCTCAGCGTTAGACTCTCCCATTTTCCCGGGAAACTCTTCCTCTATTGCCTCAACTACTGAGTCTATCTTTACCATTTCCGTTAGCTTAGCTATTGCACCAACTATGGGCATGTTTACTAACTTCCACCCTGCTATTGATAGATTAAGTTTGTCAGCAATTTCGACAGCGTCAACGTAGTAAGTGTTCTTCCAGAGTTTCTTCGGAGTCTTTGTATTTAGAAGAAGTATTCCGTTCTCTTTAATTCCTTCCAGCACGTTCATTATATTAAAAAGGGAAGTATCGAAAACTGCCACTAGGTCTGAGTTGTATATTTCTCTATGAATATAAATCGGTTCATCTGAGAGCCTTACGTAAGAGACTACCGGTGCGCCTCTCCTTTCTCCTCCGAAGAATGGAATCGATTGTCCGTATTTTCCTTCTTTTACTGCAGCCTTAACTAGTGTTTCTCCAGCAGTTACAACGCCCATTCCTCCTCTTCCTCTTAAAACTATTTCCCATTTCATCTAGAGAATGTTCTCTTCTAAAAATTTATTAATATCTTAGAAGAGGAATTCTAAACTTAAATTAACTCTGTTATTAATAATTACCAATAAGCCGTGTTAAAATTAATCTTCTTCCTCTTCTTCTCTTTCCATTTCTATTACTTCAGCAGCTAGGAAGCCCATTATTATGAAAGTCATAAATATATATACTAAGACTGGAAATGTAGAGCTTATAGTTTCTATCATATTCCACGCAGTTATACCTATAGCCGCTAAGGCTAAGGAAATTTCAATTAATCTCTTATTTAACCTCTTAAGTGAGATCTTAAATAGAGAAGAATCTGCGGCTATATGAACTAGCAAGTTGGAGAGCACTGCTATTTCCGCTACCTCTTCGAATGCCAGATAAGGTTTTAAGGCTGTTAGATAAAGGGAGCTTACAATTGTAATTAAGTAAAGTACAATTGCTAACATGGAAGAGAATATTGGTCCTCTCTCACTTTCGAACTTTGAGAAGATCTTAGGCAGAAAACCATTAGTTGACATGGCATAAGTAGTTCTAGAAGTAGCTAGCATGAAAGATAAAGTAGCTAGTATTCCGTCATTTGCTGCTGCAAAGATAACGAAGGCAAAGGTGATTATTCCAAACCTATTTTCAATCAAGGAAAGAAGATCCGTACTACTAGGGCTAATGTGGTAGTAAAGTAAATGATCTCCTATTGCATAGACGTCGAATGCCGCTAACAATCCTCCTAGAAGTATTACAATAATTATTGCTAGAGGGACAGTTCTCTTAGGATTCTTAACTTCTCCAGATAAAGGAGTTATTGAACCGTAACCAGTTGGAATACCTGCACCGAATAGTATTGCCAAAGCTAACATACCGAAACATATGTGATAATTGAAAGGATTATAGAAAGTGAATGATGTAGACTTTAAGAACAAGAGCGCTAGTGTAGCCATTATTCCTATCTCTACTATACTTGCAACAATAGCATATTTAGCTGAAGGCTTTATTCCAGTTAATATGAAAATTGACGAAACTCCGAAGATTGTTAGTGCTATTATCCAAGGGTTTATTCCCAAGACGTGATGTAAAACGAACGTAGCACCCAACACATAAGCTGAGCCGTAGAGGACTGAATAAACTAAGTACACCCAACCCGTTTCAAAACCCAATCTCTTAGTTAATGAATAATAAGCGTAAGTGTAATATCCTCCGGACTTTGTATATCTAGTTGATAACTTATAAATAACCATTCCGTTAAGCAGAACTAGTACTGTCCCTATAATTATTGCAATAGGAGCAAAATAACTCCCATAAAGGAATGCAGCGACACCGTAAGTTAATATGCTTAAGAAAGGTGATTGTCCACCAACACTTAGGAAAACCAAATCCTTTAAGCCTATTACACGTTTAGGCTCCTGCTCATGGGATTCTTCCTTTTCCTTACTCATCATTTACTGTATTCACATGATGTTATTAAATCTAACTCGATTTATTGAATATTTAGCTCAGCTTAGATTTAATTTAAGTAACTCCTTTCTTCCTTACCCCTTATTGCTGAAAGGACTAGAGCGATAGAAAGGATTACAATGGAAGCATAAAACGCTGAATGAATTCCAAGTAAAAACTTACCACTCAACTCTCCTAAGGAATAAGTACCTAGGAATACCTCAAAAGCTACATATCTAGGTATTGTTAAAGAAGCAATCGATATTGCTATAACATAACTGATAAGAATTCCTATATTAGCCAAAGTCCTCATTATTCCTGAAACTCCACCGTAAATATTCCTAGGGGCATTTGACATTATTGCACTGTTATTTGCAGGATAAAAGAATGATGAACCTAGTCCTCCTACAATCGACGTGAGTATTATGTAATAATAAGGAGTTGTTAAAGTAAGGTGAGCATAAATGAATGCAGCAATCATCATTAATCCTATTCCTATTGTTGCTGGAATTCTCGCACCTATCTTATCAGAGAGCCTTCCTGTAATAGGACTTATCATGCTAGCTAAAACATATCCAGGGACAAGAAGTAAAGAAGCATTAAATGGAGTTAACCCCCTAATTCCTTGTAAGTACATTATTAGAATAAAGGCTGTAGCTAAATAACCTGCGCTTTGTAGGAAAGAAGCCAAAAGTGAAGAAGTAAGTACTCTGTTAGTGAAAACCTTAAAGTCGATCAAGGGAAACTGCTGTTTTTTCTCCACGAAATAGAAGGGAATGAGGAGAAGAATTCCAGAGAGTATTAACACAACGTTTGTACTCGTAATCCCTATACCTGCAATTTCTGCAGCACCATAAGTTACTAGAATAAGAGAGGAGGCTAGAAGTATTACTCCTCCTATGTCAAACTTAGAGTTTAATGTGAGCTTATCCTTGATTTCCCTCAGACCTAGAATCACTGCTATAACCCCTATTGGAACGTTTATGTAAAATATGTAACGCCAACCTACGAAAGTTGTCAGAATTCCTCCTAAGATTATTCCGAGAATTGCTCCTACGTTCCAACCTATTGAAGTATAACCATAAGCTTTACCCCTTCTGTTAGGAGGATAATTATCAGCAATTATTGCACCACTGTTAGCTTGAAGCATTGAAGCTCCAACAGCTTGGATCGCCCTAGAAGACACTAGGAAAGTAGCAGTAGGCGAAGCACCGCATAATGCAGAGCCTGCAGTAAAGATTATGAAACCTAAGTTGTATATCCTTCCCCTCCCAAGTCTGTCTCCCAGTCTACCGAGTTGAGTAGTTAATACTGCTGTCGTAAGCAGGTAAATCAGTATTACCCATATGAGTGTAAGTAAGTCAGTGTGAAGGCACTGTATCATCGTTGGTAACGCTAAAATTACTATGGTAGAATCAATTGCGGCCATCATAGTGCCTAGGACTACTATAAAAGTAATTAACGATATCTTGTCCATAAAGAAAGATTTGAGCTAAAACATAAAAAGTTTGTTACCAAATTACTTAAGTTTATAAGCTAGCTCAACGTACTTATCAGGGTTCATTATATCTTTTGGGTCTACAGTCTTCTTTATCTCCATCATGAGGTCTAAAACACTTTCACCGTTATGGATCTTTATCTGCTCAGCCATCATCTTAGCCTTTTGAATTCCCACACCATGCTCTCCGGTAACTGAACCACCTAGATCTATGGCTACCCTAGCAATTTCATCAAAAATTTCCTCCTTCTCGTCATCAACTACGATATTAGGATGAAGGTTTCCGTCACCTATGTGGGAAATAATGTAAAACTTCGTATTATGTTTTTTAGCAATCTCATTAAGTTTATCAATCGCCTCAGGGAGCCTCGATACCGGGACTACGATATCTTCAGCGTAAAAAGACTTAGTCTCAGCCTTTACCGCAATTGCAGCTTGAGACCTCAAGGAATAAAGCCTCTCAGCTTCATCACCTTCAAGAACAATAACTTCACCTTTAAGTACTTTGAGTAGGTCGTTTAGCTGGTCTTCTTCTATGGAAATAAGTAACATTCCCCCCTCAGCTTCCTCAAGTCCGGCATTTAAGTTCTTGTTAAGTGCCCTTATTACGTCTGCGTCAATGTACTCAGAAAACTCTGGCAAAATTCTGGCTTTCCTTATTCCTATAATATTTTCAGCAACAGTCTTAAAGTCGGGTAGAAGAACCTTCACAGTATAAATCTTCTTCCTGGGCTTAGGAATTATCCTCAACCAAGCCTCAGTTATTATCCCCAGCGTACCCTCGCTTCCTACAAACAAGTGAGTTAAATCATAACCAGCCCTATTCTTCCTTAAAGGCTCTCCTACTTTCACTACTTCTCCTGTGGGTAAAACTACCCTCAATGAAAGTACCCATTCCCTGAAAGGCCCGTATTTTACTCCCTTCATTCCTCCGGAGCCTTCAGATATTGCCCCACCTACAGTACAAAGGAAAAAGCTGGCAGGATCCGGAGGGAAGAAGAAACCTTTGCTTTCTACAGCTTCATAAAGGTCTATTAACTTCACTCCAGGCTGTACCCTCACATACCAGTCCACGTCGTTTATCTCAAGGATTTTGTCCATCTTAGAAAGATCTATGATGATACAGTTCTTACAAGCAGTTGCTCCGGTTAAACTGCTTCCAGAACCCCAAGGGACTACCGGGATACCGTGGGAATATGCGTATTTAACTATCCTTACTACCTCCTCTTCTTTCCTCGGATAAAATACAATGAGGGGAGAGACTTTATACCCTGCGAAGTCTTCCCTTTCTTCCTTTGAGTGTTCTATATCAAGTAACTCGTCCATATAGAGAGTTGAGTAGAGAAAAATATAAGGTTGTATTGTTGAGGAAGATAATAAAAGACATTGAGCAAGTAGCATAGCAACATTATCCCGGAATTTGTGAGTTTTTATTTTATGTTTACAATTTAGATCCTTAAAGGCAAATTGTGAGGCTAACTCTGTAATTCTAGCTTAACCGAGTGTAAATTTTTTGGATTAGCTAAATCTCTTATAGATCGTCGTGAGCTAAAGTTTATGTAGTCATTCAACGAGCTTTATTCATGTCAAAGAAAGAAGTAGTCGACGCATTTAAAAGTAGGTCTCTGAGGTTCTTTGAGGAAGCAGTCTCAGACGTTGAGAAGGGTTGGTATGATTTTACGTTATTTCATTTAGAGCAATCCTTACAGCTCGCGCTTAAGGCAGTCATCTTAGAAAATAAGGGAAGTTACCCTTTTACTCATGACATAGATGAGCTAATAAACTGCCTTGGTAAAACTGAAGTAATGGAGTTAAGGGATAAAAATAAAGATGTTATCACGTTGTTAAAATTAGCGTACACTGGGTCTAGGTATTTCCCTACTGCTTACGATAAGGAAATAGCAGTAAAGCTTCTAACGTAGTTAAGGAATTTCTTATGGTGTTGGGTTTATGGAGAGAATAGAATACTTTAATAACTGGAGGAAGTACGCTGAGGAAATATGTCTATCTCTTAAGAGCTCATTACCTGACGTCATGGTAGCAGTGTTCGGCAGTGTCGTCAAGGGCAATTACGTCCCGTCTCTGAGCGACATAGACGTCTTAATTGTGTCAGATAAAGTAGGTGATGTTAAGTGGCAGGCAAATGTTATCCTTTACATAGAATCAAAAGTGTTTAATGGAAAAGTTACTCCTTTTGAGTTCCACTTTTCGAAGTGGAAGGACTACGAGGAGTTCTATAAGGAGTTCTTCAAGCCTTTAGTGGAAATAAGGTGCTAATACATGAGCTGTCTAGTTCTCTCACATTCCTTAATTTTCTCTTAACTCAATGAAGTTTTTATAGCTGATGGAAAACATGGAAAGCATAAAAGTAAAAGCAGAGACTAAGAAGAAGCTTACCGAAATTGCCTAAATGCTCGAAAAGAGATTAGGGAGGAGGATTTCCTACGACGATGTAATAAACTACTTAATTGAGAGAAAGTTTAAGGATAGGAAGCTTGCTGAAGAGCTTTTCGGAATAGCAAAAGGGGAAAACTTATATGAAGAACCCTTAAATGGACGCAAGGAAGATGACGAAAAAAGTGGTACTTGATACTGGAGTAATTCTAGAAGGCGAATTCAGAGAATATTATGAGAAGACACTCAACCAAGAAGTGACGGCATATGTCAGTGTAGTGAACCTTGCTGAAGTGTACTTTGTAGGAAGTTAGGGAGGAAGAAGGCAGAAGAGATAGTTAAAGGCGTAATAAAATCTGGGTACTTTGAGGTAGTGGGGGGTAAAACCTAGAATTTTAAAGTACGCATACGAATGCAAGTGCAAGTACTCAATTTCCTTAGCCGACTGTTTCGCGATTGGAACTGCTAAATTCCTCAATACGAAAGCACTCTTTAGGAGAGAGGAGGAACTTGTGGGTATAAATGACGAGGTGGAATTTATTAACTAAACAGAGAGGTTCTCTGAAGTATTTTGGTTGGAAAGTTCTTAGACTATACCCTTTGTACCTTCTGAGGCACTGGCGTCCACATTTTGTGGGGTCGTCCTACTAGTAAAACTAACTCATTGTCTAGCGTTTAATAAAAACGGTTGGAGAGGGCCAACAAATGCTCATAAATATTTTAAAAGGAAATAGGGATAATAGGATGAAGTACAAGGACTGAACGGAACAGGCTACTGAAGATTTGGATACTGCCAGAGTCCTTTTGCTTAACGGAAAGTATTACGCTTCAGCGTTTTACTCTCAACAAGCAGTAGAAAAAGCATTGAATGTATATCTAGGAAAGGATCCCGGGAAAACTCACTCGCTTACTGATCTAGCTGAATTAATTGAAAAGGAAGGGGTCTCGATACCAATTAAGGTTAAGGAAGACTTAATGGTTTTGTCTCCACATTTCATAATCTCTCGCTACCCTGATGCAGCAAACGGGATCCCTTTTAAGCAGTATAATAGGACAATTGCAGAAGATCTATATAACAGAGCTAAGGAGGTGGTGGAATGGGTAGAGGGAAATCTGCAATAGAAAGCCAGATAAGGATGATAAACCTAGCAAAGGAGATCATTGAAAGTGCTTCTAAAGACTTACCTCAACTGACTGAAGTCTATGTCTTCGGCTCTAGGGCTAGGGGGGACTACTTAGACACTAGCGACATAGATTTACTGTTCGTGTTCAAGGGGATAAAGGACGTCCCAACTTTTGATAGGATGTACATGGTAAGTAAATATATTAAAGGAAACGTGGACTACGTAGTCTTAGACGAGGAGGAAAAGGACAAGATAAAGGAAAAGAAATTGTTGTGGAAAAGGGAGATAGGATTTGTCGACTTAAAGGAATTCCTTGCTTAAAGCGAGTTATTTAATTTCTTTTAAATTATTTTTAAGATCACGTAACTTTTTGAGTCTTCCGATAAAATAAAATGAGTATAGAGAAAAACTGTTACTCTTCCTTATTAGGATTACAGCTATTATAACTACAGTAATTATGATACAAGTTATTCGAAAGCTTGAGGACGAAGTCGTAGAACTGAATTTAGAAAAGTTTATATTAATGGGTTTTCGGATGGGTAAATATGAGTAAGGAATTTGTATTAACTATTGATGAAAGAGGGAGAGTTACAATACCTAAGGAAGTGAGAAATTTAATTAAAAGTAGAAGGTTAAAGTTAATAGTTGAAGGTGATAAATTAATCCTAGAGCCGATAGTTGAAGACGTTGATAAATATTATGGTATATTCAGAAAAGATTTGGGGAAGGACGTCGATATAGATAGACTGTTAAAAGACGCATTAACTGAGGTACTGTTAAATGATGAGCAAAAGATATTTTGACGTAAATGTTTTCATATATTACTTGACTGGAGATAAGAAGTACGGCGAAAAAGTGGCTTTCCAGCATTGACCATAAGTACACTTCTAAAATTACTCCATTTCTCCTAACAGTAGTATTAGGCAGAATACTCGGTAAATTGTTAAGGGACTATAATTTCATTAAAACAGTAGAAGAAGCTCTAGGGTCTTTGGGAGTAGAATATTTAGAGCTCCCAGAGTGGGATAAAATTGTTGAAAATGTCAGAAAATATAGAATAGATATTGAAGACACTATTCATGTTGCTACAGCGTTTGAGAACGTATTAAGTATAATATCAAACGACGATGAGCTAAAGAGAAAAGTTAAGACTGAATTTTAATATAAAAGCTCGACACTCTTAAATTATTAGGAGGAGCACTAGACTGTGATACCTTTAGTGACTTTTAGTCTAAATATCATCTTTATCGTATATATAGGCGTTCAGCCAGACGGTAAGAGCTTGTTACGCCATTTATCGAAGACTTTGCTTCTGTTTCCTTCTCGACTATATTCCCCAGCTGAGGAGAGTATTACTCCTCGGCTAATAAAACCTAGACTAATGACAATGAGTTAAGAGTGGCAGTAGAGGTGTGCCCGTGGCAGGATTAAAAGTGAGTAAAAGTTACGCCACGGTAAACACTTATTAATACCGAACTTGTAGATTCTCCAAACTCATGCTAACCTTTAATTCCTTAGTAATAATATACACAGTATGGTAGAGGAGTTAACTAAGCCTTGAATTGACATTAAGAAATACCAGGAGGATATGTTCAAAGAAGCCTGGTATGAGGCAGACTTAAGCTGAGAGGTTAATGAATGACGGGCTGTTAAGGAACGCCGCAGGTAAGGCTTATCAGGCTGTAAAGGCTTACGTTGCTGCAGTTGCGGTGGACTTTAGGCCTCAACTGGCTAAGTACTTTCAAGGTAAAAAGAAGCTTTCGCCAAATAAGGAAGTGAAAAAAGTTCATTGGATAATTGCAGTAATGCCAAGTACAAGGATAAGGGAAGTAGTCGCAATAATAGGTGACGACCAACTTAGGTTATTAACTGAAATAGCCTTAGACCTTCACGATTTCCAATATAATGGTTTCGATAAGGACTCTGAGATTTCAAAGTATAGCATGGAAGAGTTCGTGAAGAAGGACATGCTTTACGTCGTGAATTTTATAAAGAGTAAAGTAAAAGGGCCGTGAAAATAAGTTAGAAAATCATTAGACACTTACTTACCTAGATAATTTAAATCCGCATTCTTTACAATACGTTCATGAGAACACAAGGAAATAAGTCACACGGAAATAATTTAACTCCCTCATCCTAAAACTTTTTATGATCACCTTCAAAATACTCAACTCCCAGGTTACTTACGACGGAGAAGTGATAGAAATAAAGGAGAACATACCTAACAGCGAGTCTTTCATGGAAATTTACGGTGGTGGGATAAATAAACTCTCCTTAGAAACTCCTCATTATAAGATTGTAGGAAAGAACATTTACCTGCCTTCAAAGGAGATAAACCTTGCCGACGTAAAGTCATTTATTTACTCCGCAATTAGGAATATTATTAGAGAGGACAAACAGCCCATAATATCCTTGAGCGGAGAAGGCCCAATTTACGACTTTTCCGTGGACTGCCACGAGGTCAAAATAACTGAGAAGACCTTGAATGGAATACACTTCCTTTCTGCTGCTTTACAAAAGCCTCTCGTTGCTTCTCCTATTAACGTTCAACTACCTCCTTGGGTCGCTCCTTTTAATCTATCTTCAGCAGTAATTTCCATTGATGAGAAACCACAGGACGTGCTGAAGAAGCATTTTTCTCAAATAAGTAAAATAGTTACTGACTCTGGGTATATTGAGAAGAATGGATCAAGGTTAACAAAGATTTATCATGTGTGGACTAATAAAGAGTTATGTTATACTCAGCTGACTGGTTACGTCTGCTTTGAAGATTCTGGGAGCGTTAAGGAAATTAGACCTTCAGATAAAGAGGTAGAAAAGATAGTTAATGATATCCTCAAGGGCTACGCTAAATGCACTGTAGAGAGGGGGATGATAGTAACATAGGCCTTTAAGTGTTAAGATTATTAAGTGCGAGATCGTCTTTAAATTTTCCTTTTAATCCTTTCAATTCTTACATCTTCCTCAAAGTTTTTTATGAATTCGTTAGTCCAAGATTTTAATGCTGAAGAGGCAAGTCTTTCCATCCATCCTTCATATTCAATGGATAACGTGACTTTATTGGGCTCCAGAAGTAAGATTATTTTACCTATGCCAGAGTCTTTTCCATGCCTTAGGGTGAACACGTATGAAATCTCGTCCAATGAAGAATAAACGTTACCGTTAAAGTCATGATAGATCCACATGTATTTTGCGTTACCGTAAAAAGATGACCTGCCAACTTTTATTTCTTTTATATCTCTAAATATTTTAGGAAATAGAAAAGCTGGATCTGAGAGTAATAGCCTTAATGACTCTACAGAATGCAAGGTATTTATCTCAAATTTATACTTCACAATAAAAATAAAATATATAATGAGGTTAAAAAGATTTAGCCTTATACTTATTAGATATATAGTTCTCTTTGAGGAAGTCAATATCCCCTTTTAGCACTTACAGGGAAATCGCTACATTTGTTGTACAAGGGGGACTAACTATCAATAAGCTTGAGACTAAAGTAAAATGAAAATTGATCTAGAGAATCTTTTATGAAAGAAATCTCTTAAATTATATTTTTTGCATGAAAATTAAGATAAGGCCATGTTCAGTTCATCTGGGCTTTAAGATCAACACAGTTTTAATGGTTACAATACTAAAAATATATAAATTAGTAGTTTACGGGAATCTCTACTGCTTAGGAATTTTCATTTTATATCATGTTAAAATAAATCTTATTCAATGAAGAGATCTTAAGCTTGCAAGGAGTTATTTAACCTTTCTCAATTTTTAAGGTTACGTAACCTTGCAAAGACTTTCCGACATTAGTCTTCAAGAACTTTAAAGTAAACTTGTCCTAAAGCTATTCCTCCATCTCCTGAGGGTACCTTACTATTCGTAAGTACTTCAACGTCCGTATTCTCCAATATTCCTTTTAATATATATTCATTAACTGAAGCTCCTCCAGAAACAAGAATTCTCTCTGGATTTAATTTCTCTGCAACTTTAACTAAAGCTTTCCCTAGCTTATATTGCAATGTTGCTGCCATATCTTCTTTCCTAAAATTATTATCCAAAATCCACTTAAATGTCTCCACAATATCTATTTCGTCGCCTCTTATAGGAAATTCAAAATCTAATATTTTCCCTCCTCTTGCGTAAGCTTCTAATTTTATAGCCGGCTCACCTTCGTAAGTCCTTTCATGGCTTATGTCCAAAAGTGCAGAGACTGCATCAAGGAATCTTCCAGTACTTGACGTGAAAAGTTCGGATTTCTTACTTTGCATTTCCAAGATTTTTATTTCATTCTCAGAAAGCTTTACGTACTTCTTTATTTCATCCCAAGATAAAAAGTTCGATAAAAATAATGCGAGCATCCTATCCGGTCTCTTAGCGTTAATATCGCCTCCAGCGTAATTAACGTATCTCAAATGATATTCCCTTGTGTACTTCCCTCCTTCGAATTTTATCACCTCGCCTCCCCAACCGTTACCGTCGTCACCATAACCTATTCCATCAACAGCTATTATAACTCCATCCTTAATTCCTTTCTCCGCCGCAACGCTTAAGCCGTGGGCATAGTGATGCTGAACTTGAATAAGATCTGCAGAGAATTCTTCAGCAAACTTCCTTGCCAACGCTAAGCTCTGATATGCCGGGTTTTTATCGGCAATAACGTACTTAGGTTTCATTGAGTAAGTGTTTAAAAAGAACCTTATTGACTTCTCCATTTCCTCTAAATTTTCGAGCTT
This sequence comes from Acidianus sp. HS-5, assembly GCF_021655615.1. Taxonomy (GTDB): domain Archaea; phylum Thermoproteota; class Thermoprotei_A; order Sulfolobales; family Sulfolobaceae; genus Acidianus. Next base: position 702,130 of record NZ_AP025245.1, read on the forward strand.
ATCAGTATCTCCTATGTAAGGAGTAAGTATAACTTTATCGTCAAAAGCTATTGCCCCAGCGTTTTGAAGCTCTGCACCTAAAGCTATTACCGGCTCGACTCTTCCTTTAATCCTTATCCAAGTAGGGGCAAAACCCCTGCTCCTCCTTAGCATGAGAACTCTTTTAGCAGAAACCCTAACTACACTATCGTCTACCATGTTAAGTATTTTCCTATTGTGGTAAAGTATATAATCAACTACTCCTCTCAACTGTTTCCTAACGCAGTCCTCATCAGTGCACATAGGTAATCCGTGAATGTTCCCGCTCGTCATAATGGAGATCTTTTCCTTAAGCGAGTCAAGGATGAGGTAATGTAATGGAGTATAATAAAGGAAGTGCCCATCCCTATCTAAGCCCGGAGAAACATATTTTGACAACTCACCTTTCTTTTTGAGCAGTATTATTGGTCTTTCCGGGGACTTTAGAATACTCTCTTCAATTTCAGAAACTTCAGCATATTTCTTTATTACATCCAAGGAAGTAGACATTAATGCGAAAGGCTGTTGAGGCCTCTTTTTTCTCTCCCTCAGTTTTAAGACTACGTCGTCGTTAAAAGGATCTACTGCTATGTGAAATCCTCCAATACCTTTAATCGCCACGACGTAGCCTTCCTCTATTAGCTTTGCTGTAAGCTGTATGGGATCCCCTTCGACCCTTTCCCCATTAATATCTTCCAGGGAAAGTCTGGGACCGCAAATTGGGCAACTTATCCCTTGTGCGTCAAATCTTCTCTCGTTTTCTGGGTCGTCATACTCCCTTTGACAATGAGCACACATTGGGAAATCATTCATTGATGTGTTTTCCCTATCGTAAGGTAACTTGTATAACATAGAGAATCTCGGACCGCAGTATGCACAACTGTTAAAAGGATACCTGTAATGTCTGTCCTTCTTGTCTAGAACTTCTCTCATGCAATCTTCACATACTGCTAGATCTGGTGGAATTTCTCCGGGCTCTTCTATTGCATTTTCGCTCTTTAAGATCTTGAAATCGTTGAAATTCTCAATATCGCTCTCTTCAACTACAATTTTCTCTATCCTAGCAGGAGGCGGTAGTTTTGAAAAGAACTGTGACATGAACTTTCCTATGTTTTCTTCATTTCCTATAACCTTTACTTCAACCTCACTACCTCCTAAATTCCTTACGTAACCTTTGACTCCTGATTTAACAGCAATCCTGTAAATGAAAGGACGGAATCCGACGCCTTGAACTATGCCGGAGAAAATTATTCTGTAAACTTTCATAAAATATGTTATTACTGAAGGAAATATAATAGTTTTTACGGTTAGCTCAATAAGTGCTTTGTAGGATAGTTCAATTTTTATCAAATTTAGTTAAACTTACTTTTAATCCAACGCTTAATATATGGACAATGGGATTGGCACTTAAAGAAGTACACAACAAAGCGTTATCATATTAAACATGACAGCAAGAGTCAAAGTAATGCGAATCTATCATTAAATAAATTTATCAGAGTTAAAATATATACATTTAAAAGCATTGCTCAAGAAGATTTTTATTGTACAAAAAGACATGAATATATGGACTATTGCCAAGCACTAAAAGAAGTTCTTAATCATAACATTATTTGGCTTGAAGCACAATCGTGCTCAGGAGAAACGGTAATGATGTTAAAGGAAGGTTGTGAAGGAGTAGACGACTTATTCTTTCACTCCTCTCCGGTTAAGCTAATATCTATCGTAGCTGAAGACAAATCTGGGCCAGATATGCTAAATGATATCCTAAATGCAGATAATTACCTTTTGGTGGTAGAAGGTGCGATACCTAAAGACGATAAACTGTGTAACTTTGGCGGAATGAGTTGTAGCGAAATCCTAAAGAGGCTCTCTGAAAAGGCTATAGCTGTAGTTGCAGTAGGCTCTTGTGCTGTAAACGGCGGAATAATTAGAGAAGTAGGAGGACAGGGAGTAGGGGAAGTTCTAAAAAAGAAGGTTTACGAAGTGCCAGGTTGTCCGGCTTCAGATAAAACAATGGTTGCAATGCTCTATTCTGTTCTTCAAGGTGCAAAGTGAATGGTGGAACTTTCCTTAGATCCTATAAGCAGAATAGAAGGACATTTAGGAATTCACGTCAAGATAGACAACGGAGAATACACGGAAGCAAATATAGAAGTTTCAATGTTTAGAGGATTTGAGAACTTACTTAAAGGAAAGGAATTACACTTAGCACCTAATATAGCTGGAAAGATCTGCGGAATTTGCGGAGCTACGCATACTTTAGTATCAACTGAAGCACTTGAAATGGCAACCGGAGTTTACCCTTCAGAAAGAGCAACAGCTTTCAGAAATGTAGCTTATTCTTTAGCAGATATAATGTATAATAACGTCACAGTAGCATACCTATTTCAAGCTATTGATTACTCAACCGAAATCGTAAAGAAACAAACTCTTAAAGAATATGAAAGGGCTAGGAACACTCCTGCAGAGTTTAAAGATATTCACGGGTTTCCTACAATAGCCGACATAATGGACAATTTGTACTTCGGAAAAAGTGTATACAAGGAAGCTTTCAAGCTTCAGACAAACTTAAGGGATTTGGCTACTGCAATCTGGTTAAGATACCCTCAACCTCTCAGTATGAAACCGGGTTCAATAACTGTTAGGGATCCTTCAATTATAGATAAGGTAAAGAAGTTTATGAAAGAGGACAAAACGATAGAAAAACTGTTTTACATGATGGCAGACTTAAGGGATTTCGTAAATTATTATAAAAACATTGAAGAGGACTTCGTAACTTACGGATTACTGGAAGGGGAAGAATATAATGCTGATTACGAGGAAATGGATAATTGGGCTGATAAGAGGCTCTTCCCTCCAGCTTTAATAAAGAAGGGAGAAGTCGTTGAAACGAAGTTGAGTAAGATACTTTTAGGAGTCAGAGTTTACATAGAAGGTACACCTTACGAAGATTGGAATAATGAATACGATAAGGATGAGCTAGGTAACGAAATTGATAAAAAGCACCCTTGGAATAAGGAGACTAAAATAAAATCTTTAATAAATACTAACTTTGTCCCTACTGTGAAGCAATTTCATGGAGAGGAATTCATGCCTACAACAGGAGACATAGCTAGACTATACGCAATGAGACTTAGGAAGGGAAAAGTTTCAGCTTTAAACTATGAGTGGGAACCAAGAGGAAATAATGTAATTGAAAGGACTTTTGCAAGGATTTTTACAGTAGCTTTCTTAAAGGAATTTTTGGAGAACGTTGAAGTCCCTCAGGGTAATTTAGAACCTATTAAAGGAAAGACGGAATATACAATGGCTGTAGGAGCACATGACGCTCCTAGAGGTGCTAATGCTCACTGGTTAATAAGGGAAGGAAATAAGATAAAGAGATATCAAATAATAACTCCGAGTGATAGAAATTTCAGTCCATTAGGAGGACCGGTAGAAAGGTCAATAATTCATCAAAAAGTAACTGAAGAAACTGTTACGGGCTTAGACGCATTAAGGGTAGTAAGAAGTTTCGATCCGTGTTCTGCTTGTGCTGTTCATTTAGAGTATAAGGATTCAAAATTAGTAGTTCCAGTTTAATTTTCATTATCGGATTTATAATTTAATTATCTTCACCAAGAAGCTTCTCATCTAAATATCGAAGTTTTGCCGATTTATTGGATAGTTCACTACAAGCAAGAGACGATTATTACTGTGATATTTTTAAGTTGTGAGACCACTCTAATTCTTTTCGTGCAGGAGATCTCAAAGTGTTAATATTTTTAACATTTGACAACTATAAATATAATATCTAATAAAATCTTTAAAATAAATGATTACAATTCTGCGGATACGTTTTTATGTGAAAATTACTATATTTAACAATGTTTAAGCGAAACTAACTGCCACTATTCTCATTATATCCTACAGTAACTATTAAAATCCTCTTTTATATGAAGATATATTATTGAAAATGTCATATCATTATAGACATGTTATCATGCGATCCTATCTCTGTTATGAATCTCCTTGGGAAATAACTATAATATTGACATTAGAATTAACTTACATGTTTCTACTCTTCTGTTGAATAATCTTAAGTATTTCTTCTTTCAATCTTATTAATTCTTGGCTATTCTGCGTTTTTAACATATTATCCAATTCACTTAGAGCCTCAGTAATTAATCCTAATTCTATCATATCCAACAACTTTGCTTCAATAATCCATACATTGTTTGGATCTTTTTCTATAGCTTTTTCGTATTCCTTTATAGCCTCATTATATTTGCCCATCTCATCGAGGAGAGTTCCTTTAAGATAATGATATGTTGAAGAATTTTTATAATCAATAACCGACGCCTTTTCAAGACAGTCCAAAGCATCATTAACCTTCCCAATCTTAAAAAGAAGTAACGCTTTTTTATAATGAAAATCAGTCACGTGAGGGTCGAGTTTAATAGCCTCATCGTACTCTTTCAATGCAGACTCAGGATCAGTTTCGCTATAGATTTCTCCCAGCATGAAATGAGGCCAAGGATCTGAAGGATTTATCTGCGAAAGCTTTCTCAATTCCTCAATTCTTATCTTAACACCTTGAGGGGACTCGGACATAAAAACCATGGGATACTTTCCTTTACGTATAATAAGACTTTCTATTAACTGGACTCCATATATTAATGATATTTTTTATTAATATCAAAACAAATTTTTACATAATAAGATTCCGATTAAGGGTTATTATTTTATTAAATATGGTATTAACCGGGTTAATTTAAACTGAGTTGATCTTTCATAAAATTCGTTTATTTCGTAATCTTGAGAGAATGATATGTGTCATTCAAAATCTCGCGTCGAGACTTCTTGAAGCTGGCTTTGACAGCGACAATGCTTTCTGCGCCAGAATGGGATAAGGCTATAGCAAAAGCAGTGAACATGATAAAGAACGGTGATGTAAACATAGTATGGTTTGAGGCACAAGCTTGTGAAGGAAACACAACTGCAATAATACAAGCTACAGATCCTACAGTAACTCAAGTTTTATTCGGTGCAAGCCCATTAGTAGGTCCGGGAAGCGTAAAAATATCCTTCTGGCCAAGCCTCATGCCACAACAAGGTGAGCAAGCAGTAGACATATTAAATGACATAATTGCTGGAAAATATAATCCATACGTGCTGATACTAGAGGGAAGTTTTCCAGACGAGAAAACTGCACAACAATACAATTCCAATGGATATTGGGGAATGCTAGGCCCTAAAACGCTAAATGAATGGGTAGCAGAGCTCTTGCCCAATGCAGTTGCAGTTTTATCTGTAGGAAATTGTGCATCTTATGGAGGACTAATAGCAGATAAAGTGTATCAACCACCGCCTAAATTCATAACTCCATCATGGTCTCCATCACCTACTGGCGCCGTAGGATTTTTTGATGACCCGTTAAGAGGATATAAAGGTTTACTAAGCAGATTTTATGAGGATAATTACTTAAATGCTAAAGAGGGAGCAACACCATTCTATAGCTTTGTTAAGAATCCTAATTCCTATCTCGATATAACTCCATCTCCTTCAGCTTCAGTAAAGCCAGCAATAGCAGTGCCTGGATGTCCTGCAAACGGTAACGGTATAATGAGGACTCTAGCTAATTTAGTCCTATGGGCAGGAGGCCTTGCTCCATTACCAGAACTTGACCAATATTGGAGACCAATGTATTTCTTTAGATACACTGTCCACGAACAATGTCCCAGAGCAGCATGGTACGCAGCAGGAGACTTCAGAACTCAGCCAGGTCAGCCTACTGCAGCATGCTTATTTGAGGTAGGATGCAAGGGACCTGTATCAAATTGCCCATGGAATAAGTACGGCTGGGTTGGAGGCATAGGAGGGCCTACTAGGACAGGCGGAGTATGCATTGGATGTACCATGCCGGGCTTCAGTGACCTTTATGAACCGTTCTATAAACCTTTACAAGTGCCTACCCCATCCTCCACATTAACTACTGCAGGATTAATAGGAGCCGGAGTAGTATTAGGAGCAGCAGCAGGATTTGCAGAAAAGAAGATGGTACAAAAAGGCGGATTGAGGTCGAAATAAAATGCAGTTACCGTTCGGGTATTATCCTGTCGGTAACTCTCTCTATCCTCTAGCGTTAGACCTTTTTATGCCAACGGTATTTTTCTTCTTCTTCGGTGCAGCTTATAGAACGGCTAGATATTTTGCATTTTATAATAAACCGTTCGTACCGTACACATCATCATTAAGGGGAATATCCACCAGAGAAAAAATTAAGGATTTAGTTAACACATTTGCGAATTCCAGTAAATTAGGAATAAAGAGAAAGCCAGTAACAACAGCTGCAGGTCTTCTAATGCATATCTCCTTAATTGTAATAATATTCCTCTTAGCTCAACACATGGTTTTCTGGGCTTATTATATTCCCCCATATAAGGTGTTATTCCCTCTTGCTATTCCTGAGAGCTCCGTTGACGGAGAGTTAGCATTTACTAGGGCATCTTTGCCTTTGACTCCAACACCTTATCCTTTCGTTCACGATATATGGGGACCTTTAACAGTAATCCTTAATGGACAATATATAACATATCTCCTAATGATTTTACTTGGAATTTACTTAGGACATAAGTTCCACATCTTAGGAGAAAGACTAGCTCTGAGAGCAGGAGATTGGTGGTTTTTCGTACTATTATATATTGATATAATACTGGGATTCTTGGCAACTTCTCACATACCAAATAATGTAGTAGATTATGATAACTTACTTGGTGCACACATATTGGTTGCTGAAATTTTAATAGCGACATTACCTTTCACTAGGGGATTTCATATGTTTGAGTTCTACTTAGGCAAAATGAGGGAATGGTATTTCACGGTATATAGGAGAGGTGAAAAATAATGACTCAAGCTATTGCTGAGAAAGTAAATATGGACGCATTAAAGAGGGCAATTGACGAGGTATTTTACTCGCAAATAGACTCAACAACCTTATATTACTTCCAATCTTGCGTTAATTGCAAAGCATGTGAAGTAGCTTGCCCGTTTACTCCCACTTCTTTACATTATTCACCAGTAAATAAGGCTGAAATATCTAGGCAATTATATAGATACAGATTTAGCATATGGGGTAAGACAATAGGTAAGGTAATAGGAGGAAGTAAGAAATATTTGACATTGAATGAAGCAGAAACAATGGTTGATTATGTATGGCATTGCACTAATTGCGGAGCTTGCATGTTTGTTTGTCCAATGGCTATAGACAGCGGAGCTTTAATAGATCTACTTAGACAAGTAGCGTTTAAAGCCGGAATGGTACCAAAAATCTATAGAGATATAGCTGACTTAGAAATCTCTGGTAAATACTGGGATGTAGATTTCTTTAAGAATGCTTGGAACTCTTTAATTTCAAAAATTAAAGACGCAATAGGTAAGGAAGTGCCTTTAGATAAGAAAAAAAGCGAAATTCTGTTTTACGCAAGTCTCTATGAAGCTATGGTTTATCCTGATGTTTTAGTAAAAGTAGCGAAAATCCTTGATATGCTAAACAAGGATTGGACTTTCATGTCAAAACCCCTTGGAATAAGACCTCCTATTGGATTAGTAATAGGAGACAAAGAAGGGGCTATAAAAGTTATGCAGAGAGTTTATTCTTATTTTACTGACATTTCTCCAAAGTACGTTATGATGACAGCTGGAGGATTTGAGTATCCTTCATTAAGATATACTATGCATGAGACGTTCAAAGTAAAACCTACATATGAGGTAGTTCATGTTACAGAACTTTTGGCAAAATGGTATGAAAATAATGAGTTTGAAATAGAACCATTAGATGAAATAATAACCTGGCACGATCCATGCCAATTAGGCAGGAGAGGTGGAGTCTTCGAAGCACCTAGAGTTCTAATGAAAGCCCTCTCTAAAAAATTTAAGGAACTACCGAGCCATGGCGTAAACAGTTTTTGTTGTAGCAGAGGAGGTGGAGGATGCGGAGTTCCTACTATGGTAGAAAATATGGCAAAAACATTGGGCATAGCTATAAGTGAAGATGATAAAAAATTCCTGGACAGTACAATAGAGCCGTTAATAAAAGCTGGTAAAATTAAGGTAAATGAGATCAATAAGGTAAAAGCTAAAGAAGTTATGACAGGTTGTCCAGTCTGCATAGAGAGTATAGGTTTTTCAATAGATTATTATCATGCTAACTCGCAAGTTAAACACATAATAGACGTATTAGCCGATAGAATGAAGGTGAATAAAAAATGAAAGTTGTTTTTCTTTTAATTCATTTTAATATGTATTAGGTGGAAATATATGCCTCAGAAAACGTTTATTATAAAAATTGTAAAAAATAATCACTTTTTTCAATTAAAACGAGGTGAAAATACATGTCCTCAATAAAGAAAATGGTTATAGATCCTATAACTAGAGTCGCAGGTCATTTAGGTTTAACTGCAGACGTAAATACAAATACAAGACAAGTAACAAATTATCAAGCATACACATATGTAACAATGTTTAGAGGATTCGAAGTATTCCTCAGAGGAAGACAACCACCAGACGCAGTTCACATAACTTCAAGGTCTTGCGGAGTTTGCGGTGCTGCACACGCTAATGCTTCGGTGAGAGCAAATGATATGGCTTTAGGGGCAGTACCATATCCCTTAGGTCAAGTTTTGAGGAACTTAGCATATGCAATGACTGACATGATATACGATCATTCAATTATCCTAAATGTATTGGAAGGACCGGACTTTTCTGCACAAGTAATGCAACAATATTACTCATCATGCTGGCAGACAGCACAACAAACTAAGGCAGAGTACAGCGATATTCACGGATTCTCGACAATAGCCGATATAATGACTGCACTTAATCCCTTCAGCGGATGGTTATGGATTCACGCAGTAAAAGCACAAATATTGGCTAGAGAAGCAGGAGTTCTAATTTACGGTAGACATTCGCATCCTCCAATGCTGATACCAGGGGGAATAGGCACCGATTTATCAGTAGGAGAATCATTATTTACACAATACATGTATAGATTAACAACACTAACTGCTTGGACAAAGGTAGTGATAGCCGCATGGATGGACTTAGCTAACTTCCTCATAAATAACTGCGATTACGAATATCAAGGATTAACTTACAGTAAACCTACATATATTTCAAGCTATGGATTTGAAAGCCCGGAGTTATACAGCAATTTAGGAGATACGTATGAGGATATTTATAGTAATTATGATTCCTTAGCTCAAAAAGCTTCAGAAGGACCTCAAACTGTATTTAGGGCTACAATTGTAAGGAACGGAGAATTACTAAGCAAAAGCTTCATTGACCTAAACGTTGGTCAGTTGGAGTTCGTTAACTCTTCTTATTACCATAATTGGGCTAAGATAACTTCACCGTTTACTGAAACTGACCCAATAGGTAATAAACTAGCTTGGGGATTAACTGCTAGCGACGGCATTCCGCTATACATGTACCATCCGTGGAATAAGACAACAATACCCAACCCTCAAGGTCCTAACTTCATGGATAAATATAGTTGGGATGCAGAACCAAGGTTAGTTTGGAAAGACGGAACAATGTGGGCTTACGAAACTGGACCGTGGCCAAGGCTTCATGCAGTAGCTCATTACCATCCAAATAGTCCAATAGTCAAGAACGGTAAAATAAGTATAACATTACCTACAATAAGTGAAATTCCGGCTTGGTTACCGTCAGGCTCTGCTGCAGAGTGGACTGTAGAATGGGAGCCACCGGATTATTCTACTACATTAAGCAGAATATTAGGAAGGGCCGTAGATATGGCTGCTGCAATATTTACTGCATGGGATAACTTAGAATACGGATTACAACTGTTCATGAAGAATCAAACAAGTCCAAAGACTTCAAGGTCATGGAAACAACCATCATTCTCAGTAGGAGTCGGACAATACGAAGTTCCAAGAGGAACATCAAGACATTGGATCGTAAATAAGGATTATTCGATAGCCAATTACCAATATCAAGCTCCAACAACGGCTAACGTAAGTCCGAGAGATAATAACTGTAATGGACCTTGGTGCATAAATGGGCAAGCTATAGGTCCATTTGAAATGTCAGTTATAAATACGAAGATCATGGAAGAAGTTCCGCCAGACCAATGGGTTGGATACGATTTCTTAAGGGCGATAAGAAGTTTCGATCCATGCCTAGTATGTGCCGCACACTTCGAAATTAAAGGAAAAGTAAATAGAAGCATAGAGCATATAATAACTCCGGTGTGCAACTCTTGACATGCGTCAAGATAAGCCTTAAAGAGATACCTAAAAATTCAATGGTAGAATTTTATTTTCCAGCCCAAAAGCCTTGGGAAAGGAAGCCCGTTCTTTTAGTTAATTATAACGGAGAAATTTATGCACTTGAAGCTTTCTGCACTCACAACGGCTTATCTCTTGAGGACGGATTTCTGACTGATGATGGAAGAATAGTCTGCTCTTGGCACGGTTCAGTATTTGACGTTAAAACTGGAAAGGTGCTTGATGGACCTGCAAAAAGAGATCTAAAGAAATATAACGTTAAAATTGAGGGAGATGAGGTGATCGTCAGTGAGTGAAGTAACCGCCTCTGGATTTACTGGAATATTTACTGTTAGATCCTTTTCAGACCCTGATTTGTATGCGTTTGCAGGCAGATTAGCAGGCCTAGGATATGAAGTTGCTCAAATAAAGCTAAGTGGTTCTACCGGATATGTTTACATTCCCCTAGACGATAGCGGAGCTTTTGCTAGGAAGAACCTCGGAGAAATATTTTACCAACCAAGAGCGTTTACTGTAATATCAAACGATTTAGGTAATTTTCAACTAGCCGCAGGAGAGATGATGAGGGCTTTAAAGGAAAGCGGTTCTCTGAGCATAGATTACGCTGAGTTGTCGGTAAGTTATGAAAGAGTTCTCAACTTACCTTCAATATCTTCTGATGGCTGGGATTTGAGGGGATTTACAGTATCAAGAAATCCATTAAATTCCAAGAATTACGAACAAATTTCAATATCCAAAATTAATGACGAGCTATCTAGATATCTTATTACAATTTATAATAGAGGGGAATATGAGATTATAGTTAAGATAATATCAATGCTAAAGTCCAAAATGGATGAAATAGCAGATTTTATGACTAAATATATAAAAAATTTTTTAACTTCAGAAGGAGAAATTAAAGGTGAAAATCATGGACTTACCAAAACAGATTGAATTACTTTTCAGGGAGAACACTCCATTAGCTTCGAAACTGGCTGATGAAATTGCAAAACTTGCTCCTAAAGTTACCGAAAAGACAGGATTAGATAAGATTAAAATAATGAACTTCTGCGGTTCCCATGAGTGGACCACAACACATTACGGCTTAAGAGCATTAATGCCAAAAGAAGTGGAGCTAATTCCTGGACCAGGATGTCCGGTGTGCGTTACACCTTCAAGCGATATTGAGAATGTAATAAAATTAGCAATGGACGGATATAGAGTATATACCTTTGGTGACGTATTTAAATTACCCACTGTTAATCATTATAAGAAAGATCAAATAGGCAGCTTAGCTGCTGCTAAGGCTGAGGGTGCTGACGTAAGGATAGTTTACAGTTTTGCCGACGCAATAGAAGATGCAAAGAGAGACAACAAGCCTTCAGTGTTCTTTGGAGTAGGATTCGAAACTACAATTCCAAGTTATGCAGTACTTTTTGCAAAAGAGAAAGTCCCTAAGAATTTACTATTTTACTCTGCAACAAAACTAACTGCTCCCGCTGCAGAATACGCTGTGAAAATACACAAGGCAAGCAAAAGAACTCCGGTCTCTGGCGTGATTGGTCCAGGTCACGTTTCAACTATTATAGGAGCAATAAGTTGGGACTTCTTCCCTAAAGAGTACAAAATCCCTGCAGTAGTAACAGGTTTTGAGCCTATAGATGTACTTACCGGAGTTTTGACTATATTAAAGGATCTGTATACTGGAGACATAACCTACACTAATCTAGAGTATAAGAGAGTTGTAAAGCCTGAAGGTAACGTTTATGCACAGGAGGAAATAAGGGAGGTATTTAATGTAGTTGATGCTATATGGAGGGGAATAGGGATAATACCTAAAAGCGGGATGGACTTCAACGAGAAGTTCTCAAATTACAACGCAAGATTACAATTAGGACTGGAGGAAAAACCATGGGACTATGACCTTCCGCCCGGTTGTAAGTGCAATGAAGTTACTTTAGGGACGGCGTATCCTAACGAATGTCCTCTATTTATGAAGGCATGTACTCCAGCAAGACCTTGGGGACCTTGCATGGTTTCAATGGAAGGCGCATGTGCAGTGTGGGCTAGGTTTGGTTCGTCTCAAAGAGTTCTAGAGGCATTAAAGGAGGTGAAATGAGATGTGTTGGGCAGTTCCTGCTAAAGTTATTGGTGTGGATTCAGACGTTATTGCTACTGTAGATTTAGGCGGTAATACCTTGAAGAAAGTAGCAGTAGGCGTAGATAACCTAAACAAAGGAGATTACGTAATGGTTCATGCGGGTGTAATAATAGCGAAGCTAAGTAAAGAAGAGGTTATAGAGAACATAAAATTCATAGCAGATCAGATTAGAGAAACTGCTGAACTGGAGGGAGAAAACCCTGATGAGGCTGTTAAGTCATTTATGGAATCCGTCTCTGGAATATTAAAAGACTTAGAGAGTGAAAAATAATGGACAGAATTTTACTCTCTCACGGTAACGGAGGTAAAGATACAGAGATCATTTTACAGAAATTCATATTCTCTAAATTGCCAGAAAATTTAAAAAAGACTGATGGAGGGTTGGGCTTAAACTATTTAGATGATGGAGCTATAATCAATTTTGATAACGGAAATAAGATAGTGGTTTCTACAGATTCTCACACTATATATCCCTATTTTTTCCCGGGAGGGAGTATAGGCAAGTTAGCAGTTTCCGGAACTATTAATGACGTAGTAATGATGGGAGGAAGACCGATAGCAATGCTAGATTCAATAGTAGTAGCTGAGGGCTTTCCTTTGGATGATTTGGATAAAATAACAAATGACATGATTTCTATATTAAAGGAATATAACATAGCGTTAGTAAGTGGAGATTTCAAAGTTATTCCTTCAGACTCTATGAAAGGTATAGTTATAAACACAGTAGGAATAGGAGTAAGTAAGAATCCTATTATAGATAAGATTCGAGAAGGAGATTCCGTAATAGTCACGGGTCCTATAGGTGTTCACGGCTCTGTAGTCGCAGCATTACAGTATGGTATTGATACTAAGCTTGAAAGCGACGTTAAACCTTTAATAAAACTACTTGAGATATTTGATAAGTTTTCAGAAGATGTTCATGCGGCTAGAGATCCTACAAGAGGAGGACTGGCAGCTACTCTAAACGAATGGGCTCAATTATCTGGAAAGATGATAGTAGTAGAGGAGAAGGATATACCAATTCCTGAGGAAGTTAAATCGATAACTGAGATTACAGGATTAGATCCTTTAGTTTTAGCCAATGAAGGAATAGCAGTGCTTTCAGTTTCTCCAGATAGAGCAGAAGAAGTTACCGAGGAATTAAAGAAAATAGGTTTCGAACCAAGGATAATAGGCAAAGTTATTGAACCTAAGAATAAGGATAATAGAGGATTAGTTATCGTAAGAACTGAAGTAGGGGGTTCTAAAATTCTCGAAATGCCCTCAGGAGATATAGTACCTAGGATATGCTGAGGTGATAAAATATGAGTTCGATTTTAGATATATTATTGGAAATACTTGCAATTAAAGATGTAATAAAAACTGAGGTTCAACGGCCTTTAAAGCAGGAATTATTGAGACCATTATACGAAATAAAGACTACTAATGAAGATGTTAATTTGGACGAATTATTGAAAAGTTATGGAGCCAAAGACGTACTAGATCTAGTTAGTAAGATAAGAAAAAGTATGGTGAAATAGTGAAAATCGTAATAGGTTTTATCCCTTTTTTCTCTACTCCTGACGGTCAAGTAGTTGAAGAAGTTTACAACTTGTGGAAAGACAAGGATAGCGTCCTAGATTTGGAAACAGATCCTATAGATGCAGGAGAACAAGTTAAAAGATTAGGAGCAGATAAAGTTTTGTTAGTGGGGAGTAGCCGTTATGCTTCTGAAGGCATTTCAGAAAAGGAGTTTGTTTTGGAGACTAATGATCCTTGGGAAATGATGGAACTTATAAGACCAGGACTTGATGGAAGATACTACGTTGAAGACGTAGCTTACGGAATTTTAATCTTTGGAGGTTACAAGAAAGTTTATGCAATATACTATAGAGGAGATTACTCTAAAGAGAGGGTTAAAGAATTAAATAGGAAAGTTGAGGAAAAAGTGGAATGGCTGTCAAAATCATAGGCATGGGAAACAGACTTTACGGAGATGATGCAATAGGATCTTTAACTGCAGAATGCATGAATGCCTTAGATGCAGAGGCTAACGGCTTTCAAGCTCTAACTTTCATAGAAAAAGATGACGTAGTTATATTTATTGATGCAATGGTTATGGATGAGGAATACAACTTATTTAAAGTAAATTTAGAAAATGTGGATTTTGTAGAGATATCTGACCCTCATAGACTTTCTCCAATCCAAGTAGTTTCTTTAGCTAGGAAATCGGGTAATATGCCAAAAGAAGCTTACGTCTTAGCTATTAAGCCTGAAAAGTTAGATTGGCCTGGGATCTCAGATAAGGCTATAGAGAGAGTTAAGGAATTACTAACTAAATATAAGGGATTTTTGGAAAAATATGGCGTTACTGTAAATGTAGAGAAGGTAATTGAATGCTTAAAGGAAAGGAGCGATAAACCGTGGTGATTTTGAGTTAACAAGATAATTCAGCTAAACTATTTACAGAAGGAGCTATCTTGAAGATTTCCTGCTTCTCAGAGGACTCTTTTCTCAATACTGTCAAATTCCCATAATTCATTTTCATACAATACACAGTTTCATATTTAGCGCTTTCCCTTTCTAAAAATCAAATACGCTGTAAATAAAGTTAGAGCTAATAGAATTAATATCTTATAAACTAGATTATTGAGTTTCTCTTCACTGTTATGAGTAATAATAATTTCTTGATGAGTGCTTGAGTTATAAGGATCTGTAGAGTAGTGAGTAGCCTTATAACAGCTTAAGTTTTCCTTTCCAGTTGTCAGCTTTGCGTAATATTTGCAGAAATTTACCGTGATGTTTTCAGCTTTTTCTGCAGTATCTTCGCCAAACGTAAAATAGTTCGGAAAAGTAACGTAAAAACTCTTGTTAAGGTAAAGTAACCAAAGAGAAGCATTCAACTTAGAGAAACTGGTAATCTCTCCGTTACCACCTCCTCCAAAGACAAGCTCTGCATCGTAGTAACTTCCCACCGGAGTGTAATGTCTACCGCAGACTGTTAGGTAGGCAAAACTAAAATTGCCGTGGATTAATACTTCATCATATACAATTTCCTTATAGCATGATGAACTGCCGTTTCTAGTAAGTATAACGGTAAAACTAATCAATACACCGCATTTTTCTAAGCTAATGTTAGATGCTAAATACCCGCACAAAGGTAAGCGGTAATTAAGCTCAGGCTGACAGTAGTAATTTCCGTAATAATATTCTGTTTGATTACTTTGATTTACAATTGTTACATAACCGTTAGAGGAAGTAATTGTGCAATTTGAGAGCTTAGCGTTTAAGCACGTGATATTCAGAATGTCGTCAGCAAGTTTTATCTCATGTTTTGACGTTAGGAATTCTAAGACATTCTGTAACCAATAAACTTGCTTACCAGACCTTAAAACAACATTGAGCTGTAATGATGCAGCGCAAGGAGGGACCAGTTTTTGTGATTTATTATATGCTAAAATACAAAAAATGGAAAACTTTCCTATGATAGAATCAGTCTTAATAAAGTAAGGTTTACTTTTAGTAGAGCAATTAACAATACCGTAACTTACTATACCTTCCGAAGATGGGTAAGAAAGCCTAAGGTAAGGATTAATGAAACAAGTGATTACCCTATAAGATAAATAAAATAATGAATTTGCGTGAACTACTATTTTTAAGAAAACGTTCCTAGGTTTTTTAAAATATATATGCGCAAAAACTAAGGTAGTGTTTTTATCTGTATAAATAATTTTATTGCATTGCAGAATTTCAAAAGTAACTGTAGTATTAGATATTAGGAACGAATGCAGTCCTTCAGGAGTTTCTAAGTTAGGGATCGGTATTAAAATGGATCTATTAGATGAAAGTAAGAAGGAAGAACATAAAGCTTTCTTTCTGCACTTTAATTTATGAACGTAATAATGGAAAGAGGCATCATTACCTTTAATTATTACCTTATATTCTCCCAGAGTTAATAATATTCCAGAAGTTAAATTATTTTTAGAGTATCCAGTGTAAACTACTTGTTGATAAAAGCTATTTTCTTCTTTCATAATCGTCACGTTAGCTTCTCCTTTTACAGTGAAAATAAATGCAGAAGGGGAAGTAACGTTTATCATGTAGGTATTGCACTGAGAGGATAGAGTAAGAGAATTCATGACTTCAAGAAGAATTATCAAAGCCAATAGTGATTTTGTAATCAACATCTTGCTAATTATTATTTTCTCTTTATTTTAATCTTATCGTAGGAAGAAGCTTTGGGCTTAACTGGAAGTGCTCTAGTCCATACTTCTTCAGAAGCTTCAAAGCGCTCTTTGAGATTGAAGGAGAAACTATTCCTCCCCTGACTCTGTTCCCGCTCCAACTCAAATAATCTACATACCTCTTTAACTGGGAAACAGCCTCTAACCCTGCTTGAGCTCTCTTAAATTCTAAAACTAGGTATCCAGAGGAGGTTACACCGAGAAGGTCTATTTTCCCAAAGGGGGTCTGATATTCCCTCTCTAGAGGTATGAAATCCTTTAAAATCAACTCTGGATTCCTAATAACTTCCTCAACCATTTCACTCTCACTCCCAAAGAGGTGAAATTCTCCCTCATCAACTTCAGCTAAGGATAAATAATAAACTACGGGCATTGCAATCTCTAAAACTTCCTTGGGTCTCCTCCTTTCAACGAAAATTCTCAGCTCATCACCTATTTCTACGTGAACGTCTGAGCTTGAAGGTTGCCAATTTACGGGTTTGAGTTTCCTATTACTGTGGACTAAAACGCTACCATCGGGCTTAAAAGTTATCAACCTAGAACTGTAAGTAGCTATCGAAGAAGCCCTTCCAGAATAAAGGATTTTACAAAGTCCGAAGACGGTAATTACATACTTGTCTCTCTCATTCTCAAGAACTTCCTTGACTGCTGAAAACTCTGGTAAGTCAAAAAATTTGTACTTATCCATCAAGATGGTAATACCTTAGAAATATTTTAATTTTTCTAAACAGAGCTTCTATCATGGATTTCCTAAACGAAATTCACAGTTTTAGATATAAGTTAGCAATGAGCCTTAAGGTTTCCTCCTTCACTCTGGGAGAATTTACTTACGTTTCCACCTCAGACCCTAATAAGGACTTTGTAATAGGCGAAGAAGATGGGAAGAACTTTGTATTGCCGATAAACAAGGATTGCGTTAAATTTGAGAGCGACGTAAAGAAGTGCTTAGGTTTTGATTATTATTATAAGGAACAGTATCCTTGGAAGGAAGGCATTAAAATAGGTATTGTTGATAGAGTAGTGGAAATATTGAAGACTTTTAACGAGGAGAAAGAGATTAAGAACTACTTAATCAATCAGGAAATTGCACAATATGAAGGAAAAGATTACGCAATGCTTGAGGGAGACCTTTATTTCACAAATCCCTACGAAGAATTCCTCGAAAGGTTAAAAGATAACGACCTAGAGAAGGTAAAGATGCTTGGAAGAGTTTATCAAGAGGTTAAGAATTTTCTGGACATGCAAGTTGAAAACTCAAAAGCTGAAGACGTTTATAAGGAAATCGAAAGCGAACTAATTAAGATTGCAAGGAAATACGGCGTTGAGGTTGATTATGGGAACTCTACGAGGCTTTACCCAGATGAAAGGATTTCTGAAGACGAAGAACACGTGGAAGAGGAAATAAAAGAGCCAATAAACGTTAACTCTTTGTTAGCTAAGATAAGAGCAAAGAAAGTAATGGAGAAGAAGGATGAATTTCTTAACTTCCTCTTAAGTAAGGAAGGCGAATTTAACGTTTGGGGAGAAGTAAGGGGAAGAGGAATAATTCTAGACGAGATGAAGGATAAGAACGCAACTCTCTTAATAACTTCTCCTCAGGAACTGGAAATCAACATAGGCTTATCCAGGAGGATTTTTGTTCCTAAACCTTCAATTCTATTTATAAAAAGAGATTCAGCCTATTTTGAAATTGCCCGATAACTAAACACTGCCCATTATTCTAGCTACAACGCTCTCAATAGGCTCATCCTCTTTCCCTAAAGCCCTAAGATCCTCAATGCTTCCTTGCCATACTACATTACCTCTGGAAATCATAATTACGTGGTCTGTTAGTCTTGTTGCTATGGACATTATGTGTGTTGAGATCAAGAAAGTTGACTTCATGCTCTTTAAAATACCTATAACTTTTTCCTGAGTAGGAATATCTAAATAGTTTAATGGCTCGTCCAGTAAGACAATCTTTGGCTCATGAAGGAGAACTAAAGCTAGAGAAAGCTTCTGTTGATTTCCTCTAGAAAGTTTCCCTGCTTGAATCCTCTCATATTGCCTTAAATCAAGTAAGTCTAGCATTTCATCAACTCTCTCTTTTGGAACTCCCCTTAAAGATGATATATATTCAAGATTTTCCCTCACTGTTAAAATCCTGTAAGGCATCGGGTCTTCTGGAAGATAACCTAAAACCTTCTTAACTTCTTTAGTCCCTGGCCTCATTCCCATTATTTCAACTTCACCGTAGTCGGGTTTTAAAAGTCCTGATAGGATTTTCATAGTAGTAGACTTTCCTGCACCGTTAGGACCTAATAATGCATATCTTCCTTCGCAAGGGACGGAGAAGGATAAATTATTTAATGCTACGACTGAACCGAACCTCTTTACGACGTTGCTTAATGAGATACACTCCATTAAATTAAATGTTTCCGTAGATTATAAAAAGTTTTTACAAACACAAGCCTTTAATTTCATAAAAAGGATTTTATTGTTGTTAACTTCTGAAAATCACGTAACTGAAGTTACTATCTTCTCCACTGTGGATTCCCAGTAAGAACTTGAGACAAGGAATGGCATAGATATTAACAAATAGAACACTGCGAGTGCAGGTATTAATAAGATGCAGAAGCCAGGAAAGAGAGAATCAATGAAAGCTAAAACTAGTAATGGAAATAAAGGAATTGATGATAATAACCCTATTAGAAACCTCATTGGAGAAACGTTTAGCGGAGCATTATACCTTTGCTGATAATATCTAGCGTATAAAGACATCATAAATATAGAACTCAGCGGTATAAAAACTAACAGACCTATTGCATCACCTATATAGCCAGAAATTAAGAAGAGGACTGCAAATGGAGAAAGAATTACCGCAACTGAGACAGCTTTACTTATCAAGTAATACCTAGCAAACTCTACTGGCGTCATAACGTTCAAGTCCAACCAAAGCGGTTCTGTTATAAATGAAGCACTAGCGATTAAAGTCATTAAAAGCCATCCTCCAAATAATATATAAAATGAAAGTGAAATGACACCTATAGCGTAACTCACGACTTTAAGAGCAATATAGAGTATTACTGCTACAACTGAAGAAGCTAAAAGTACTTTCCATAAGCTTACCCTCCTGGAGACGAAAGTACTCATTCCCATCCAATTAACCCTTCCTCCAATTTCAATTATTCTCAAATTCCTGACTAACGTAAGTACAAGAGGACTTGAAGATTTAAAAGAAATCTCCTCCTTAACCTCACCTTTCTCTGAAGATAACACTACGTTAGAGTAGGCCGAGAAATTAAACTTCTTTAAAGCCAAGAAGAAAACTCCAAAGGCTAACACAAAAGAAAGTACATAGCCTTCAAAATAACCGTAAAACATTGAAAGAGGACTAAGAGGAAAATGAAATAATGCAGATACCATCCATAGAACTATAACTAAATCGATTAAGATCTTCTTCTTATTATTCAAGTTATAAAGAACTGCAGGTAAAGTGGAAGATATTAAAGCGTATTCTGGAATTACTACAATCCCAAGAATGCCTAAAGCAACTATGAACCAATAAGTGAAGATTGAAAGGAAAATTACACTGACTAAAAAGCTCCCTATGATGAGGGAAGTAATTATCTTATCATCATCAAAAGGTAATAAAGCTAGAAAATCACTATCAGACTTGTTTACGAGACCAAACCTAGTGTTAACAGGAGATACTGCGACCATGCTCGTAAGATAGAATATTGATAAGTATGCGAACTCCTCACGGATACTAGCTTTCGAAAATGCATATGTTGAATATCCTAAATATCCTAAGAAAAACGCAATGAGTAGGTAGAAAGCCAAAGTTCTCTTAGGAATCCTTGAGAACACTACAAACTCTATCAATTTTCCAATATTTCCGGTAACTTTCACAATCTTAACTCTCATCCTAATTATAAAAAGCTTAACTTCGTGCATTGTAGCTCTATATGTTATCCTTCATCATCATTTTTACATAGCAAGTATGCTATTAATCCTGAAGACAATATACTCCAAGACGTCTTATTGATTGCATGCAATACCTAACCGAAACCTTTGCAAGGGTTTATCATGAAAATGTCACTATATAAGAAATTTATAAAAATAACTAGGAATAGTTTAGTGGTATTTATTAGAAAAGGAGGGATTAGTAATAGCTAAATTACTTCTCGTCAAAAGCTTACGGTAACGCTTAAGTAAGAAAGTTATAAACCTAAAGTTTTATATTTAATATGAAGCAGATGTCTAGAAACATTAAAATCATAAGGAAATATTTGGCAATAGATGAAAATAGAAATATTGTAGCTGAGGGTAATTCATGGGAGGAAATTGAGGAAATAATGGCTAAAAAAGGATATAGAAGAAATCAGTATGATATTTTGACCGTAGTAAAGCAAGAGAAGAGCTAACATGGGTAAAGAAATAGAGATTCCTTTCATTAACGCTGAAGGTTATTTTGTACCTTTAATTAAAGTAAGGATAAATTGCCAAAAAACTGGAAGCGAATTTCTAATATACGCATTACCGGATAGTGGTAGCGGGTTTTCTTTAATAAATAGAAGGACATTAAATGAATGTTTTATTAATCTGGATAACTACTATTTTGATGCAATAATGCTAACTAATCAAATCTATATACAAAGAGATATAAATTAAAATTTCATTTAATTGAACTTAGTAAAGATCTCGAAATCCCTGTCGCTATAGCCGATTTTGGTACTGTTGAAGGAGCTTCTCCGAGCTTAATTCTAGGTAGGGAAGATTTCTTTTCAAGCGTGATGATATGCTTTGATAAAAACTCTAAGTTGATTATAAAGAACTATTAGGTCTTAACTAATGAACCGCACTTTCCATTGATATAGCTGTTATATGTCCTACAATTCTTATTAGCTTAAAAAGTTAGATCCTATTATGCCTCCACTAGTGCTCGGAATTAATATGAAAGTACTATTAATCTTATATGTTAGCAAAATTACAAGAAATTTTCAATCCTAAAATTAAAAATTATTTATATATAAAACACAATATTACGCTTTGTAAGAACGCATGCGGATTAAATTAATAGGAAGAATATCTACTCTATATAACAGTTATACCATCAAGGGATATTATATGAAGAAAATTGTAATCGTGGGTAGCAGTGTACTAATTTTAGTGATATTTTTAAGTATTTTACTATTATCATTACATCCTCTAAATATTACAACTCCTGTTAAAATATCAGAAAATAAATCAAGTATCATTTCCCAAGAGTATTTTTCAATTCTTGGAAGTTATAAAAGCGACAGCGAATACGCAATGGGAGAAATATACTTAAGCAACTGTTCATATTTTGTTTCACCCTTTCTCTGGAATTTAAAATACGCTGACGGAGAAACAAACATGACATTTAAAAATGGGGTTTTGTACGTCGACATTAACTTTTCTAATTTTAAGAAAATAAATCCCAATATCCCTGTTGATGGCTACCCTGGACTCATGTACGGACATGAAGGATGGTTCCCATTTGCAGGGACGACAATAGAGAACCCTTCCTTCACTTTACCTAAGAAAGCATGTAGTTTACCTAACGTCACTTCTACCTTAAACTTTAGTGTTTGGATAAAAGAAGGAAAAATAGACGACTTTTCTTACGATATTTGGCTAACCCAGAACCCAAATGTAACTTACTTAGCTTACCCATCAATAGAGCTTATGATATGGCTTTACCATAACGAGAGTTTATCCTCTTATTTTATAAAAGAAGGAGAAGTTGAGGTCACCTTATGCATAAACGGTACATCAGTTAAATGTGTATTCACTGTTTACATTTTACCTCATACCGGTTCCTCAAACGGATGGATAGGCGTTTATTATTTGTCACACAAAAACTTGGAAGGGAAAGTAAGTATTCCTCTTACTTTCTTCATAAAGAACGAATTCCAGTGGATAAATAAAGTATTTGAAATAAACGAGAGCTCTTATTACCTTGACGGCGTTCAAGTAGGTATGGAATTTAACGACTACCAAGTAACTGCAGAACTTGGTTACACTCTATATTGCTGGATACTTAAGCCATCATATCTTTAAAAGTATTCTTCCGTCCCTAGAAGGATCGAAGAGAGCTTTTAACGCCTCCTGTCCTTGTTCTAAAGGATAGACTTTCCATACTTTCACTTTGCAGTCCTCACATTTGTTAAGGATTTCAGTAATCTCTAGTCTATTTCCTCCAGTAGTACCTATTAGCTTAGCATGGGATGAATATATGCGTGAAAGATCTAAATTAACACTTGCTCCAGTTATTCCTCCGAAGAACACTAACCTACTGTTTAAACCTAGCGTTTGAAGGCTTGAATCCCAAACTGAAGATCCAACGGAATTGACTACAACGCTAGCCATTTTACCGTTAGTTATCCTTGAAACTTCCTCCTTCATGTTATCGTAACCTATAACGTAGTCGGCCCCGAAGTCCTTAAGCCATCCTTTTTTACTTACCGCTATTACTGTAGCTCCCATTCTCTTAGCAAACTGAACAGCAAATTGTCCTGTGTTTCCAGAGGCTCCGAAAACTACTACAGTGTCAGTAGCCTTAACTTCCGCAGTCTTTAATGCGTGATAAGCTGTTAATGCGGCGACAGGAATACTTGACGCTAACTCTTCACTCATGTAGTCAGGGACTTTGAAGACGTTCTTTTCCGGTACTGTGACGTATTCCGCATAACCTCCGTTAGTTATTACGCTCATTATACCTCCATTTCTGCACAGCATTTCCATGGAGGATAAACACATGTCACAAATGCCATCGAAGATTCTGTTATAAACAATTACTCTGTCTCCAGTCTTTACACCTTTAACATGGTCTCCTACTGCATCGACTTCACCGTAAACTTCAGCACCTGGGATGTGAGGCAGCGGTTTTACCGGTAGTGCATTAACTACGAAATAGTCAATGGGATTTACTCCAGTCATCTTAACTTTAATTCTAACATCATGAGAACCTACTTCTGGTATTTGAACGTCGTCTAGCTTTAGATTATCTATTCCGCTTCTTTCGAAAACTAGAGCTTTCATGATTAATTATTTCTCCTTATTATTTAAGTAAATTAAGTTAATGAGAGTAAACTTACTTACGATAGTAAATTATCTTAACTTAAAAATATGCAAGAAAAATTTTTCCTTATTTTTCTAATTCTTTCTTTTCCTTCTCTATAGAATCTAAAGCTTCCTTCAAATCTTTCTCTATTACAGTTAAAATTTCCAATTTTACTTGAGCAGGCAGGTTTTCCAACAGTTTTTCTACAGCTTCATCAGATACTTTAGATCTATTTTTCCAAAATTCCGTCTTTTTCTGTTCTCCTACGATTTGCCTTACTTGCTCTGGAGATAAATATCTTAAAGCTTCTCTGTAAACTTGCCTTCTAATATCTTCACTCATGTAGAATGTATAGCGTTTCATATCAAGTATATATGAAAAATAAAATTTAAACTTTTCTATTTTAATTCAAACTTTTTCGAGACATAATGATTTTCAATATTCTAATAGAAACTTGCCAGAATACTCTAGATAATATACCTTCTGAAACTTTAAAGAGTAAGATCTTCTCATGCAGATGGTATTTGTGTAATGAATATTACTACTCTTTAAACTACAGTCAAGTATAATTTATCCTTGATAATAGACAGATTACTCACGCAGACTATTTTTCTATTGACGACTTTTTATTATTTAAATAATAAAGGCCTATTAAGAATTATGAAAAACTATCATGCTAGCACAAAACTTTTAAGCTAATTAAAGAATTATTTAGGGGAACCCTAATGGGAATAGATCCTAATTACAGGACTACAAGGAAAGTTGTTACAGAAATTCAAGGAATAAAAGTATACGACCCTTACGAACCTCCTAAAAAGCTAGGAATATGGGGGACAATAGTTGGGGTAGACTTCGACTTATGTATTGCTGATGGATCTTGCATAACTGCTTGCCCCGTCAATGTGTTTCAATGGTATGATACGCCAGGTCACCCAGCATCAGAAAAGAAGGCAATGCCAATAAATGAACAAGCTTGTATATTCTGCATGGCTTGCGTAAACGTTTGTCCGGTCGCCGCAATTGATGTTAAACCACCGTGAAATTACCCCTAATTTTATCATCTCTCTCTTTTTATTCTCTTTATGATAAAGGATTTTAAACTAAAGAGAAGTTACCTAACCTTAAGTTCCGCCCTTTACCCAGAGGGAATCTCTTACATAAATAAAATAAAGGTACTATTCGTGGGGAAGGATTACTGTAAAAACGCATTTGAGGACGTCGAAAGAATAAAAGAAGAAGGAGAAATCATTTTCATTACTGCAGCAAAAAATTACGTTTTTAAAGAAACAGATTGGGGAGAGCTCTTTATTTCTGCGGGCATAGGAGAGAGCGGCGAAGACGCGGGTTGCACAATAAATATTTCCGCCTTTGTAGATTACCCTCTTAATATAAACGGACTAGTAGATTTAGTAAGGACAATAACAGAAGCTAAGAGCGGCGCGTTAAGGGACATGAATTTACCCTTCACAGGCACAGTAAGTGATGCAGTTGCTGTAGGTAGTATTGGAGGAAATGACTACTTTGCAGGACCTGGTAGTGAATTGGGAAAGAAAATAAGTAGGGAAGTAAGAGAGAGGTTAAGGATACTGATTAAAAATTGAATGTACTTACCTTGAACTATAACCTAGTTGTATATCATGACCATGAAGTTGCTTGAAGTACTAAGCACCACGTTTATAGACATGAGTTAGAAATTAAAAGCCTAAAGAGAATATTTTATTATGGGATTAGTTTACGTTGATGGTATTGTTAAGAATAATGGCATAACTGAGAAAGTCAGGTTTCTTATTGACTCAGGAGCTTACTATACGGTATTAAAGAAGGAAGTGTGGGAAAGACTTGGTTTAAAAGAGATTTCGAAGGTTTCCTTAATTCTTGCAGACGGCACAACAATTGAAAGGGGAGTTTCAGAAGCTATAATTGAACTTCCTCCTTATGGTGAAAGACATTCTCCAGTTATCTTAGGAGAAAGTGAAGATGAGAACTTGTTGGGAGTAGTTACTCTTGAGATTTTCGGGCTAGTTCTTGATCCCTTGAAGAGGGAGATAAGGCAGGGGAGGATTATTCTTAAATAATTGGAGCCTCATAATATTATCCGTTATATAATTAAAAAAGACGATGTGAGAATTTTTATATATTACTTTAACTCTGCTGGAGTTATATTTATAAATATTTTGGCACAATATTCAAAATCCTTAGAGATTTTTTCTACAAGCTCTTCAGAGTTCACTGCAGTGTATATAAACCTGGGTCTACCTCCTTTAGAACTCTGGTCTTTCATCCTCTGTACAAAACCTATTGACAGCAGTTTATTCAATGATCTATTAACTGAGGCCTTGCTTAGCTTCAGAGAAGAAGCTAGATCATCTTCGTTCTTAGGCCCATTTGTTATTAACTCCTTAAGCACTTTAAAGTCAGTGTCTGAGACGTCGTAACAGAAGAGTAATGCATCTAGTAACCCTACCTCTTTCCCCGATGGTAGCCTAACTTTTAACTTTTGCACTTCCATACCTAATCATGATATATATGATAAAAACATATATATAAATCTTTGTATAAATTAGTAAAATATTAATTTATTTGATTGTTTAGAATATACTTAATAAAAGATTAAAACGTAATATCTAGAGTTGAGAGTGTCTTTGAATCTTAATAGATTGCAGGCATTGACGTTAATAGCGTAAATTCATTTCCCGACTATCCTCAAGAATTAATAAGAAACCTTAAGTCCAAATTTCATTCTAAATACTAGAATTTGGAGAAATAATCAAAGATTACATTTAGATCAATTGAATAACAGATCCAAATTAAATTAGGAAAGAATATAAAGTAGTTTGTACAATTATTATTATGCCACAAACTTGTCCTATGTGCGGAGCAACTTTAAGACCAGATTTAAATTATTGTGAAGTATGCGGTGCAGATATTACAATATATGATCAAGTTCTACAATCAATAATGAACTCACAGCCTTTCCAAGGTCAAGTATTTAATCAAGCACAACAATTACCTCAAGATATTCCTCAGCAACCCGTTCCTCAACAACAAGGAATTGCTTGTCCAAACTGCGGGCAATTAAATCCCCCAGACGCAAAGAGATGCATGTACTGCGGTGCAGAACTTCATAAGCATCATCACTTATGGTGAGATAAATGCCTCAATATAGAATATTAGGTTATGATATGCAACACATAAGAGTTTTCTTAAATGACGGAGAAATGATTTACGGAGATGGAGGTCACTTAGTTGTAAAATCTCCTACAGTGAATATAAATTATGCGGCACAAGGAGGTATACTGAAGTCGTTTGAAAGAGAGCTGACCGGTAGTAGGTTCTTCGTAATGCAAGTTTACGGTCCTGGAGTTACAGAGTTCTCGTCCTTCTTACCGGGAAGAATTGTTAAAATAGATTTAAACGGTAATGGAATAAGGGTTGAACATAACTCTTTCCTGTTTGCTGAACAAGGAGTTCAGTATTCTGCAAATTTAGATAAAATATCTGTAGGTTGGCTAGGCGGTGAAGGATTATTAATGGCGCACTTCTCTGGACAAGGCTCAGTTTTCATTCACGCCTTAGGTGGAGTAAGCAGTTACGTTCTACAACAAGGAGAAGAAATTGAAGTTGAAGAAGGACACTTATTAGCTTTCGACGACACAATGCAGTACTCAATGACTAGAGCAGGAGGAATAAAGACTATGCTATTCGGTCACTTTGAGAAGGAAGGAGCCTTCTTCATTAAATTAACGGGACCAGGAAGAGTGTGGTTGCACAACATATCGTTAGAGCAATTAATAGCAAAGCTAAACTTAATGGCTGGAGGTAACGGAGGAGGACCTGCACAACCTCAAGGTCCTTCATTTAATATCCAATTATGAAAATCTCACAAGATTCGCCTCCTTTTTTCAGTTCCTTGCATAGTATCAAATTATCGTCATATGCGTTAAGTAACTCTATAACGGAAAATCTAACCTCATCTTCCTTGAAAATCTTATAACCTAAACTAGTAAACAGAGAAACTGCAACCTTATTCCAGTCCCTTGTTGAGGCTAAGGAAATACCTAAGCCATTTCTAACAAAGTAATCCTCAGCTCTCTTTACCAATCTTTTGCCTATACCTCTGCCTCTATAACAAGGAAGTACTCCCAGATAAAATATTATTCCTGCATTTCCGTTAACTTTCAGTTCAGCAAAGCCTACGATTTCTTTCCCTTCCTTCTCTACAATAACCTTGGAACTCTTTAAATTAAGTAGAGCATAATAAGAATCAAAAGGAGAAAGGCTCTTCTCCATAACTTCCTTCAAATTCATAGCATTGAACCTATGAGTGAGAATAATGAATCTTCAGGAATCATGCCTGCGTAAGGCATTAATCCTCCTGTCATTCCCATAGACGAAAGTAGAGAATTGTGCAAAGTATAATCATCAACCATTCCGGGCAATGATAATAAACCGCTATGTCCTGTTTCTACTCCAAGAAAACCAGGGGATTGGCATAATCTTACCGTGTAAGCAATGTTAGGGTATGTAGTCATGAAGGAAGGGTGAATTACTTGTAGGACACCTAGGTTTTGTCCCATAAACGGATAAGATTGAAAACCCATACCTCCAAAGAAACCCAATAATCTCTGCATTATACCTCCTAAACCGAAGCCTTGAAAAGGGAACGTTGCATATCTGCCTCCTAAACCTATTGGTGAATTGCAAAGAGCTTGCATCATAAAATATATATTCTCATGGAAATTTTTAAATGTTAAGACGTTTTAGTATAGTGATACATATTTACGAGGAAGTGCTTTAGTATAGTAAAACATTTTTACGTTATCTTCAACTTATTACTGTGAACATTGAAGAATTAAAAAGGATTTTAAATGACCAGAAGGAATACCTCCAATCTCTGGACGAGGAGAAGATAATAGAAAGGGAACTACCATTTGACGTTAGTCCTTACCTCTTAAGACCTAACGTACTGTCAATTTTAGGAGTTAGGAGATCGGGTAAATCGACATTAGGTTACCTCCTTGTGAGAGGGAAGAAATTCGCTTACGTGGATTTCAGTGACGACAGACTTACGGAATTCAACGATTTTGACATGCTTACTAGGGCTTTCTACGAAATTTACGGTGACTTTGATTATATTTTAATAGACGAACCGCAATATGCCAAGGGCTGGGAATTATTCGTTAATAAAATAGAAAAGATAAGAGGGTAATAGTTACTGGAAGTAGCTCAAGCCTACTTTCGGGAGAACTATCAACTGCACTTACTGGGAGACACGTTGATTTAATCCTCTTCCCTTTTTCTTTTAAAGAGTACTTAAAATACAAAGAAGTAAACATAGACGTTTACTCTACCAGGTCAACTTCACTAATAAAGTCTCACCTTGAAAGTTACTTGAGAGAAGGAGGGTTCCCTGAAGCAATTTCCTTGGGAAGGAGGATAATTCCCTCAATTTATAACGACATCCTGATTAAGGACGTAGTAAGTAGGTATAAAGTGAGAGACGTAACAAAATTTAAAGAGTTTGCGAATGCAGTAGTAAAGTATTTCTCCTCAGAGGTCTCAATAAGGAAGTTATCTTACAACCTTGGAGTAAGTACTGCTACAGTAGAGGAATGGCTTAGGTATATACAAGAGTCTTATCTAATTTACCCAATTAAGAGGTACAGTAGGAGTCCAAGGAATTTTAACACTTACAGGAAAGTTTACGTCGTAGACCCCGGAATAATTAACTATTTGTCGCCGTTTTCTTACGGCGGTATAATGGAGAACGCTGTTGCAATTCATTTGCTTAGGAAGAACCAACTTGATGGGGTTTACTACGTGAGAGGTGAGGATTATGAGGTAGACTTCTTTGACGAGAAGGAAGGAGAGTTAATTCAAGTTTCTTATTTCTCTTCTTTAGACGAGCTTAATAAGAACGAGATTACTTCACTAATAAAAGGTAGCGAAGCTCTAGGCATTAGCAAACTTAAGATAATAAGCTGGGACTTAGACGACGAGATAAACGTAGAGGGTAAGAAGGTTAAGATATTACCTTTATGGAAATATCTGATCTAGAGCTAATGTGTTCAGATAATCACGTGATATAACTCTAACCTAACTAGGGCATAAATTTTCCTTATTAAAATTTTGTCTAGACTTAAGAAATTTTATAAAATTCTAACTAGCAGTTTTACCTCAAACTTGTCCAATTTCTTTGTACGTCTTTTCAGATCTACTATATATTAGCATAAAATTAACGATTAAAACTTCAATTAAATGTGTTTATTTCATAGGAATGATCAAGAAACAGCATATAATTATTTTATCATAGTAATGAAAAGAACTAAGGTTTAATCAAGTGATAAATAATGACGTGTTCCTCGTATAGAATATTAGTAGATCTAGAATATCTAGTAAGGAAATTTGCAGGTAGTAAATATAGCAGTAAGAGAATAAGAGAAATACTTAAAGATCTCAGTAAAGATCCAGACTCGTTTAACCTCTTTCTGGATATCACATGTGCTATAGAGCAAGAAAAGGGAATATAAGGTTAGTTATAACTATTGATAGGAATACGTGCTGTATAATAATATGGGAAGTTGATTGGAGAGAAAGAATATATGAAAGATTAAAAATATATGTCCAGAACCCAACAAAATAATTAAATTTATTAATGAAAATTGTAAGAATTTTTTGTGTTTTTCATCTTTTCATCAAGAATCTTTTCAAGTTCATCGAAATCTTCCTTATTTTCTAATGCAACAAAGTTCCTTCTCTCAAATTTTACTTCCATTAATCCTTTTTTTACTTCCATATCATATACTTTAATTTAAAGGTTATAAAAATAGTGACCTATAATCTGTATTTCTAACATTATATTTAGAATAACAAAATCTCTGTATATCTTTCATATAGTACTTTTAGAGTTAGAATAATAAGTTACATAATAAATACTGTAAGTATTTAGTTTTTGATATATATAATAATTTAAACTAAAATAATTGCCTTAATCGACTGCAAGAATTCCAGCCTTAATCCTCAATTCATTAAACTCATCAACTGCTAAACCTGCAAGCTTTGCTGCATTATAAATATCTCCAGTCTCGATGTAGTACTCAAGGGGTATCCTCAACTTTGGGGGTAAAGAATTAATAAAATTCCAGTCAGCAGTCTTCCTCCTAATTTCCCTAGCCTCCTTTTCCGCTTTTATCATTTCATCAATGTTCATGGTTTAACACTTTCTAATTTTAAGGTTTTATTACTTTTCCGCATTCAATTCATCTAAAGCTTATCGTTCCCACTAACGGTTTGACTCTCATCCTATTGGCAGTAGTGCACAAAAATTCTCTGGCTAGAGTATTGATACAGTAGACAAATTAGTACCTTTCCCTAATCGAGGTAGAACAATCCTACAAGATCTTTAAAAGAGGTCGCCGATTATCTCTCCTAGCAAAGATTTCGATTGTTTCTACTACCTTTAATTCTCTCGATTTGAATTCACTCATTTGAGAGAATTGAAAGCTTATAAAATAGCCATAATTGGGAATAGGCATCGTTAAGATACTATTCTCTTCGGCTAAAATACATCGAACTCTCTTTTACTCCCATGGAGAGTTTTCTTATTTATAAGCAAATAACTACATTATGCATAGATATCATTAATTTTTAATTTAATTAATAAATAATCCTTATATTTTGTGAGATAGACATATACTTATGGAATATCTAATTATCGGGAGCGGTATAGCAGGATATAACGCATTAAAGGAGCTAATCATGTTGGAGCCTAATTCAAAAATAACTATGATCTCAAGCGATAAATATTACCCATATGATAGACCACCCTTATCTAAACAGTATTTGAGGGGAGAGATAGATCGTAGTGCACTATTCTTTGAAAGCTCAGACTTCTACAGGAAAGAGAATTTGAGATTAATACTAGGCAAGAGCGTTGAAAAAATAGATAAGAACAACGCAATTTTAGATGATGGTACTACAGTGAGTTTTGATAAGGCATTAATAACTACTGGGGGAAGTCCAAGGAAGTTAGGGGTTTCAGTGGAGAACCTTAATGGAGTGCATTATTTAAGAACTTTAGACGACTGTGATTCAATTAAAAGGGACATTGTAGAGGGGAAGAACGTAATAATAGTAGGCGGAGGTTTTATAGGCATAGAAACAGCCTCTAGCTTAACCATGTTAGGGATGAAAGCTAAGGTTCTTGAGATTAAGCCTTATATATGGAATACTTTTGTTGATGAGAAAATCTCTCGTTTTATTCAGCAGTATTTTGAGAAGAAAGGTGTAGAGTTTATACTGAATGAAGGTGTTAAGGAGATTCAAGGTAATAATAGAGTAAAATACGTCACTACTAATAGCGGTAAGAAGTTGGAAGCCGATTTAGTTTTAATTGCAGTAGGGATACTTCCTAACGTCGAAATAGCCCAAAGAAGCGGTATTAATACAAATAACGGAATACTCGTCAACGAGTACCTAGAAACCAGCATGAAAGATGTTTATGCTGCGGGAGACGTAGCTAACATTTACGATCCAATAGAGAGGAGGAGAAAAAGGATAGAACATTGGAACAATGCAGATTATACTGGAAAGCTAGCAGCAAGAAATATGACAGGCAAAAGAGAAGCTTACAACTTCGTTTCATCTATCTGGTCTGATATATTCGACTTGCACATAGAATCTGCTGGAGATACTATGAACTATGACGAGTATATTATAAGGGGCAAGTTCGAATTTGACGGGCCTAATTTCAATGTTATATACTTAAAAGACAATGTAGTAAAGGGTTATCTAGCAATAAATAGAGACTACAGCGAACTTGAGGTATTAAATAAGATGATAGAGAAGAAAATAGATGTTTCTGGGAAGAAAAATTCATTAAAAGATGAAAGTTTTAATTTGAGGAATCTCATTGAATCAAAATAAAGAATAGCAGTTGTTCCATTTTAACGTAGCTTAAAGATTTTCATTAGGCCTAGTGCACTCCCTAAACGTATTTCAACGAACCCGAGGAGCTCCTCAGGTTAAGGGAGCTAGCCAGTTCCCTTACTGTATTAACAACCATAGCGAAGAGGAGCAAGTAACCTTGTAGCCTACTCCTCTTGAGGAAGAGTCCTGCATACCTAAAGCCTTGACGTCCCTGTGAAACTTCTCTATCCCCCACTAATCCTCCAAGTAGCCTCTATTTCTTCATCGCTCAAGTTAAGGTCAGTAGAATACAAGTTGAGCCTATTACCTTATATACACTAGAATTAACAATTTTACTGTAAAGAAAATGACTAGGAAGTCAACTTTACCAGAATGGAGAAAGAGACTTTTAGGGGAGCAACTGCTTATAGCGTTAATTTTACTCGAGCTGTTTTTGAGCATTATATTTATTTTAATTGGATATCTCAAAAGCAATATATACTTTAGAGGAGTCGGAGTCGGTTTAATAATTGCTTGGGTAACAAGTGCCGTAGCGTATTTATTTAGGATATTTAATAATAGAAATTGAAACTAAAAATACAATGGATCCCAAAGAATTATGGAGATTTATGCTATAATGATCTTGGTTTATGCATTGAGTATAATCTAAAATTATTCTTCTCTTTCTATTTAATATTTATCTGTTATATTTTTTCTTAAAAGAGATTTTTATTTCTTAGGAATAGTTTCATTTGAGCAAAACTCGCAGAATATTACTATGTAAGTCCCTAATATATTCTTTAGTAATTCTACTCAAATTGCCTAAAATTTGCTGATTGTATATTCTTCAAATCTATACGTTTTTGGACACTTATTAATTATATATGTTATTAGAGTTCATTATTTTGAAATCTATAATGGAGGTTTCATCTCCCTATATTTTCGTTATAAATTTTTCTTTACTAGTTAAGTAAAGTGAACTTTACAGAGGGTTTTTAAATGTAAATCTGCTTTATTCGCATGTGATAAATGTAATTCATGTTTGGAAATATTACGACAAGATACTCGCAAATGAGGATATTACAATGGAAGTCAAGAAAGGAGAGTTAGTTGCATTATTAGGCCCAAACGGTGCAGGAAAAACAACACTGGTTAAACAAATATACGGTGAATTAACGCCGACGAAGGGAGAAATACTTGTCTCGGGAAGTAAAATAAACAATAACATAAAGAAGAGGATGGGTGTAATACCGCAGGAGTGCACTCCTTACGCTACTCTTTCAGTTAAGGACAACATTTACTACATGGGGAAAATAAAGGGAATGCACAGCGAAAAAGCGAGAGAAAGGACTGAAGAACTTCTGAAAAAGCTTGAGTTAAAGGAGTACGAGAACAGACTGGCGGAGTATCTCTCCGGAGGACTGAAGAGGAGAGTATTGTTAGCAATGGCTTTAGTAAACGATCCTGACGTGGTAATCCTAGATGAGCCGACAACAGGTTTAGATCCTGAAGCTAGGAGAGAAGTTTGGGAAGTCTTAAGCGAGCTGAAAAAAGAGGGGAAGGCAATGCTTTTAACCACCCATTACTTGGATGAGGCAGAAAGGCTAGCGGATAGGATTTACTTTATAAATAGAAAAATAATAATGGAAGGTACACCGTCAGAAATAAAGAGTAAATTCTCCTCCTATTACGAGGTTATAGATTACTCTACCGGAAAGACTTATTACGTTAAGGAGGAGGAAGTTGCAGACTTCATTAGAGGCATTAAAGGGAAGTTTGAAGTTAGGTTACCTACTCTAGAGGAGATTTACCTTAAGGTGATAAATCATGATTAAGGAATTCCTCAATTTAGTTATAATGAGACTTAAGACTGCAAAAGCTTACATTGCCTCACTAATCTTCTTTTCTGTCTTCTTCCCAATAGGGCTTTTACTAATGATGGGAAGCGTAGCAAGAAGCTCATTTTCCATTTACATTATAGCTGGGACTATCACCTTTTACATAGCAGTTAGCATGATAAACAGTGTTGCTCAGCAAATAGGTTACGAAAGAGAGACCGGAAGAATCTCACTCATGATATCTTCCGGAATTCCGATGCAACTAAGCGTATTGGCAATTGCGCTCTGTAGCGGACTGCAAACAATTGTCGTAACTCCGTTAATGATTTTTGTAGGCGACGCGTTCCTTGGTATAACTCCTCTCTGCATAGCTACTCTAGCCTTAACCTTATTACTTTCATTAGTGCTGGGCTCCATGTTGGGAGCATTCTTGGCATTTCTAATAAGAAGTGTTAGAGCAATAAATCAATACTCAAACATTCTTAGTTTTACATTAGCGTTCTTTGCTCCCGTTTACTATCCTCCATGCGTAATTCCTTTGCCTTTTAGATATCTAACATATTTAGAACCAACAACTTACGTCTCAAGAGCAATATACTACTCCTATTTAGGTCAAGGACTTCAAGCATTGATCTGGAATTTAGGGATTGTCATATATTCAGGAGTGTTAATATTTGGAGTTACTTACCTAATAAAGAGACAGTAGAACACTGGTGCTTTCAGAAAGTTTACAGCTTTAGACAAATGACGTAACACTATTTCATGGTCTGAGATTCAAAATACCAACGATATCCTCAAGAACAGTAGGAGGAAGTAAAATTCCTTAATTACCCTTTCTTACAATTAATAACCTATGGAACTACTAACCCATTATAACAAAGAGATAGTAAAGAAAGAGATATTCGAATTTTCTAAGGAGAGATGGATCGCGCTTTACGGTAAGACGATGATAAGGTATAGTGGAGAAGAACCTTTAAAATTTTCATCTGCAGATGATGTTCCCTTGTTAGTTAAGAAATATAACGCAAGGACAGTCTATGCAACTGCTGGAAAATACGATAAGGTTAATAAAGAAAACGTGGAGAAAGACAAGATAATTGCTTACACACCCTTCTTCGACATAGATACTAAAATTGACAAGTGGGAATACGCAATTAAAGCTGCAGACGTGATTATCTCAGCTCTAGATAAGGAAGGCGTGTCTATGTCAGTTTATCTACTATGGAGTGGAGAAGGAATCCACGTTAGGATAAACGAGAACGCGATACCCAAGGATTACGATCCATTAACAGCTTCCCACGCAATAGTTCAATATATCCTGAGAAAAGTTAAAGACAACATAAAGAAACTCTCAGACGAGTCTGGAGGAGTACTTAAAATAGACGAGCTAATAGATTCTAAGAGGATCTTTACAGCTCCTCTCTCTTTCCACAAAGAGCTTGATTACGTTGCTGTTTGTTTTTCCCCAGATAAACTGCATGAATTCAGTTTAGATTGGGCAAAGCCGGAAAGTTTTGTTCACGAGGAAGGAATGTATTCAAGGTATGTTGAAGATGAAGCTGAGGAACTCCTATCTAAGGCAATTCTTGAATATAAGCCTGCACATGAGGGAATAAAGCCAGAAAGGAAGAGGACTCCTCAAGGTAAGATAGGAAGGTTCCAAGTAATGGGTATTGTTCAAGCTGCAAGGTACTACGTTCTTTACGGTGATTTACCTAAGGCTGAATCCTTCGGATTAAATAGAGCAATATTTTATGCATGGGCTAAGTATTACGGTAAAGGTTATACTCCTAAAGTTTCCGGGCAAAAGTTGCCTACGGAGTTTAGGAAGGACAGAATCCTAGTTACTGTTGCAGGGGAACAAGTTTATCAAAATCAAGAAAACGGCCTGTTTGTTATAGGAGATAAGGAGCAGACCCCTCAAGACTATAATGAAGAAATTAAGGAGAAGATTAACACAATAATCCCTTACGAAAAAGCCTGGGAAGAAACAGTAAAATACGTTTCATCTTTTCCTAAGGAGGTTCTGCAGAACCAGAGGGAATTCTACCAAAAGGTTTACCTCCCCATAAGGGATGCATTCCTCGAAAAAGTAGTAAATAAGAAGAGCGGTCTAGATGCGTTCTTTAAATGATCTACGGCGCAGAAGGAGTCTTCCGCCCCTTTGAACCTTGTTAAGATAAAACATGCAATTGTATATATACTTAGTTAAATGAATTTATTTGTCTTTAATCCGTAGATCAGTAGTTTAGGATCTTTTCCGCTGACATATGCAGATACTACTGCGCTCATTATTATAGAATAAGGAATGAAATACATGTCTCCTATTTCTCTCATTATTGAGAGTAGTCTAACGGATTTCTTTAAAGCTAAAGGGTTCACTGCAGGGTTTACCTCAAAATTCATCCAACCGTATTTTCTTACCTCATCCTTGATCTCGTTGAAGTCCACTCCGTTATCTATTGCGCTGTGAAAGTCTTTCTCTATCTCTTCTATTAAGCTTTTTAGTTTGACAAATAAGTGCACAGAGTCTTCTAGGCTTATTCCCGCCTTCTTTAAAGCCCAGTTTGCATACCTTAGCGAGGAGAGTAGTATCCTCCTGCTCGTTTCGCTCTTTGATTCTATAAATGAGGACAGCTCCTTTGACTCTAGCTTACCCAGCTCTTTTTCAAGGAATTTTCTAGAAAAAGAAAGCCTTTCTTCACTTAACTGAGTTATTGTAATCTCCTCAGGATCTATAAGGACTTCCCCCATCTTTAATCCTATCCTTGGAAGAGATTTTGATAGAAAAACGTAAGGTCTAAAAAATGGAAAGAGTTCCTTAGGGATCAAATTTATGTAAGTTTTCAGACCTAAATATTCGCACTCTATATCCTTCCCCGATTTAATCTTTCTTATGGCGTCATCAAAGTTTGGAGTGTAAAACCTCCAAACGTAAGGAAAAACGTACTTCAAATCTTCATCTTTGGATTTGAAGAACTCCTTTAATGATAATTTTTCAAGTATGAAGTCTTCGTACTCTCTCCTTATTTTTTCCATCTCTTGTTCATCCTTCAGTCTGTTAACTAGGAAATTTATTGCATTCCTTACATTTTCCTTACCTGCTACGTAATCGTCTAGGACCTTTTGTTGGAAATAAGTTGCGTAAACAGGGAAGTCCTTCTCTTTAACTTCACTCAACTCGTCAAAGCTTATACTTTCTATTACCTCATACTCCTTTTCCTCAGGTTTTTTCTCGTACATAAATGGTGACAAGAAAAGAGCGAGGACAAAAGTAGGGTCAGTAAACTCCTTTCTATTGCCTGCATCTATTATTACTGAGTTCGGCAGTATCATTTCCAGCATTTTAATAAATATATAGGATACAGAGTTTAAAGATGTTCCTCTCTTTTGAACCAAATGAAGAAAAGTAATGTAGCAAAGGAGTAAAGGAAACCAGTGATGAAGAATGGAAGGACCAGATTGCCTTCATTAAAGAAGAAACCTCCTATGCTAGGCCCTATAGCTCTAGGTATCGACTCCATAAATCCTACGATACCGTTTGCCCTTCCCCTTTCATCTTCTGGAATTAACTTTAGGAGAAGGCTTTCAAAAACCGGTGAAGTCATGTTCATTAGCACGTTTCTACTGACAAATATGAGCGAAGCTATTATAAAATCGGATGAAAAGGGAAGCAGGAAGAGGAGTACAATAGCCAAGGAATGGGTGTAAACTATAGTCTTTACTTTCCCCAGCTTTTCAGCCAGCAAAACTGAGCCGTAACTGCTGAAGGCTAAAGTAAACTCTGAGATTGCAAAAACTGGACTCATTTCAGAACTCGATACACCGAACTTTAAGTAAAACCATAAGGACATTAAAGGAATCACTAGCCCTGCACCCAGCCCTATTATTGCCTCTGTAGAGAACTTTGATACTACCTTTAAGCTACCTAACTTAAGCTTTTTACTCCCCTTAAATTTCTCCTTTATGGGTAGGAGGAGAAGGAGTGCAGATAAATTTATGAGGACATCTAGGGAAAGTATGCTTCTGTACTCCAGAAAAATAGGGAGTAAACTACCTACAACTGAGAAGAGTATTGTGAGACTTTGCCTCAGTCCCAGTGCTTTATCGAGGTTTTCAGACTTCTCTGCTAACAAGGAAAATAAAAGACCTCCAGCATCCCAAGTTATTGAGAATACATAAGCAATAGGAATTCCAAGGAAGAGAAAGAAGAAAGACAGAGTACTTATTCCTCTAGAAAATATGGCGAAGTTCTTCCTCCCGTAAAGGTCTCCCAAGAAGGAAAGTAATAGGGAGACAAAAGAACCCACAAGTACTCCTAAGGAGAGGAGTTCGCCTATTTCCAATGCTGATAAACCTAAGGAAAGAAGATAAAGAGAAATGATTATGGAGTTACTTCCCATTATTAATCCTGACAAAGAGGACGAAAGTATTAGTAGGAACTCTTCCTTCTTCACGAGTACCAATGAGATTTAACTTTTTTATTATTATCTTACTTGGTGTTCTCTTACATGCAAAATTGTATAATAATATGTAATCATTGAAAGTACTATAACAGAGTCATAAAACGGAGTTAACAAAAAGAGGGAAACTAACGAAACTGCTAGAGCTATGTAAACTATCCTGACCAGCAGCTTGCTTTCGCGTATACCTATGAAGCTTAAAATCAGAGAGATAACTAGGGCTGTGTAAAACCATTTCTCGTTATCAAGTAAGGTAGGAGGAAAGGATGTAATTCCTATTAAAGGAAAGAGATCCTTGTAAAATTGGCCTTTAACGTAATGGATTAAGAACAACGAAAGCATTTCAGCCATCATCGGGTAAAAAAACCAACCCCCATTAAAAGTCTCATAAATCACGTTAGGAAATCTGCAGGCTATGTTGAAAGTAAGACTCATTAAGATCTCGTTAATGACTGCCAACAAAGAAACCAAGATTGATGATAAGCTAGAAAGGGAAAACT
This sequence comes from Acidianus sp. HS-5, assembly GCF_021655615.1. Lineage (GTDB taxonomy): Archaea > Thermoproteota > Thermoprotei_A > Sulfolobales > Sulfolobaceae > Acidianus. Next base: position 741,577 of record NZ_AP025245.1, read on the forward strand.
TCACTTTAAATCCCCTGAGAAAAGGGAAAACAGAAAGAATATATGCAAGCATTGTGAAATTATTAATAAGTACTGCCTCCGCCAAGGAAAGTGAAGTCGGAGAGATCAAATAAAGAGTAGCACCTATGAACATCGTAATCATCATTATAAAGCCGAAGATAACTAGGGAAAAACCTAACTTTGTTTTTACTTCCTCAGATTCGTAGAGTAAAAATACTATTACTGCAACCATTATCCCGGCAATTGCCACGAAAAGAAAATTCATGACTTGTTACTCGCTCTATGGAATTTATTTCTTATCCAGTGCCTCACATCGTAAAACGTTATATTGTCATAAGGACAAGCATTAACGCATTCTCCCAAGCCCACGCACTTCATTGACCTGAATTCTCCTTTCTTTATAAATGAAGCTCGCATGTCAGTTAAGCCAACTGGACAGGCAGAAGCACAGTCCACCGTCTTACAGTTTAAACATTTTTGAGGGTCTTTAACTTTCAGCCTAAATAGTCCTATCCTACTGACCGCTTGGTTAAAAACTCCCCAGTAACAGTACCCAGTAGTTACGCAGGCGAAAGTTCCCAAGAAGGGGATCGATATGAAAAGCAGGTACCACATTATGTCAAACCATATGAAGTATATGAGAATAGTAATATCTACACTATATACCGTAAAGTGTATAATACCTTCACTGTTTAGATAAGATACTATAGCAGTACCTAGGACAAACAGGGAAACTCCTAAAGCTATTGCCCTATACCAAGGTGCTAACCTAGAAGTTAATGTTTTCCTACCTAGTCTGGAAGTTCTGTTATAAACCTTTAGAGAATCGTAGAAGTTACCTTGATACATTAGAGGAGCCGTACAACTAACTGCACACAAGTTTCTACTACCGAACAGAAAAGACAACACAGCGTAAACTACGTAAGTGCCTATTAATCCTACTAGAACAGCATTACTAACGGGAGCCATAGTTCCTATTCCCATCGACCACATATAAGGAATGTATTGAGCGATGGAAGATATTGGGGAAAACGTGGGCAAATATATTGAATATATGGCATAAGCTAACATCATTAAAGCCATCCTTATTCTAACTTCCCTCACATGCATCTCCATCATTTTCTTAAATGCCAAGAAGCCCATCTCTACTCCCATCATTATTAAAAACCACGTACTTCCGAGAACGCTACCTACAATGTCTATAAAGTCCCACAGTGCTCCTTGTACACTGTATGGAGACAACCAAGGTAATGAGAGAGAGGACAAAAAGCCAGAGACTCCGGGAGAAAATACTCCTTCTATAAAGTCTAAAGCTCCGCCCATGAAGAACTCCATTACGAAGGTTAGGAATATTATGCCGAAGGCTACCTTAGAACTCCTCAAGTAGTTTCCTTTTAAAGGGTTTGGTCCAACTAATGACCTAAATACGAACCACGCCATTGCTATAATCATTGATGCATCGAAGACTGTTAACGTTGAGTAAATAAAGTAAAGAAACTCTCCGAGCATCATTAGCATGAATATTGACATTAACTCCATGGTCGTGAAAGTTTCCTGGTTTGCTCTTAACCTCTGATTATAGAGAGTCTCGTATATCAAAATAGTTGACCCTATCATTATTATTGCTGAAGCCCAAAATGGAATTACCACACTGGAGAAGAGTGCGGGGAACCAGGGCATTAAAAGTAGTAGGGAAATTAGGTAGTTTCTAGTAGTCTTATCCAACTTCCTGAAGGAGAGGAATAAGGTAAAGGACATTTCAGTCAACATTACAGTTACAAACCATACATTGTTTATTGACGAATTGAACGTTGCAGGCCTTCCAGTCTCCAGAGATACGAACAGTGAGCCCATGAAGAACTCTGAAATAACCATGAAGGCCGAGAAGAGTGAGAAGATCACATTCTTATTCACGTGCTTAGTTAGGAGAATAGAATAGAGACCTAGGAAAGCATATGCACCATTAATTACTAGGAAATAAAATAAACAATGGTAAGCTACGTAAAGGTAAGCTCCTAAGTTCATTGTGAGCATCATTCCTTCTATGTATATTGCTGTAAGGACTCTCCTATCGCTCTTCCATTTCTCAACTTCATAAATTACGTAAAACATTACGGCTAACATTGATCCAGCTATTGCGTAGAGTACCAGTTCGTTCATGACAAATCCTACGATATTTATGTTTATAAATTTTTCTTACTAAAGCTATATAACTTTTTTATGATTATTTCCTTTATATTGTGATTTAATCCTTATTTTAGTAGTGTGGGTAGCTTTGTTAATTAATCTTTTTAGCTGAAGGGGATATTTCTACATGTTGAAGGACATTAATAAGCTTGCCTTGATAGGTGGTTCAAGAGCCTTAAGCGGTTCAATAATTTGGCCATTCATAGGTTTTGCACTTTACGATGTTTATCATTTTTCCTTAAGTTTCGTTTCCCTATTTTACATCTTTCAAGGTGTAGTAAGTATTTTTGCGTACATCATGGGTGGATACATGACGGATTTCATAGGTAGAGTTAAATCAATGGTTTTATCTTCAGCACTCTCATCGATTTCATTACTCATTGCATTCTTAGTTAATCTTCCTTTAGCAGTAGTTGTTTTTATCCTCGTACAGACTTTCTTTAATTCCATTTATAATGTATCCAATACCTCAATGGTAGGAGATTTAAATAAGGAGTTTAAGGGGCTTGTAATTTCTTTTAGCAGGATAAGGGTAGGAATTAATGCAGGCTGGGCTGTCGGACCGGTAATTGGTGGAATTCTTTTTACAACGTGGAGCTTTAGGGAATTGCTCCTAGTATCCTCCATAGTTTCCCTACTTCCACTTCCTCTCCTCTTTTCCTTACCTGACTTTAAAGGTAAAATAAGGATAGCCATTAACTTATCAAGGAGTTTTATACTCTTCCTAATACCTACTTTCCTTACGTTCATGATAATGGGACAGTTGGGCTTTTCTCTTCTTACTTACTACGATGTGGTAGTTGGACTATCTACTTTCCAGGTGAGCCTCCTATTCATGGTTAATGGGTTATTAATAGTATTCCTTCAAGAGTTGATAGGAAAGAGGCTTACTGGAAAAATGATAGTCCTAGGAGTTATGCTATACGGCGTTTCTTATTTTGCTGTAGCATTTGTGACCAATTTTATACTAGCGGTAGTGGACATGGCTTTTATAACCTTAGCCGAAATGGTAGTTTCTCCTCTTTCTCAAGCTATTGCCTCTTCCCTATCAAAGGACGAAAGCAGAGGAAGAGAAATAGGAATTTACGGAATGGTTACTGCTTTAGGCAGAGTACTAGGCTCATCATATACGAGCTTCTTAATGAATTACTACCTCTATTCTCCCACAATCCTGTGGTTCTTAGTATCACTGTTGGGATTTACCTCTGCTGTCCTTTATTATCCAGTGATAAGAAAGGACGTAAAATCAACCTCATAGGCTTGTTGCTAACTTCATCTTTAAGCTCCTTAAATAGTTATATAAGCTCTTTTGTGCATATGCTCTTAATGGACAAGAAAGTTTATGAGGATATAATAAAGCCCTTTGGTTCATATGAGAGATTTAAGAAGAGGGTTGACGACATAAAGTTTGAGATAGAAATGATGAAGAGGACAGGCAAAACCTCAGAAGAGATATTTGCAGAACTTTATGAAATATGGGAGAGGGAATACTTAAGGGCGTTCAACGGAGACGTGAAGAAGGCTAGGGAACATTTAATGAAGGTGAGGGAATGGAGAAGGAAGCTAAGGAACTGCGAAAGCTAATATCGGCACTGGAGGAATCTAATTGTGAGTACGTAATTGTAGGAGGTTTAGTTGCAATCCATTATGGTAGGAACAGGGTAACTCAAGATATAGACGTAATTGTAGGCAATTGCGACATTAAAGTCCTTTTAAACGCTTTGGTAAAACAAGGTTTCGAATTTTCTAGACAAGAGTTGGAGGAGGCATTTAAAGAAAGAGGAAGAATAACTCTTTTCATTCCAGAGGATGTATTATTTCACGTCGATTTGAAGTTTGCAAGCGACGACCTTGACCTTGAAGTGCTTAAGGATAGAGTTAGGGATAAACTCATGGGAATAGACTGTTGGATCGAAAGCGTTGAAGACATAATAGTAGCGAAACTAATTTATGGTAGCAGTCAAGATGAGGAGGACGTGATCGCAGTCCTATTAAATAAAGGTATAGGCGAAAGACTGAAGGAGAAGGCTAAAAAATTCAAGGCGTATAATAAGCTGTGCGGTATTGCGGAAATGATAGGCTTAGTTTGCTGAGTTAAATAGTAGAATTAATGACAATGAAATGAAAAATTTTCACTCAAATTTAATTATAAGAGTAAAACAATAAAAAATTAAGACAATTCATTATAGGTCTGTCCTTCTGAACTTAAGATATCCAAGAGCTGAAAGTCCCACTAACCAAACCAATTGTAAAGCTATTGATATTCCTACATTGAAAGGCGCACAGACTAACGTTAAATGAGTTGATAGATAAGATGCTACTGCACATATAGATGTCGGATTTATATAATACGCAAGTATATTTGTAGTGCTTGTTGGCAAAAATATAGGCAATATCCCTTCTACTATTCTAATAATAAAGAATAGGGCTATTGATATTCCAAGAGTTGCCGTCGCAGATTTAATGAAATTGCTTAACATGAATGCTAGTATGTAATAGAAAGATAGTACTGAAATTAGTTCGACTATAAGCATAGTTACCACAAATGCTGGGAAATAATGCACTAAGACTGAAAAAGTTGCACCCACTATAACACTGAAGATAATACTAGTCACTATTCCTGTCAATATTCCGCTTCCGAGTCTAGTTAGGTAAAAGCTTGTCCTTGTCAGAGGCCTAGATATTATGAATTCTATTGCGCCACTATCTATAAGCTTAGAATATAATACGTAAGCTAAGTATATCATAATTATTGGGAAAAACTCTAGGAACAGTGAAGAGGACGAAGATACACCTTGGTTAATAGCATCTTCAACATAAGGAATCGGATAGTAAATACAGCTTATGCGGAATGCTCCTCTACCTGCAATAGCTCTACTATGTAATAAATTTCCTGCTATAGAAATTAACTCGGTTCCAGGTGGAACTTTTAATGTTGTAACAGTTATATATGAGGAATAGTTGATCGTATGCGAGCATATGCTTTTAAGCCCTTCATTATAGAACGTTAAGTTTAGTGAACCTTCTTCTGATGTGCTTACAAGAACTAATTTTCCTACAGAACCCTTAACTCCTAAAATAACTGCCATCAAATCTCCTCTATATATGAAATAATTGTAGAATTTCGATACATTGTAAACTATTCCGCTAGGGGGCAAAACTGCTTTCTCGTCATAAGTTGAGTACTTTACTAATATACAAGTAGCATTATTACCTTGAATTACGAAGAATCCTGAGGAATTACTCTGTGTTGTCGATATTACTTTACCTTCATTTAATAACTCTACAGTAGCTGATAATGGATTACCTTGGTTATTAAATATGTATCCTTCTACAGTATTATCACCAGACGTTACACCCGCAAAGTTCATGTTATAATATGAAGACTGAGGCAAATTTGCTAATGTGATGTGATAAGTTAGATATCCTATACCTATGCCTACAACTGCAAATAACACTAGAAAAATGATTACTGAAAGCCTAAGAAAAGACCTTTTAAAATCATAAAGAATAGGGTTCATTGTGATTCACCTATTATCTTAAAGAACAAGCTCTCAAGATCTTGCCTGACGTATCCAATTTCAAGTACTCCATAAGGCTTTAAGACTCTAGCAACGTCTTCCGTGTCCCCTTTGAAGTTATTAATAATTATTACTCCATTGTTAAGCGTTGGTTCTCCGAAGCTTGAACATGCTTTAAGCGCTTCCTCTGACGGTGAGTTTAATACGACCCTCAAAGCATTAGTAGAAATCATCTTCCTCAAGTCTTCCATCCTCGTCTCCTTCACTATCTTACCCTTATGGAGGAATACTACCTTATCAGCTAACGACTCAACCTCAGAAAGGATGTGAGAAGAGAAAAGCACTGTCTTACCTTCCTTCTTAAGTTTAAGAGCTAAGTTCTTAAAGAACTGCATCCCCTCAGGGTCGAGACCGTTTAACACTTCATCGAACAGAAAGTTCTTTGGGTTCGAGATAAGGGAAACTGCTAAAGCAAACCTTTTCTTCATTCCTTGAGAGTAATTCTTCAACTTATCGTTTTCCCTCCCTGACAATCCTACTTCCTCAAACAACTTCTTCCCCATACTTCTTGCTTCAGAGGTAGGGATCTTGTAATAGCCAGCAATGTAAACAAAATAATCAAGGGCTTTAACGTCCTGCTCATAGATGGGGAGTTCCGGGACCCAGCCTACGTTCTCTGAAGCCTTCTTCTTATCCTTAGTTATACTATAATTGTCAATGAAAACGTCTCCAGAAGTCGGGTAAATTACTCCAGAGGCAATCTTTATGGTAGTAGTCTTCCCTGCACCGTTTAAACCTACAAAACCAACAATTTCTCCGTCGTTCACAGTGAAATTTTCTCCGTTTAATGCTTGAATTTTTCCATAATATTTAACTAAGTTTTCTACTCTTATCATCGAGCTAAAATCTACTGAGAAATTATTAAAGCTTGTCGTAAGAAACTCTTCAGAAAAGCTTATATACTTCACTTTACTAAAGTAAAGTAAAATGAGCGAGGATAATCCAGATAAATTAAATGAATTATTAAATTCTAGGAAAGACTTGATAGATAAGTTCATTAATATGCAAAAGGAGAACCTGAAGGAAATTAAAGGAGATAATTGGAAGGTTGAAAGTTATGAATTAAGAATAGATAAAGGCTCGGGCGAGGAGGCTAGTAGGATCTTTGGCATAAGTTTTAACAACGTTGGCGTAGGTATCTCTGTTTCTGAAGATGGAAAATTGAAACACTTGGCAATATTTAGCACTAAGGACGAGGACGAGAGCGAAGAGGTAAGGAAAAGAACTGCTCAGTCATTAATCTTATTCCTTAATAAAAATAAAGTGCTTTATCAAGAGGCGGAACTTGAGTTATTGAAAGGTAAGACAGGGCCACAAGCTATAAAGTCCATAAGAATTATAAAAAATGAGGAGTATAGCTTATGAAGAGGGATTCGATCTTAGAACACTGTAAATCCCCTAAGTCATTCTCTGAACTTAAGAAATTGACGGGAATGTCTGACGCTGGTTTATCTAAGGCGTTAAATGACCTAATTAAGGACGGTTACCTTCAGAAGACTTCAGACGGAAAATACGTGATAACTGATAAGGCATTAAATAAGTATAAGGAAATGTGGATAAACGGAATTTGGTTCAAGTATAGTGGAATTCCTGACGAGAAGATAAAAAAGATTGCTGAAATACTTAAGGACGAAAAGGAATTTTACATAACAGCATCAAAGGAAAGTGAAGAGCTTCCGGAAGAGCTAATTATACTTTTACAGATTATACAGTAAGCTTTTTATAAATAAAGGAAGCGTAAATTTCACTATTCATAGTGGAGATTCCCTCTTCGTGAGTGGCTCACAAATCCATTCCCTTGAACTTCAGATAAGATAACAACGAAGGAACTACTAACCAGGCTATTTGAGAGATAATTGAGAATAAAACGTTAAACGGTGCATTAGCCAAGGTTAACCTAAACATTATGTATGTTGCAACTTCGCTTATTGCTGTTGGATTAGCGTAGTAGAGTAAAGTATAGTTATGTTGTATTGAAGCTAACAGTAACATTATCCCTATTACAAAATATAATCCTATAGAAGCTCCTAGAACTACCTTGGAAGATTTTATGAAACTACTAAGGGCAAACGTCATTATGTAATAGAACATAACTGCAGGAATTATCCTAAGTATAAGAAGACTTACAACAAAAGATGGGAAGAAATGCACTAAGGGAATGAAAACTACGCCTAAAAGTAAACTAAATACTAAACTTGACACAACTCCCGTCAATAGTCCGCTTATAAGCCTATTAAGATAGAAGTTAGTTCTAGTCAAAGGTCTAGATATTATAAACTCAATGGCTCCGCTATCTAAGGGCTTTGTGTAAAGTATGTAAGCTAAGTATATCATGATAATTGGGAAGAAAGCCTGGAAGATTAGTGAGGCTGAATTTAAACCCTTGTCTACGCTTTCACTTAAACAATAGGATATTAAATACTCGAGATATGGGATAGGATAATAATTTAAAATTGTGGAATACAAATTTCCATTACTATCTAATTCAGTAACTGCAATATCTTCAGTTCCATGAGGGATACTAATTGTTTTAACCATGATGGGAGAGGAATAATTTATAGTCTGATAACAAATTGAACCTTTAAAAACAGGTAATATGTGACCTCCCTTAACATAATAGTATATACAGCTTGCATTTGCGTGTTTGGGGTAAAAGGCCATATACAATGAACCTTTACAGAAAACATTAGCAAAGATTAATTTTCCCTCATAGTTATTAACTCCAATGATAACTGCAACGCTTTTACAATTTGTCACTTTAAAGTTATAAAAGTAAGATAAGTTATAAATTACAAATTTTTGGAGTCCTTGAGATAATATGCCTTTCTCCTCGTAACTTGAATACTTTACTATAATACACGTGGGATTTGCGCCTCGTATAATAAAGAACCCAGAAGAGTTAGAGGTAGTGCTCGAAATACATCTACCACCCTGCAGTAACTCTACTGTACCTGATAAAGGGTTACCTTGGTTGTTAAAGACGTAGCCCTTTACCGTAACAACTCCGTTACCCCTCGACACTACTCCTACAAAGTTTAAATTGTAATGAGCAGAGGGAGGTACTTTACCTAAGGATGAATAGTATTCAGTGTAACCTTCTGCGACTCCTAAAATTATAAAAAGTATCAAAACTCCTACCACGGACCAGCGTAAAAAGGCTCTTTTAAAATCATAAATTACTGGATTCATTCACTCACCTTAAATTTTTAGTAATTTTTGATCGTTGGGATAAACTCGAATTTAACTATTTAAGGATTATCGTAATAAGATGTAGAGGATTCTTAAAATTCAACTTCCTCAAGAACTCTCCTTTTGTTTCCTTATTCTTAAGTAGAGTTCTGTCTACCAGACTTACGATTAACTTGTTCCTAATAAGACTTCTACTTATAGTCCATGCCTCGTACAACGCTTTAGGATAGTCCTTACCCGGTAGGGGAATAATTATAGCCTTAAGACCCTCAAAGGAAGAGAGAGCATCAGAAGGCGAAAAGATCATGGGGTAAATAAAATTCTTGTTAAGCTCCTTAATTGCTTCATCTTCCACGTCTAGGTTACACACGCCGGGCTCTTTACTTAACACGGGTGTTCTATAATTACTCTCACTTAGACCCAGAGTCTTACTTACCTTACTTACGTCAACCTTACTTATACTCCTCAAGCTTATTTGATTAAAGAAGACTTTACCGAATCTAGTGGATATTCTAAGCAGTTCAAGGATTTCCTCTTCAGTACCGTAAGAGAATAAATCGGGGGAAATTAAGTTAACCTTACCTTGTACCGATTGCACTTCCATTTCCTTCAATATTACCTCTCTAGGGACTTTCCTGTTACCCCTCATTATCTCAACTTCAGCCGTTGCCGATGGAGACTTTATGGGGTAAAACTTTTCCGCAGGAGTACCCCATATAACTCCTTCTCTCTTTATTGCGTCAAAGATTACGTTCTCTGCCTCTCCTACAACTATAGTATCTACCCATTTCTCTTTTCTCTCCAGTAATTCCCACGCCCCCGGACCTCCGGCAATTACCTTGAAATTAAACCTTGTCTTAAGTTCCCTAATCTTAGAGGCAAACCTCTTAAATGAGTAATAAAACCCTGGCTCTTCTCCAAAGGCTTCCCTTATTACTGAAGATTGAGGAGTTAAAGCAAAAGGGTCGTTAACGTAAATTCCTAAAACGTTAGTCTTTCCTATCTTTGATGGAGGAACAATTCTAGCGTTAGTTATTGCCTCAATTTTTCTGAGACCGTATGGTGGATATTTATTCTTTCTTATGAGTGGTAATACTCTCTCAGGAAGCGGTGGAAGAGAATAGAATGTTGCCGGGTCTGCGGTTAATATCATCCTATAATGTTCTTTATGTGTATGTATAAACTTATTCTCTTATAAACGATAAACGGAGAATGTAGTAAAAGTATGATTCAGGTTCTACATTACGAATTGGAATAATAGAGAAATATTCAATTAAATTATCACATTATGAAAACGTATTTAACGGCTAAAGTTGCAGTATTTTCTCTATTTATAGAAACAAAGCGAATTCGAAAAAGCTTGAATTGCCCAGTAAAAGAATATTAATAAAAAGATATGCTTATCGAGAGGAATGTAAAATGGTTCCTCAGATCTTAAATAAGTATAAGCAATTAAAAATACGAATGGGTAGTACTGTGCATTGACATGCATAATGTATTATAAGAAATGGTGATACATGCGCAAACCAGCTTAGTATAGATTTGTGTAGAATATCTGTAAGTGCATTCAGGATCTAACCATTTATTTACACTAACATGATAATTCCTGTAGCAATATATCACTATAGTCTTATTTCCATTATTTATACACTCCTTGCAAACTATGTGGACGAATATCCCTACTACGTATATCGGAACATTACCGCAGTTTTTTGCATGATATCTAAGCACGTAATTACACTTTTCTATACCATCATGAATTTTAATCATAGCGTTTTCCACTTTCGGCTTTGCATATTTGAATATTGAATATTCCCCTATAAGTATCTTCAAATAAGTTACATTTGTGGTACAAGGAATCTTTTTAAAACACTTTGTACAACCGTTCATTATTCTGCACATCTTTACAATTTCCTTCCCACAGTTGAATATTCCCTCAACATAAATAGGTTTACTAGCATTTATTACGAGGTAAAGGTATGTTGAATGATCATATAGGTATTCAGTCACGTTGTACTTAACGTACTTATAAGCAAAATATTCGAACTGAATAATCTTAGAATAGCAATAAGTTGAGTAAAAAGAAGAAAGAGTAAAGTAAATTACTCCTGCACCTATTAAAACCAAGAAGATTGATGGGATTAATATTCTGCCTATCACTTCAGTTCGCTTATACTAAAAAGGAAAGAGGGATTACAAAAACTAATGAACGCTCTTAATTACCTTCACTGCAGTACCGTAAGCAATTATCTCATCGTATTCATCGTTTATCCTGTGAGAATCAAACCTAACAGAAATTACTGCAGTGGAGTTAAACTCCTTAGCCCTTTGTAGCATCTCTTTTAATGCGTTGGCTCTAGCATTCTCAGACTCCTCAAGGAATTTTTTAGCTTCCTCCTCTTTACTTAGGTCGTATTTCTTTGAAAGTAATGAAACTCCTACAACTATTCCTATTATCTGTATAACTGTGTATCCTGGAATTTCATCAGCGGTTGTGATAAAAATTTCTTGTTGTTGAGACATACCATTTATTTTTTCTTAATAGGTTATAAAAATTACGTCGTCACGGTAAAAATTTAATCCCACATGGAATATTATACTCATGAAAGTCTCGTTAAAGGAGCTAAAAGAGAACTTTAATCCCAAGCTAAAGCCAATAATCTGGAATGATGAGAAAAACACATTATCACTCTTAGATCAATCGGCACTACCATTCGAAACAACTTATGTGGAATTAAAAGATCCAGAAGGAATAGCCTCTGCAATTAAGTTAATGAAAGTGAGGGGTGCTCCAGCAATAGGTATTACTGCAGCTTACGGAATGGTTACTGCGTTAACTTCTGATATCCCTTCAAGCCTTGAAGAGGCTATAGAGAAACTAACCATAGCGAAAAAGATCCTAGACCAAGCGAGACCTACTGCAGTTAACTTAGCCTGGGCTACGTCGAATATGTTAAATAATGCAAAGAGGTACGTTGAACAAGGAGATGCTAAGGGTGTAAGTGAAGTAGTTTCCTTACTAAAAAGGGACGCAAAGAAGATATTTGATGATGAGCTTGAGGCAGAACTTCAGATGGGTATTTATGGTTTGGAGAAGATAAATGACGGAGACACTGTACTTACACAGTGTAATGCAGGAGGTCTAGCTACTGGAACTGGGCTAGGGACTGCACTTGCTCCAGTAAAAGTTGCCCACATGTTGGGAATTAAAGTCTCAGTAATCGCCCCTGAAACGAGACCTTGGTTACAAGGTAGTAGGCTTACTGTTTATGAACTAATGACTGATGGAATTCCCGTAACCTTAATTGCAGACACAGCAGTAGGCCTTGTTCTGTATAAAGGAATGGTGAACAGCGTAATGGTAGGCGCAGATAGAATACTTTCGGACGGTCATGTTTTCAATAAAATAGGTACTTTTAAAGAGGCGGTAATTTCTCACGAATTAGGAATTCCATTTTATGCGTTAGCCCCTGTTTCAACTTTTGACTTAAAGAATAGAGTTGAGGACGTGAAAATTGAGGAAAGAGATCCTAACGAAGTTAGAACAATTAGGGGAATTCCCATTGCACCGGAAGGAGTTAAAGTATATAATCCAGTCTTCGACGTAACTCCCCCAAAGTATGTTACTGGGATAATAACTGAAAAAGGAATAATATATCCTCCATTTGATAAGAATGTTAGGAAAATTGTTGAAAAATGATATCTTTATTTTTTATAGATAGGAAAAAGCTTATAATATAGTGAATATAAATATTTAATAGTGATATAAAGTGGTTAAATATTGTCCTAAGTGCGGTTATCCTAACGTGGATGATGCAAAATTCTGCTTAAAATGCGGTTCACCACTTCCAGAATCTTATATACTACAAGGTGGTGCTCCACCACAATCTTCTCCTCAATCATCACCTCAACCTCCTCCTCAGCCTCCAACTTCTCAGTACCCTTACATGCCCCAGGAGCCTCCTAAAAAGAAGGTTCCAATAAAGGCAATACTTGGCGGAGTAGTAGCTGTTATAGTGGTTCTAGTAGTATTCCTAGTTGTTTTACCATTAATTTCACCATCGCACGGAGTTTATGGTATAGCGTCTACCGCGTCTAGCGATTTTGGAGGTCATTGGAGCGTGGCAAAGTGCAAATCCGCTGTAGCTACTTATGTTGGCAATGGGAAGTACGAGATCAAATATCTTAATGGTACTACTGAGTATAAGAAGATCTGCTCCATTCCTTTTGGCTGCTTATCTTCATTGATAAGCACTAGTGGAGGGACGTATTATCAGCCAAATTTTATGGAATATCCTTCTAAGATTTCCTTCGCTGTAATTAACGGCACTGTTAACGGGCAGAAAGATGTCATTGTACTGTTGGGAATGTATTGGAATTCTACTCCAAATATTGCATATTATTTCTCTAACATGACAAAGTATTTAATTACTAAGTGTTCATCCTCAATCGCAGCGGGAGAGTCTCAAGCAAAACAATTGGATTCTTGCTTTATAATATCATCATTTAACGGAATGTATTACTATTATATAGCAACAAGCAATTCCACACTATTGAGTTCTGTTTCAGTACCTTATTCAGCATTGTCTCATCTTGGGATATCTCACTTGACAGCAATTGGAGAATTTTGGGGAGCGACAACCCATGAGGCGATTATTGCAGTAACTATAAACGTAGCACCTTCAAGCTCACAAATTCAGTCAATAGTTAGCGAATTCCAGAGCTGTCTATAAGGTATTAGAATTTTTTATCCTAAATTTTTCTCTTCTATACTCAACTTCTTTTATTTCCTCCCATTTTATTCTCCTCTTATTTTTAACGTCGTCATAAAGGATAAGCATCTTAGGGCAGGAGTTTATTCCATTGACTATGACCTCTTTTAAACCTGTGAGAATTTTAAGTGCATCGACGAGACCAGGAGATTTAAAAGGAATCTCCCTGGCTAAAAATTCCTTTACCACCTTATAATATTCCTCGTAATAATCTCCAGGAGAGAGGACATATCTTCCTTCTTCAGGAGGATAAAGTAAAATACCGTAAGTAAATAAGCCACCTTTTACCACTTCAAAAGGATGACCACCACAAGAAGAGTCTTGATTAAGCCATTTCCTAAAAGCAGGAGGGTTATCTAAAGGCAAGTTCATCATTCCGCAATCTCTTCCGTCTGCGTATCGAGAATAAAGATCTTTAATATGTCCTTTAGTATCAAGGCCAAGTGCCTCATAAATTACCTTGACAGTTTCAAGGTAGTCCCTGAGACTTATTTCCTTATCAAGTCTCTTGTTCAGGTTTTCCTTATAGCGCCTAAGTATGTCCTTTGCCTCTTCCAAAGTAATTACTGGATCTCTTACATACTTCAGCCTTACTTTACCTTCTAAGTAGTGCTTATCTATGTCCTCAACAGTTATGAATATTCCTCTATTAATTTGAAACTTAGAGAATTCCAGGACTCTGAGTAACAGATTCTTAACCATCTCATCAGCTTCTTTATTCCCCTTGCCTATCCTTATTTTCCCTCTCGTATTTATGAATAACTCGTACGCGTCAAACTTTTTGAGATAAACTAAACTAATAGGTACAAGCTTTATTACTTCCTTTAGCTTTACAGGAGAGAAGAAAAAATAATAAACTCTAACGTAATCGTCCTCCCTAGTAGGGTATGTAATCTCTTCAAGCTCCTTGGCAAGATTATAAAGCTCATCGTTATTATATGTAGGAGGATCTAAATATTCTGTTTCTATTTTATACATTACTAAGGGATGAGAATTCACAATTTTCATTATTTTATTCCTAACGTCCTCAAACATGATATAAAATGTGAGTTAAAATAGGAGACGTAATCGGAACTGTCTTCATTATTAGGATTGCTATTACTGCCTCAGTTACCAAAATAACGCAAAGACTAATTCTGCCTTTAAGAGGAATAAAAAATCCTGAAATGAAGGAAAGAGGAAAAGAGGAGAAATATAATGCTAAGATTTCCGAAAGTCTCAACTCACGCTTGAAAAAGAATAGGAAAATTATGGACACAGCTGCCGCGATAATGGAAAAGTAATTACCATAAAGAAGCAATGCATTTAAAACAAATAATAAGCTTAGTATTACAAATACTTTCAATTTCTTTAGTTTAATATCCTTAACTATAAATATACTAAGAGCTCCGCCGATCATATAAAATATTACTGAGTATGCCGAATAATGAAACTCAAAGTAAAATAATAAAGGTATAAGTACAAAAAGTGGTGAGAGTCTCTGTACTGCAGAAATGCCCACAAAGGGATTTATCAAAGATAGTAACGACGCAAAAAGAGGGTATACGCTGATTTTGAATTCAGGTAAAGAGATTGCAATAGATGATAAAATCAAGGGAGTAAGAATATGTAAGTCAAAGAAGAAGAACTTTACTGAAATAAAAATCAATAATGCAGAAATAAAGAAATAGTAGTATTTTTCTATAAATGAGACTATTGGCTTATATTGACTGCGAAACATGTTTACTATAAAAAGTATGGCTAAGGAAAAGAAGAGTATTTCTTCTTGAAGATATTCTCCTTCTATTACGAAGTACACTAAGGAAAAGAAAGGTAGGAGTATATAAAGAAATAACTCTTTGCCCTTAACAACATCGTATAATGAAGATATTGAGAGCGAAGGGTTAATGAAAGAAAATAATGGAGGTAAATAATTTAGGATCTTTACCTTTTTAAAACTCCTAGCATATTTTAAGGATATAATTGCAAAATACGGATAGAAGGGAGAATAAAGTAAGGAAACTAATGGAGAGAAAGAAACAATTGCTGGAATAAGGAAAGGTAATTTAAAGTAAAAAGCTAGTGCTGATAAATAGATTACTGCTGACGTTCTGAGTGATATTCTTCCCTCGATTATTGCAGAAATTACTCCTGAAATTAAGAGAAAATAAGCAATATTACCTAAGGAATTCATACTTAGAACAGCGCTCAATATTAGGAACATTATACCGGAAATTATTAGCCCTTTTTTCTCCAAAGCACCTGCTAAGAATAAAATAAGGTAATTCTGAGTTAAAAGAGAGAAAAGTGTAGCTAAACTAAAGGATAATGAAGATTTCCTATCCAAATAAAGGAGTGGAAAAGAAAAAAGAGCTAGAAGCGCATGAAAGGGCGAAGAAAGAAGTAAAAGTGCTGAAACAAAAGGCGGAAAATATTTCAGTTTCAAAATTACTGCAGCAGAAATTATTGCAAGTAACGATAAACAGTAATGAGGAAAGAAAGAAGAGATGAAGAGAAGCGATCCTAAGGTAATTTCTAGCCTAAGTTTCATTTCGAGAAGAATATAAGTTAACATTTAAAAATCTGTCCTTTAAATCAAATAACTCATTGAAACTAACTGATTAGGTTATTTATTTCCTCGATATCAATGATTTCATAAGCCTCTGGGGTGAACTTACCTTGACTAATTGGGACATACTCTATTGAATCCCTTGTCTTTACTTCCACGTCCTTAAGTCTAAAGAGAATCTGAGGGTCTTCTAAATCCTCTTTCCAGAAATGAATATGAAAACCCCTCCTTGTCGTCATAACTAACCTTGGTTTTAAGTCCTTCATTTGTTCAATAATTTTCCTATCCTTTGAATCGACATCTACCATGAAAATCTTGAAATCTATATGCCTTGGGAGTTCAGAGAAGAATATCTTGGAAATGTCAGGCTTTCTTTCGCATTCCTGCATGTACCGTACTACGGTGTCCTTTGAAGCTTTTGACATGTTGACGGGATTTAGAACATGCATTACCTTTATCCATTCCTTCCTTATCTTTATTCCTCTAACCTCAAACTCTACGTTATCCCTTATTGATAAGAGAATTTTTACTGCCTTCAAAGTCTCAACATTCCATACTCTATATAGTACTTTATCTATCTTTAACCCCTGTTCTTTAGCTTCTCTATCTCTTGAAATCAAGTAAAAGAGATAGCTCTCCTTTTCATTTAACTTAGGTAAATACTCGTTAAGGTATTCCTCGGTAGTCAGTTTCCTCATTGAAAGAGAATATTTACTTAGATATTAAATTTTGAACTACAGAACTAGGCATTCTAAAATTTGACCTAGCATTGACATGCAGATGACATAATAATTTTGTTTTAGTAAACTATATATTATTTTCAAATCATGATATTAGTTGATAAAAGGTTTTTGGATAGCAAAATTTTACTACAGAGTTAAAAACGATTAAAAACAGTACTTGATTCAAACTAAGTTCTAAATGAGATTATTGCTTAAACTCTTATAAAATTGAATTAAAAAATTTCTTAAAAATTATAAGCATCCTTGTACTTGGCTAACCATTGTTTCCATTTGTGAAAGTGTAGGAACTAGATTTATAGTAATAACTACAATTTCCTCATTGTTTGATACTCCTCCGAATTCACTTAATGAATGTATAGAGTATCCCCCTAAAGAAGATGGCGCTTGAGTTTCACTTAACATCGTATAGTTAGAAACTGACATATATAAATAATCTAGACCATTATACGTCGAAATTGTAACGCATATTCCTTGAGATTTCAAGTAGGCTTCATATTCTGAAATATAAGAGGAGTATGAAGCATTAGATAGGACAGAATTAATTGAAGAGTATCCTTCTGATGCAGGATTAGGAGTTATATTATAATAAGCTCCCGCCGCAAGGATGTAAGTCTTTTCTCCATTAACAGTGCCATTAACTAATGTAAAAACCACTTTAGCAGGATACACATTATAGTAATTTATTTGAAAATATGAGTTAGCACTTACGGAAGATAAACCCGATAAAACGTTATTAAAGCAACAGAATTTAATTTCGTCATAGTTCTCGTAAACCGTGGTTCCATTAAAATATTTTACTTCGTAGACTCCTTTACCTACATATGTAGCAGTTGCGGACTTGCATTTAACAGTTACCCACTTTCCGCCGAACTCCTTTGACGCTGTTGAAGCTAAAGCTGTAATACCGTGAAAAGAGAATAGTGGTAAAAACACTAAAAATACTGCTAGTACTACTACAACTACCATTACTACACCGATAATAGCAAGTACGGGAGCTCTCTTTTTAGGAGTTGAAGGTTGTTGAGAAGCTGAAGGCTGTGAAGGAGGCGGAAAATTTGGTTGTTGTGTTGATGGTAATGTAGGTGGAGGAGATTGAGGAATATATTGAGGTAATTGATAGCCACACTTCATGCAGAATTTAGCATCATCAACGTTAGGATAACCACACCTAGGACAATATTTAACCACTTTATATCACCATTTACTAAGAATAATATTTTCCAGTTAATAAATATTTTGATTGATTATGAATATTTAAAAACGAATACAACTCTAAATATTTAGATATAAAACTGAAGTTAATTTTATAATATGGATAGGCTATACAAGTATATAGTCATGAACCTAAAAATTGTCGGTTTGGCAATCGTAATCTTAGTAATAATAGGTGGAATTGGAGTCTATGAATTACTAAAGAAATCAACAGAGCAAACAGCTACTCCTTCTACAACAACAAAAGACTTGAGAATAGTATCTATAACCCCTAGCGATACTCAAGACTTAATTGCCCTAGGTTTAGGAAAACATATTGTAGGAGTTGACCATTATTCTTACTGTCTTTTAAAGATGATAAACAAGACTTCCTGCGTACACAGTAATGTTACAGTATTTCCAGAAATTTCTCCAGTAAACATCTCAGGATTAGTAGCACTTAACCCTACGGTAGTTGTTGGAGAAAAAGGGCTTCTTTATAATTGTGTTAACAGTATCCAGAAGGCAGGAATAAAAATTTTCTTAACTAATGCTGACTACGCATCAAATTTCTATCAAATTGAAAGTTGCATATGTTCCTTAGCAAAATACTTTAATGTTACTAACTCATCTAAGGAGTTAATAAACTGGATGAATTCTAAATTACAAGAATTCTCGACTACGGGAGATATTACGGTAACTTACATAGACTGGATATGTCCTAATTATTACTTCTGGACTGCAGGAGGTAACGTATTCATAAATACTTTAATACAGTTGGGAGGAGGAATTAACACCTTTGGTGAATGCGTAAATTACAATGAATTATGCCCAGGAAAGCTGATAGAGGCTAATTCGGATATTCTCGTAGTGAATGTTGTGTATAATATATCATATACTAAGTACTTACTTTCACATATTCCAGGAATTCAAAATGTTAAAGCTTACAAGAATGGAAATGTTTACTTCCTTTGCTGTGGATCTTCGTATCTAACTAATGAACCTGGACCTCTAGCAGTTTACGCAGTTCTACTATTCCACGATATAATTAACGGAACTGCGCCTCATCAAATAACATGGTCTTGGATAGAGAAGTGCATTAACCCTCAAATGCCGGTGTTTTGAATGTTAGAAAAAAAACTCCTTTTTATGTTAATAATGATTTTTTCCTTGCCCATATCCTTCTTGGTCTCATTAATTTACGGTCAAATTTACATTCCACTTCAGGAGATCTTTTCTCCTCACGGCTTTTACTACACAGTTCTCTTTAAGATTAGGATTCCTACAGTATTAGCTGCAGCGTTAATAGGAGCTTCCCTCTCAATTGCCGGAGCAATAATGCAACTCCTTTTGAGAAATCCCTTAATGGACCCATACGTAAGCGGTACAGCTTCTGGGGGGGCATTTGGTGCAGTCATGGCTTATTTTCTCCTTGCTTTTAATTTCCCATTCAATTGGATAATTTATTTCTCTCCTCTTGTCGCTTTCATCTTCTCCTTTATAGCAACTATAATTACCTTAGCAATAGGTAAAAGGACTGGCGTTTACGGGATAATAGTTGGCGGAGTAGTAGTTTCCTACTTGTTCTCTTCGCTACTCACAGTCCTGCTTGAGGCGATAGAGTACAAGTATCCTCAAGTGCCTCCTCCATTATTCTGGTTATTAGGAGAAATTCAAATAGTAGGCTATGATTATGATGAAGTGCTGGGATTCTTGGTCTTAACTCTGGTTATCTTAGCAGTTATAGAGAGTAGGAAGTTAGATTTAGTGCATATAAGCGATGAGCTCTCTTATGCAAAGAAGATCAACCCAGGCAAATACAGAACTGCATGGATAATATTCCTGAGTATAATAGTAGGTATAATAGTCTCACAAGTGGGCATAATAGGCTTCATAGGAATTATTGTACCTCACATAGTTAGAAGGACTGTGGGAGGTAATTCATCTACGCTTATTCCATTCTCCGCCTTACTAGGGTCTTCAATTATGATGCTCAGTAATATTATTGCGAGCGGAGCCTTGGGTTTTGTAATTCCAATTACCGCAATAACTTCAGTCTTAGCTTCTCCAATAATCATTTATGTCTTGGTGAAGGGTCGTGTTAGTGAAGGGTATTAAAGTCAATTTAGGAGGCAAGGAAATCCTCCATGAAGTAACTTTTTCAACCGATGGAGGAATAAACATTATCCTAGGCCCTAACGGTTCTGGAAAGACCACGTTATTGAGAACTTTGATAGGTATGGTAAAGCCTACTGAAGGAGAAATTCGGATTGAAAAGAAGATATCTTATGTCCCATCAGAGTTCTTTCCTGCACAAATGAAGGTTAGAGATGTACTTCTCTCAGGAGAAAAGAAGAGGAGAATTGATGACTATCTGGAGAACGCAAAAATCTTAGGCATTGAGACCTTTTTAGATAGGGAATTTTACTCTTTAAGCAGTGGTGAAAAAAGGCTTACGCTTATCTGCAAAGCTTTAACCGAAGGAGATTTAATTATAATGGATGAACCTCTCTCTAACCTTGATTTAGCAAATAAAGTAAAAATAATGAACACCATGGTTGAAATGGGCAGAAGGAAGGAATTCCTAATAACTTCCCACGAGCTTGATGTTCTGAATATTTCTGAAAAAGCCATAATAATGAAGGAAGGAAGAGTAATATATCAAGGTAAGTCCTCTGACGTTACTGAGGAAGTTCTGAGTAAAACTTACGAAGTGAAGATAAGAAAACATGAAGTTAACGGAAAAACTTTTTTCTTTGTTGATAATAGTGGATATTAAGTCAAATTCATTCTATTCTCTAATTATAGAAATAAGGTTATGACGTAAAGATACGTGTAATTTTTCTCGTTCACTATTAAGAGAGTATTGAATACTATTTATAGATATTGAATGATAAATAGAAATAATATAAAGGATTTAAAGCGAGAATATTAAAAAATTATATCTATTTCTCCTTATGGTTTATCATTAGTATTTAATAAAAGTGATGTTAATAATATTTATAAATCCTCTTTCTCATAATATTTATTTAGATCACGAATGGCAAAGAAAGGAAAGAAATCAAAGGGACAGTCACAAGGCGGAGAGAGCAAACAATAGCGACCTAAGATATTTTCCTTTCTTATTATTTAAGTTAATGTTTTCTTCTTTTTCCTTCTGCTATAACTTCTTCAGCTTCCAATCTTAATTCGGGATTAATTTTAGCTTCAGCTAAAACTTTTTCAGCTTTAGTTATTAGCTCATTTTCGTTACCTTTACCTTCTCTTATCGCATGTATTAGCTCCTTTAAGTACTCTTCACCGAATATTTTATCAATGGAATATCTAGCTTCAAAATACTTCAGCTTATCTTGATTAGCAACCCTAAAACTGGTATAATGATTTTCGTCATAAGCACTTGATTTAAAATTAAACTTCTCAGGAGTAAGTATTTTTCCTACAACAATTACCGCATCCCTAGTAATTTTTTCCTCCTTAATTTTTTCGGCAATGTCCTTTAAAGTACCTTTGATTATCTTTTCTTCTCCCTTCCACGTTGCCTTGTAAACTACAGCTATTGGAGAATTTTCTGAAACTCCTCCTTCCTTAAGTTCTTCAACTACTTTATCTATAACATGGACACCAGTATAGATGACCATTGACGCTCCCTTATTTAAGAAAGGGGCGTAATCCTTTATTGAACCATCCATTGGGACTGAAGCAGAGGCTCTGGTAATAATTACCGTTTGTGAAACTCTAGGTAAAGTAAGTTCTATACCCAAGGAGCTTGCTGCGGCAATAGCTGCAGTTATCCCCGGTATAAGCTCGTGATCTATTCCCTCCTTTTTTACAGCTTGTAATTCCTCATTTAAAGCTCCATAAATTGAGAAATCTCCAGATTTAAGCCTAGCAACCAACTTACCTTCTTTAGCCTTCTTAATCATGATATTAACGATCTCCTCATGTGTTAACTCGGCAGTATTTATCACTTCAGCTCCCCTCTTAGCCCAGTTCAATATCTCTGGGTTTACTAAAGATCCTGCGTAAAGTATCACATCAGCTTCTTCTATGTATTTCTTTGCCTTAACGGTAATTAACTCAGGATCTCCAGGACCAGAGCCTATAAAGGCTATCTTACCTTTCATTTTTCCTTCACCTTACATATTAAAGTTGCAAAATAGTCCTTTTCTTCATTACCTTTTAATTCATCAATTTTCTCTCCTTCCATGTAACATCTCCTTGCGTAAATTATTTCGTAAGAAGAAAGGATACTTTTAATCTCTTCTAAATTCTCATTAGCTTTCATTACTACTATAGCCTCAAATTTTCCTTTAGCTAAATCTATTAAATCAAGCCTGTCTGCAGGAATAACTGCTATAGCCTCATTTTTCAGAGCTAGAGGAATTTTAATTTTCGAAGGGCAGGCAGTAATTGAAGTTACTCCTGGAATTATTTCAACCTCCTGGCAGTTCAAGAACGAGAAGACTCTGAAGAAAGTGCTGTAAAGTGTTGGATCTCCTAAGGTTACAAACGCAGAGACTTCCTTAGCTTTCTCACAGATTGTTTTAGCTATTGCCTTCAGTTCCTCATCGCTTACTTCCTTCTTCATTGGAAAGCCTAATGTAACTATTTCACCTTTTGTAAACTTTTCAACTATTCCTAAGGCCAAACTTCTGTTAGTACCGGTAGAGTAAGGAACGAATACTACTTCAGCACTTGATAAGACCTTCATTGCCTTTAGAGTAATTAATTCTGGATCTCCTGGACCTAAACCTATTACATAAATCAAGGCTTCTCACCGTAAACTATGAAAATTGGATTCCTTGAAATCATTGCATAACCTTTAGAAGTATTCATTCCCTTTGCTACAATTACCTCAATTATTTGAGGATTATAGTTCAATGAAGACAGAACCGATATAGCCTTTACTGCTGTTTCCAATAATATAGCGTCAAGGACAATCCTTCCTTTACTTTTAAGCAATCTATCTACCTCAATTATACTCGCATCCAGATTTTCTGAACCGCCTACAAATACTGCATCTATTTCCTCTTTTATTTCCTTTAACGCAGAAGGAGATTCTCCTTGTATTATTTCCACGTTATTAATGTTAAACTTCTCAACGTTCTTTCTAGTAAGTTCTATAGCCTTAGGATCTTTTTCTATAGCGTAAACTTTTCCTTTGCTTCCTACATAAAGCCCTGCCTCAACTGTAACACTTCCTGTCCCACTACCTATATCTACAAATTTTGCCCCATGAAAGAGCTTAGCCTTTGATATTGCAATTACCCTTATTTCCTCTTTTGTCATTGGAATTTTCTCATCTCTTATAAACATTTCATCCGGAATTCCTAACACTAAAGATCACCTTCCTCTGCCAAAACTTGTCCGTCATCCGATAAAATTATAACGCCTTTCTTTACTTGAAACTTAGATAAACGGGAAAGAACTCTCTTGGCAATTATACTCATTACTTTTTTCCTCTCTTCTAAAGAGAGAGACTCTAAAGCTTCAGCAACTGTTAATGAGTTTGCTATTTCCCTTATTTTTTCTGTTGATAACCCAGAAACAACTGACGCATAAACAATGCTTTCTATCCTCGCGTCTCCGAATTTGCTGTGAGTGTTTAGAAGGCCTGCAGAGACTTTAGTTATCTTCCCTGGAAGGCTTACTATTACTACATGAGAAAATCCTTCGTCTATTGCAAGCTTTATGCTGTCTCCTATCCTGTCTCCTATTTTAACCACAACATCACCGTAGATTTTCTTGGCGAAGGAGAAGCTTGTATTTCCTGGAGCTAGAACTACTTTATTGTTTCCGGTTGCTTTAATAACGCACATTTCAGTTTTTATATGGTCAATGTAATCCTCATCACTTACTGGGTATTCAATTCCTGTTGTTCCCAAAATTGAAATTCCTCCGCTTACTCCTACGTCAGGATTCATTGTATTCTTTGACAGCTCCTCTCCATTAGGAACAATTATAGTAACCTTTACCTTATCCGTAACTTCCTTTAACGCATCTATTATCATCTGCCTAGCTATAGGACTTATTGATTTTTCTCCTATTTCCAACTTCAAACCAGGCCTGGTGACTGTTCCAATTCCTTTACTTCCTATAATTTGTACCGAAGCTGAAAGCTCACTGCATGCGGTTATTTCTAGACCGTCAAGAACGTCAGGATTATCTCCTGAGAACTTCTTCACTTTTGCGCATTTTCCTTCAAAGTATTCTTCTACTGGTATCTCTATCCTGATACCTATTGGAGTTGGAATTGTAACAGAGGAAGGAGTTTCGCCCTTTGTCAAGTAAATTGCTGAAGCTTTTGCAGCCGCAGCGGCTACTGCTCCAGTAGTTATTCCAAACCTTTTAAGAGTTTGAATCAACGACGTGTAGATCGTACCTCCTCTCGTATCCTCTTGGTGTTATTATTTTATTGTTATAAATATAAGACTTTGAATTTCCCACAATAATAGTTGTAATCATATTTATTTTATTCAAAAACTCCTCCCAAGATAACAAAGTTGATACAAAAACTTCCTCATCTTCCCTATAGGCAGATTTAACAATTCCTACTGGCGTATCTCCTTTTTTCTTTACATCTTTAATAATCTTCATAGCCTCTAAAAGTAACGGCTTATTTATAGGGTTGTAAAGCACAATGACGAAGTCACCTTCCGCTGCTTTCCTTACTCTGGTAAGGATTTCTTCAGGAGGAATAAGCAAGTCGCTGAGACTGATTACTGCGAAGTCCATGGAGAGGGGAGAGCCTAACTTTGCGGCAACCGCGTTTGCGGCAGTTACTCCTGGAATTATTTGAATTTCAACGTTTACGTTGTTTTTACAAGCCATGTCGTAAACTAGTCCAGCCATACCGTAAACTTGAGGATCACCACTTGAGACTACTGCAACCGTGTGACCTTCCATTGCTTTCTCAATTGCAACTTTAGCTCTGTAAACTTCTTCCCTCATCTTTGCAGTTATTACTTCCTTCCCGTCAAGCAGGTCTTGAATTAGCTTAGCGTAAGTAGTGTAAGCTACTACTACGTCGCTCTGTCTTATTGCCTCAAGCATCTCTAAAGTCCTAGTTTCTTTTCCTCCTGGGCCTATTCCAATAACGAATATCTTACCCATTTTTACCACGAGCGTAACGAATTATTTCGTTCATAATTGAAACTGCAATATTACTTCCTCCGTAATTTCCTCTCAGAACTATGCAAGGAATATCAGAGGAAATAAGCCTCTCCTTTGCCTCAACTGCGTTAGTGAATCCAGGTGGAGTTGCTACTATTAAAGGTACTTCTACTCCTTCCTCTTCGTGCATCTTAATTACCTCAACTAGTGCAGTTGGAGAATTACCTATTACCGCAATTTTAGGTTCTTTTGAAAGTCCTATCCTTATTCCTGCGGCTGTTCTAGTTATTTTTAATTTTTTAGCAAGCTCTAGTGCATCATCTAAATAATTCTCAGCGTTCCACCTTAATCCTGCTTTAACCATCTTAACGTCAGTTAGTATCCCTACGCCAGATTTTAATGCTGATACTCCCATCTCTATTGCGTCTTTACTTATGTAAATATGCCTTGCAATCTCTAGGTTTCCACTTGCATAAACTGCTCTACTTATTATTTCTAGCTCTTCTCCATTTTTTCCAGTTATTTCACTTACTTTCTGCCTCGATAACTCCATGGAATTCTCTTCTATTTCTTCAGGATCTTCCAAAAATCTAAAGGAGTCATCTTTCCTCACAGCTGAAGATATCCTATAAAGTAATGATAACTTTACTAGTGGAGAATCTGCTAAAGGTCTAGTGAAATAAACCTTAACTTTCTTATTCTCGTACTGAGCTTCCTCCCATTTATAAAATTCATTAACTTCAAATGAACCCATTATATCTTTAGCTACGTGATTTCCTCTACCTAGGAAAGCTAAGGCAAATATGAACTTGTTAATTCCTTTCTCCAATAATGATGAGACTAAGTTCCTCCAATTCGGTTCAGTAAATTCGTTATGAGACAGATAAACCGGTATTGATAATTTCTCTTCAATGTATTTCGCTACTCCTTCCATATCATCTACAAAGGTTTTCCTTCTGGAACCGTGGGTTATGATTATTATTGCTGTATCCACATTAATGGATAGCTTATCCAGGATATAAATATATTTTATAAACCTATTTTTGGTCTCTTCGCTTTAGGCGTTAAGTCTCATTATCGAGTTAAAAGTAAGTTTATACTTAGTTAGACCCTGAAGGTCAAAGGTACACGGGACAGTACACAACGCATATAACTCTGTGGAATAGTAGAAATCATATGTCAGATAGTTTTGTTATATACATACTACATTACCTTGACCTTTAAGGACTAACCATGTATAACCAATTGATAAGAATTGAACTACTCTATAAAGCATAAAGTTTTCATTGTTTGAAAGCCTTACCTATTAACGGCTCTGAGGGACAATATTTGTCGTCAACTTTAGTTAACCAGGAGGAATCGAGTAAATGATTTAAGTAATTACTAAGTTCTGAGTCAGAAATTTTTATTCCCTCTTTTGCCTCTAATTCATTTTTTATTCCACTCCAATTATTGCAATCAACTGTTGACCTCATAATAGTATAATATCTTTCCTTAGCTATCATTTTATCTAGCAAAAAATGCTCAAATTCATTTATGATGAGTTTCTTAGCATAAGCTAAAGTTTCATTCATTGCTTTATCAAATTCTCTTATTTCATAATATCTAAAACCGAAATAAGTTAACCAACCTGGAATTCCTCCTAGTTCATTATAAACCTTCTCACAGTCGCTGAAATTTATTTTCAGTTCATTAAATCCCCTCCTAAGGAATTCTACCGCATCTTCCTTGGTGAAAGGTTTTAGTTCAACTCTTGAAAAAGCTCTACCAAATAATGGAGATTCTGAATCTTCTAATTTTAGAAATTTTAGTAATAAACCCATTTCTGAACCGCTGAGTATTATTTTAACTTTCCTCAAATTATCAAAGGCATAAGCTAAAGTAGGTAATATGTTAAACCCTCTCGTTTTATGAAGTTCTTGAGCTTCGTCGAGGACTAAAATTACCTTATCTTCAGCCCAATCATTTAAGGAATCTACGATGGAAGAAAAGCTTACTCTATTCTCCTTTCCCCAGCCGAAATAAATTTCGTTGTCCATTATTTTTATTCCCTTAATTTTCTTCAGAAAATTAATAAGTTCAGGGAATTTTTTTAGTTAATCTATTAATTTCGTTTTGAATTTCTAGAATAAAATCTTTATAATTAATGTAAGTTTTCTCCTCAAATTTCCTTAAATCTATATAAACATAAGGATAACCTAATTCCTCTAACGAAATTCTTATTAGTGGTGATTTTCCAGTTCTCCTTAAACCTAACACTAGAGTTGTCGGAGATAATAGGGATTTTATTCTTTCAATTTCCTTTTCTCTATCAAAGAAATCTTCTCTCCTAATTTTCGGTGCCGGGTCAAATAGCACTTCTACCCCTAGAAGTAACTTCTACCCATAGAAGTTAATAAACTGAAGGTACATAAACTATAGTTAAATCCCCAAATTTAGCGTCACCCTTTATTATTTCACTACATTTATATTTCCAAACCTTCTCATCAGGATACGTTAATTTCTCCATAATTGTTAAAGTAGGGTCTTCTTTCTCAAATTGAAGGGCTATCTTCTTTACTCCGTCAGGATAAGGTTCTGGGATAATTAATAAATCCCTCCCAGTCCTAGCTAGAGCATTAAGCTTTGAATAATCAATTTCTCCCCTAACATGAAGCGTTATAACTATAACTTGAGTTAAGTCCCTCTCAACTATTTGTAAAGCTCTAATTATTGAGGAAACCCCCGGAATTATGTTAAGCTCAACTCCGTGCTCTTTAGCTAGTTTTTTCAATTTATCTAGAAGCTGATAGTCAGAAACTGCAGGGTCACCATGGTTTAAAAACGCTACTTCCTTGTTTTTGGCTAGCTCCATTACCTCGTTGAGCAGTTTTGCCTCCTCCCTATAATTTAATGGGATGACTTCTTTTCCCTCGACGTACTTTGAGAACCTTTCTATTACGCTCCCCCACCCGGTTATTACTTCAGCCTTTCTTATGACGTCTAGACCTTTTACTGTAATTAACTCAGGATCTCCTGGACCTACGCCAACGATGTAAAGCATTTCATTCACCGATTGAAGCAATAGAAACTGTTACTTCTCCTTTATAAGGAATTTTTCTTAAAATAAGCTTAGAGTTAGACCCTGCAGATATTAAAGCACAAGCCTCTGCAACGTTCTTTATTCCAAGTTCCTTAAGCTTCTGACTTTGAGGAGAAAGGCATTCGTCTTCAAAAGAATTGACCTCGTCTAAGGAAATTAGCCTGAATTTTACTCCTAGTTTTTCCGCAACTTTTCCAACTTTTTCTCTTATAGAAGATATGACCTCAACTTGGGATAAATCAGCGTTTATCTTCCTTAATGCAAAAAGTATTGCTTCTTCTATTGTCTCCTCATCTGCCTCTATCTTACTTCCAACGCCTATAGATAGCCTTAGAGGTTTCAGATAAACTGTATTCTCATCACTTCCGGTCTCTCCTACTACAATAAAGTACTTGCAGTCGTCTCCTGTCTTGTATTTCCCCTTGACCTTGGGCAAAGACTTTAAGCCTTTTACGCAAACTTCTTCCCCTTTAAGTAGTGCTGAAGTCACTTTAACAACGTTTTCAACATTAAGTATTTTACAGTTAACTAACCTTGCAAACTCTTCTACACTAGTGACGTTTGATAATTCGCTCGCAGTAGTAATTACCGGGGTTGCACCTAATATCTTCGAGACCTCTTCTGCATATTCGTTAGCTCCCCAATGTGCTCCTAATATCGGAATTACGAATTTTCCTTCATCGTCTACTGCAATAACTGCAGGATCTTTGTCTTTGCTTTTCGCGTATTTGCATATTGTTCTAACTGCACCGCTCAACGCCATGGTGAAGATTATCCCATCGTAACAGTTCCATATCTTCTCAAAGTTTGCCTCCTTATAAGAGAAGAGTGAACATGGTACTTCCCTTTTCTTAAGTTCTTCACAGAGTTTCTCGGCAATCCTACTTTTGGTTGCATAAATTATTGCAAACCCTCTCCAAGCCCTCTCCATACATAGAGAAGAGAAAAAGGATATTTAAACATGGAGTAAAGGAAAAAAGAGTAATTTATTTCCTATTATAGACAACTCATTACGTTATTGACTAACGCCTCTACTTGAGAAGCACTTGCGTTAATTCCGGATATGAAGATTTCTATTTCTTCATTATTAGATACTCCAACGAATTCAACGCGATTATGAGTTTCAGATAGATAGAAATCTAAGCCATTATAAGTCGAAACAGAAATATTGTCTCCGAAAAACTTATAGTTATTTTCCATTCTGCTAAGTGCTGATGGGTTTTTCATTGCGCAATTAAGATCTTTATAAAGTTCTGACGCTCCGTTATTGGAGGAACTCCAACTAGCCGCAAATACGCGTATGACAACTTTTTTACCGTTAACTGTACCGTTAAGGTTGGCAAAAACTGCCTTAGCAGGATAAACTGTAGTATATGCCTTAATATACATACGACTTATTACTCCACAAT
The DNA here is from genome assembly GCF_021655615.1 of Acidianus sp. HS-5. GTDB lineage: Archaea > Thermoproteota > Thermoprotei_A > Sulfolobales > Sulfolobaceae > Acidianus. Next base: position 771,392 of record NZ_AP025245.1, read on the forward strand.
AATGCAGTTCATGAGCAATTCCGCAATTAAGATTGCATAAAAAGGAATGTTAAACGTGTAAGATATTTGGTCTTTGTTGTCCCATTTGAAAACGAAATTGAATATTTACAAGCACTTATTTCAGTTTCAATTCCAGAATGATTTTTCTGAAGAGTCCAACTTCCGCCAAACTCACTTTTTGCAGTTGATGCTAAAACTGTAATCCCGTGTGGTGAGATTAACGGTAAGACAACTAGAAATACTACTAGGACTACTATTACTGCAACTACTCCGCCAATTATAGCCTTCAAAGGAATCTTCTTTTTAGGAGGTTGTTGTGGCATGTAAGGATATTGATAGGTTGGAGGTTGAGGAGGCGGTTGTGGAGAAGGCTGTTGTTGAGGTGTATTGCCACCTTGCAATATAGACGAAGAAGGCAAAGGCGAACCACATTTTAAGCAGAATTTTGCATCATCTGCATTAGGATACCCACATTTAGGACAATATTTTACCATTTTACATCACTTTACAGACTTTAGTTTAACCGATTAAAAACATTGTAGGTTACAAATTTTATCCTAAAAAAGACTCAAATTGAACTAATCATTTCATTAAACTAACTCTATAATATATTTAAATTTAGGAGTCTTTACTTCTTCATCCATTTCACTACATAGTCCAATTTCTATAGCAAGACGTATATTATAAAAAGGAAATGAATTTATAGACAACTTTGTATTTGACTAACTATTCCTTGGATTTGAGAGTTTGTAGGGGCTACGTTTATTACCCATACTAATATTTCATCGGTATTTGAGATTCCGACAAATGTACCCGCGGAAACTATGCAACATTTAGGAATCACATTCGGCATAAGTGACTGACTTAGTTGAGTATGATTACATGTAGACATGAAAATGTAATCCATACCGTTAAATGATGAGATTACAAAACACTTTGCGCCTTCGGTTTTGGCTTTTGCCTCTAGATGAGAAATTGTAGATGAATAGCTAGAGTTCGTGAGAATTTTATTAAATTTTGTATATATGCCGTATATTGGATTAGACGTAGTATTATAATGAATTCCCACTACAAGAATGAAGGCTTTATGACCATTCACTGTACCGTTAGCCATTGCTGTAACAATCTTTACTGGATAAATTAAATGGACCGTGGGCATATAGTAGTTCGAAGATCCCATAGGCAATATTGAAAGGAAAAGACCAATATAGAACTGCAATCCCGACAATCCTAACTTTGAGCTAGTTTCTTTTATTGTGGTTCCGTTCAAGTATTTTACTTCATATGTTTTATTGCCTATATAAATTCCAGTAGCAGATTTACATTTTGATAATTTCCAACTTCCTCCGAATTCACTCGAAGCTGTAGAAGCTAGGGCATTAATGCCATGTGGAGAAATTAACGGTAAAACTACTAGGAATACGACTAGAACTACTATAACAGCCATTACTGCACCTATTATTGCTTTCATTGGGATCTTCTTTTTTGGTAAAGGAGCCGAAGGTTGCTGCACTGGCGAGAGTTGAGGGGATGGTTGAGGTGAACTGCCTTGCAATATAGACGAAGAAGGCAAAGGCGAACCACATTTTAAGCAGAATTTTGCATCATCTGCATTAGGATACCCACATTTAGGGCAGTATTTTACCATTTTTACATCACTTTTACAAAACTTTAATTTCACAGATTAAAAGTATTTAGGTTACAAATTTATCATTGAAAGAACTTAAATTGAATGCATCATTTCATTAAACTAACTATGGTATATTTAAACTTAGGAGTCTTTACTTCTTCATCCATTTCACTACATACTACATAATTTATTTCTGCATTATGCATGTAAGCAAAGGCAACACCTTTTACAATATCTTGAGATATTCTAACTTTAGTCTTCGCAGAACCGCATTCTGAAGATATTTTAATTTCATCACCATCATTTATTCCTAAAGACTTAGCATCTTCAGGATTAATAAATACTTCCAAGGGAATCTCAGGAAATCCTGACCTAATTATTAGTTCATCAGTGTTGTAATGAGTTACTTCCCTTCCAGTTACGAGTATAATTCCTTTAGAAAGCTTAGGCTGTTCAACTGGGCGGAAGTGGGCTTTCCCATCTTCAGTAAGGAATTTCTCTCTATAAAGTACATCATCGTTCTGAGGATACCTTGAAGGTAATGAGTAGTCTGTCACTTCTTTAAAGTCCAGGTTAGAATATGAAGAGACCTCCTTCAGCTCGTTAAACACTTCCTTTGGATCCGTAGAGAAGTTGAAACCGAACTTTCTTGCTATGTCAGCAATTATTTCAAGTTCAGGCTTTGTTTCACCGGGGGAATTTACGGCTTTAAATCTCCACTTTACTAACCTATCTAAACTTGTAACCGAGCCTTCCTTCTCAGCCCACATTGCGGCTGGAAGTACATAGTGAGCAAACTTTGCTGTCTCTGTCATGAAAGAGTCAATTACAACCAATAAATCTATGGAAGAAAGAACTTTTTCAACTACCTTCCTATTAGGAAAACTCTTTGCTGGATTGAAGTTCATTAGGAATATTGCCCTTAAACCAGTTCCATATAATGCTTCAGTGACTGTCTTTCCAGGAATGACCGGAGGTTTGAAGCCCCAAATTTCTTTCAATTGTAATGCATGGAGTTCGTCCATTTTTCCGTTAGGGAAAACGTTCGGTTTAATTAGATCTCCAGAACCTTGTACGTTAGCTTGGCCACGATAAACTACAACTCCTCCAGTTCCTAGATTTCCTGTGAGCAATGCAAGATTAACTAAAGCTCTGACTCCATTGACTCCAGAGGACTGAGTTAAGCCCAAGCCCCAAGAAAAGATTACAGGTTTTTGTGAAATGATATTTGCGAATTGTATTATCTTTCCCTTAGGAATTCCAGTAATTTTTTCAGCTTCATTTAAGGAATATTTGTTTACTACTTTTTCATAGTCTTCAAATCCTTCAGCTCTAGTTTTGATAAAATTCTCGTCAATAAGACCTTTAGAAATCAAATAGTTACCTACTGCGTTGAATAAATAAATATCCGTAGAAGGAGATATTTGTAAGTATAGATCCGCAATTTTAGCAATCCCAGTTTCCCTGGGATCTATTACTACTAGTTTTCCTCCGTTCTTCTTCATTTCCAAAACGTACTCAGAAATTACTGGATGGCTTTCAGTCATTGATTCGCCTACTATTACTAAAGCCTTTGCTTTTGGAATTTGAGTTACTGAAATTGATGAGGCACCTACTCCGAGCATTTCCTTTAATGCTAAGGCTGAAGGATCATGGCAGACCCTAGCACAAGAATCTACGTTATTTGTTCCTAAAGCTCTAGCAAGTTTCATGAAAGAGTATACTTCTTCCAAGGTATTCTGACATCCACCGTAAAATCCTACTGCAAAAGGTCCGTAATCTTTGATTATCTTACTAAGACGAAGGGAAATTTCGTCTATTGCCTCCTTCCAGGAAATTCTTATGAACTTATCTCCTTCTCTCTTTAGCGGATAAAAGAGTCTATCCTCAGCATAAAGCGATTTAAACGCTATACTACCTTTACCGCATATGTGACCTTTACTCACTACGTGGGATTTATCTGGTAAAACTCTAGTAATCTTGTCATCAGAGACTTCCAGTTCTAACCCACAGCCTACACCACAAAAAGGACAAATTGTTTTAACTAACATAATAAACAATTTTCCCTAAAAAATTTAAAGATATTATTTTTAGTTATTCATATTTCTACGGTTTTTTCATTTTTTGATAAATTTCAAGTATTTTATCAACAATCTCTAACGGACTCGGTTCTCTACCTTTTTCTTTCTTTAATTCTTCAATTACTTTATCCATGAAGTCCTTAACTTTCTTACCTGCAATACAGAATTCTGGAACTTTAAAATTCGGAACTCCCTTCCCATCGTAGCTCTTCAATAATTCCTCTTGTTCGTCTTCAGTAGCAAATGGATAAGATAGACAAGCGTAAGGCTTAAAGGAATTTATTGTACAAATCCAACCTTTCTGAAACTGGCAAGGTCTTGGTAATAAATAAAATCCGTTCTTCTTTTCCAGTCTGAGGTCTTTCATGTTCTTCTTCATTTCCTTAAAATCATAACCGTAAACCGGAACTGGGTATCCTTCTTTGCAACATTTTCCTCCACAAGTCTCACATTCCTTACCTAAATCTATTACATTATTCATTGCAAATTGGTAAATTATTGAATAAATTGCATATTTAGCTATAGGCGCGTTGTACTGAGCAAGGAAATTAACGATTTTCCTTAAACTCTCAACGTCAGACCTTAAAGCCTTCTTTGTTAGAATGTTTACTTCATCAGTGTTCATACTTAGTCATTTTTATATTAAAATAAATTATTATCTTCAAAACCTTCTTTGAAGACTTCAAGCGGAGGAGATAACGGCAAAATTAAATCCTTTTCATTAAATGGATAGATGATTTCCGGCAATCTGTAAACTTTAAATGAATAAAATTCATCCATAGAGTCTCCTTTTTTGAGAATATCTATTATCTCCTTACCTTGTTCTGGGGAAACGTTCATTTTCAGTTTATCTATCATATACTCCATAGTGTAAGCCAACTGTGAATAAAGATATTCGTAAGCCTCTGCTTTTATTGCAGGGATTATAATCTGTTTTTCCTTATTGTCCTTTAAATATAGGAGTAAGTAATTATCGTGAAGCTTTTTTACATACTTAAAAGGTAAGTAAAAGGGAATATTCCTTACTTTGCTTATAACTCCCCTATTCTTTCTATATAGCCCTATGTACTTAGAGAAGCCCTCTTTATAGTGTAGGAAAATAAATGATAAATTATCCTTGGAAAAGTATGAGACATAATCTGCTTCTGGGATTTCATTTTCCGCTAGTATTAATATCATTAAAAAGTCATGCGAATAAAAGTTAATATCTTTTCAATAAAAAGATTCCTAGTTAATCCATCAGTATTTCCTTATATACTTCTGGTTGTTTCTCTGCATTGAATTTATTGAACAATTTAGGAGCTAGTTTAGTCTCCTCTTTTTCTAATTGCTTTTGCATAATTATATTGTAGAATGGACTTTAAAAAAGATTTTGTTAAAATACTTCAAAATCCCTATGCCTTTCCCATAAATACTGGCTTACAAAAAATACTTTAGAAACGTCGAAGTCAAAAAACATAGCGTCAGTATTTATTACTTGCACTATAGGTTTTGGTTCTATTGATAAAATTATAGGTCTTTCTACTTTAATCCTGAATGTTGTATGCTCTGGATGATCTATTATTATTTCCGAACTTTCACCCTTGGGAGTTAATAATAATTTCAAATTATATGTAACTACTGAAAACAATTTTTCAACAGCAGAATCTATTGAGAAAGCAAATTTACTATTCATGGTATTTATTCTTACTCTGACAAAGCTCGAGTTAAGATTAGGAACGTAAACCCTACTACTGAGAGAAAAGGAATTAACAAGATAAGCTTCGACGTTGGATAGCCTTAACACGTGATTGGATCCCATTAAGTTTGTAATCTCGTCTTCTGAGTCTGTTTTTCTCCTTTTCTCTTCCTGGATCCTTGAAGTTAAGAAAAGTAAAGAAGATAAGAGATTGTAGTAAGCTGAGACCATGCTCCTTGATGAGTCTAAAACTTCCTTAATTTCGTTATAAAGTTCCTCGCTGCCAGAATAATATCTTATCAAAGTTTCTAAATTAATTTGAGGTAATGATGAAAGCGAACAAATTTCGTATAAAATTGAATCTACTTTCTCCTTCAGATTTCTAGCTTCTCCCTTAAATTCATCCTTAAATTCCGTAACTTCCTCCACACCTGCATAGAGTTTTATTAAAAGAGGAACTAACATATTAGGAATATTTCCGCTCATTATTCCGTTATTTACTTCAAAATAATATTCCTTAGAAAGTCTTTCAATAACCGAGAACTTTAATGTGTAAGATGATTTCTTAGGATTTTCTGAAAATCTTCCGAATGAAGAAGATAAATAAAGTACCTTACCTAATCCTCTTATAAAATTCCTGAATTCTTTCTTAAGAATTTCATCGTTAGCCGGAATAATTTTGAAATTAAAGTCTCCAGAAAAAGCCTTTCCTTCTTTCAACTCTATTTCTTTTACGCCATTAACTACCGTAATTGATGAAGAATAAAACCTGTTAAGAATATTCTCCAATACTTCCTTCCGATTAAAACTATGAGTCTCTCTTTTTTCTTCCTCCTCAATTTTTCCTATGTATTGAGGTAAGGGAGATAGCCAGGGATTATTTCTTAAAAATTTAGGTATTGTTATTTTCTGCTTTTTAGGTATTGGATAAACTACATTTGCGAATGCGCCTTCTTTTTCGGTCTTATTGAGACCGTTTAAGCCTATAATCAGTATCGGCGTATTATAGAAACTTACTGGAAAAGATAGTGAAGTAAAGTAATCATAGCCTTTAGTTTCAACCAGTCCAGGAGTATTCAAAGAGAAGAACGCGTAAATTTTGCCTCCTCTCATCTTAAGTGATGAAATTTCCTTTGGTATATTGAGCGCATTAATTCGATTTTTAATTTTTTTACAATCAAACATAGTTTTTATTCTTCCACACTCATACATTTCCGCTTCTCCCGCTATGTTAACGAAGGAAGTTATCTCAACCTTACTGAAATCGTTAAAAATTGGAGGCAATGAATAGGACAAGAGCTTCCTTTTACCTATTTTTCCCCAAGATAAAGTGAAATTAATCTTTCTAACTAGAGAAAATTTTAAATTACGCAAGTCCTCAGAGTCAATTATTGCTTTCCTAACAATTTCGCTGAGTTTCGATAGTTCAATTTCTTTCGGTGATGAGTAAATCTCCATAGAGAAACCAAAGCTCCTTCCTTCTTGGGCTATTAATTCCTCTACCCAAGGTATTGCGAATTCTACTTCCCTCCTCTTATATACCTTTCCAAGAATGAAATTTGATGCGTATATAGAAATTATCCTACTATCTTTTTGTCTAAAAACTATTGCCAAGTGCGTTACGTCAGAAGTTACGTCTCTCACAAGTAAGGCATACTCTTCTCCTTCAGTTAGAGGATTTTTAAGCTCTAAATTAATCTCAACGGATAAAGGTTCGTTATGTCCTCTAAGCGAAGTAGGCAAGGTTAAACCTATTATGTCACCGTCTCCAATAACATTAGAAAACTTATACATTATTATGAATTTAGGAGAAAGAGGTAAATAACCTTGTTGAGAATTGTTTATTTTTTCTGAGATTCATCTTATTATAGATGGTTACATACCTATTAGAGAAAGAAATAAACAGTAAGGAAGATCCGAAGGTTAGAATAATAAAAAGAACTGACGAGAGGCTTAGTTATACTTTCGATTCCTCCAGAATTTCAAGGCTTTACATACCTTATATTATGAAAGACAAGATGGACGATATTACAGAAACTGTGTATAAAAGTCCTTTTACCAAATTAAGCAGAATAAGTTTAGAAGAACTAGATAAGGTTCTACTTATATTGAATAGGTACCCTAACTTGTTTAACTCAATAGATTTCTTTGCAGCAGACGAGATAGTTCTATCAGAATTTGATGAGGAAGGAAGAATTAATGGTAGGAAAAAGAAGTTTAAAGTAAAGGACAAGATTTACGAAATTTCAGGAAATAAAAGCATAATAGCTAAGGAAAAATATTATGAGACCGCAAAGAAAATTAATGCATTAAAAGTTGAAATTCTCTTTAATAGTTATGATAGGGGTTTCAAACTCTCTGAATTAGGAAATCTATTAATGATAAAAAGTAAAAAAGGACATAAGGAATACTTCTTCGATAATTTTTCAGTAATTATTGAAAGAATGCTAAAAAAAGAGGATATTGAGATCATACGCAAGTATAAAGGAAAAATTTTCCATTTCACTAAAGATTACGGTACTACTTTAATAGACGGAATTACGTTGAAGAAATTCTTTATAGATGGAAAAGAGGGAAGTATAGAAGAGTTAAAGAGAATTTCAGGAGATTTTTCGACTGAAATTTCGAAGCATAATTTTACATGGTTTAATGGACATGAGATAACTACTGCTCAAGGAGTTAAAATTCCTCACGCACCATACGATTATTCTGTAGACAACATAGAAGTCCTAATAGATGTCCTCAAGTTAGAAAAGGGATACTTCGTATACGGAAACCTTAACATTTACAGCTACGATTACGGATTTACTATAAAATTAAAAGACGGAAAACCCTCGTTTTTCAAACTAAACAAATTCATAAAGAATGTAAATACAAATAATTTTGAAATAATAGCTTCTGATGTTCCTCCTACAGGGAAGGGGAAAGTTATAATTTATACTCTATTAGGTTTCAAAAAAGAGAGTAGTCTTAATCCAATAAAATTCATATCAAACGACGGCATAAGAATGAAAAAGATTCCGCGTTAGGGGCCTCTCCTTAGCCTAAACTATAGTTAAATTTCCAATATAAAATTCGAGTTTTATATCCATGTTGTACTATCATATTTCAAAATGTAATCCTATCTTATAGAGATTCATGCACTCACTTGAAAAGCCTTATCCATAAATAAGAACCATGTCCTATAAATAGAAAATTTTTTAAGATAAGCTTAAAAAGTTCGATAACAAACAAACCATGTTTTATTATGCCTCAAGACTTTGGTTTCAAATATTTACTCATCTCTAGAATATTTAGGAGCGTAGGTTTAATATTCGTCACAATTTCCTCACCTCTATATTTGAAGTTGTTAGGTTATTCTCCCCTTGTAATAGGTTTAGTATTCTCAGCAGTTGTAGGCTTTACCGCATTTCTTTCCCTTACCTTGGGATTTTTAGGTGACAGGCGAGGATATAAGAAGTCCCTAATGATTGCCGAAGGAATATCAACGGTGGGGGTAATCTTACTTGCGTTAACTCCTACTAATTTCCTATTATTAGCAACTTCCTTAATTCTTGCAGGAATAACCGGAAGTGCTACAGGAATGAGAGGATTGTTTTCTCCAGGTTTAACAGCATTAGTTGCAACAAATTGGAAGGAAGATTTTGAGAGAGTAAGGAAAATGGGTCTGCTTTCTTCCGTTGCGTCTATTTCGTCAGTAGGAGGAAGTCTTATGTTAACTTTCATAGATTATCTTCCTTTCGGGAAGATAGGAAATTATAAATTCTTCTTTTTGGTCTCTTCCATATTTCTAGTGCTATCATTCGCTTTTCTGTTACTAGTTAAGGAAAATAGAAAGGAGAGGGCTAAAACGAGTAGGATAATGAGAAAAACCAGCCTAAAATATGTTTCAAAAGTTATCATTTCTAACTCAATAGGCGCAGTAGGAATAGGAATGAGTATTCCTTTATTATCACTATGGTTATCGTTATATTATCACGCTACCGACCCAGAAATCGGAGAAATATTCACATTAAATTACGTATTTACGTCCCTAGGATCTTTCCTTGCCACAAGGATAAAAGCAAACATACTCAGTCTAGCTTCAATAACTAGAGTAATGAACGGGGTATTCTTAATAGCAATGGCTTTATCTCCTTACCTTTATCTTGCAGGTGCTTTATATATTCTAAGAGGATTTAATGCAGGTTTTGGAGCTCCTAATAGGACTGCAGTGAATATAAGAGGAATTTCGCCAGAAGATTATGGAACAGCCTCAAGCTTTCAAGCCTTGGCTACAAGGTTTTCACAAATGAGCTCAAGCGTTGGTGGATATTTAATGGAACTAGATCTTCCTTTACCGCTTGAAGTGGGGGGAATATTGCAAGCTATTAGTGGTGGAGTTTACTTAAGATTATTTAAGAAAGAAATAGGGAAGAAGATTGAGGAAAAACCTGCTCAATGATCTTCTATTTCTTTCAAAAGCTTCTGCTTAATCTGTCTCGCACTACCTGAGATAGCCTTGGTCTTTCCATTATATATATAAAATACGGTAAATTTATCAGGATCGTATTCTTCAACTTTCTGAATTTTTATTCCTTTAAACTTTTTCTCAAGGCTTAACTTTAGCTTCTTCTCCTTTCTCATAGACTTAGCTACGAAATTCGTCTTCTTAAGGAGTAGCTCAAGCTTCCACTTCTCCCAGTTTTTAACAGAAGATAAAGATTCAAACTTAGTGGATAAGGAATCTATAAACTTTATAAGATCATCGAGAGTTGAGAACTTTTCTTTCCCTGTCATAAACCTCTTCAAGAAGAACGCAACATTAGTTACTTTCTCTCTTTCATCCTTCAGAATAATCCTGCTGTTAACAGTCATTAAAATATTTTTGTTAAATAAGCTTAAAAACATTCATAACCGCTAGGTTCAGCAAAAACCCTATTTTGAATAAGTTAATAATCCTTCCTATCCTATTAATTGATGTGATATTTATAGAAAATTTGACGAAGATTTTTGACGGAAAAGAAGTTTTAAGAGGAGTTTCCTTTGAAGTAAAGAAAGGTTCGATAACTGGATTTATAGGACCTAATGGTGCGGGAAAAACTACAACGATAAAGATTATTGCTGGATTAATAAGGAAATCTGGAGGAATAATTGAAGTCTTCGGTGAAGATCCTTGGGACAACCCCAAGGTACATGAGAAAATGGCGATAATTTTTACCAATTTAGTTTATCCTCAGGAGAATACTGTTGAAGAATACTTAAAGGACTTAGGTAAAATATACGGTACTGACGTAAGAGAGTTTATAGAGGAATTTAACCTTACCGATCACTTAAAGAAGAAGCTCTCTCAGTTATCTTCTGGTTTAGCCCAGAGAGTTCAGTTAGTAGCATCCCTCATAAAAGATCCAGAATTAATTATTGCAGATGAGCCTACGGCAAACTTAGACCCTCCTGCAAGGATGGAGTTTTACGAAGAGGTGAGAAAACTGAATAAGCACGGCGTTACGTTCTTTATTTCTTCCCACATCTTATCGGAGTTGGAGAAGGTTATAAGTGATGTTGTTTTCATTAATAACGGAAGAGTTACATTCCAAGGGAAAGTTGAGAACGCTTTAAAGGAGGCTGAGGAGGAAGAAATTTTGCTGGTTGTAGATAACTTGGAAAAGGCAATGAGAGTGTTAGGCGGAAGGATTGAAGGGCCCTACCTTAAGGTTAGGGGAAAAGTAAGAGAAGTAGTTGATAAATTAGACGATGCAGGAATTGAGATAATAAGCTTAAGGAGGTCTTCTTTAGATGATGCGTTCAAGAAATTATCAAATATTTAGCATAATATTTAAAGAAAGATTTAGAGAACCTACGCTGGAGATAGTAATACCAATAATGCTATCATCAAACGTATTTATTAATGCATTCTACGAGAGAGGAAACTTTACAATTTATGGGATTATGCTGGCTTTCATACCACTGATTAGCGTATCAGAAACGATAGTTTTTTCTCTAGCTTTGCGTAATATAATCTTCGTAACTGGAGATCACATATATAGAGGATCGATAATCTCCTTCTTGACTTTCCCTATAAAGAGGATATCGCTCTTCTTAATGATGTACTTCTCGGACGTAATAATCCCTTACATACTGTGGTTAACAACTACGGAGGCTTTTATTCTCTTTTCAGGAATTCCAGTACCACAGTTCCTCGTCTTAATATATACTGTAGGATATTTCTTCGTAGAGGATATAATTTTATCTGTGGCACTGACTTTTAGGAGTGCTGGAATTTCCACGCTTCTTTCAAGCTTTATAGTGGGTACACTCTTTATATTCGGAGGAATGTTGAATTATTATGAAATAATTCAAGGATACCATGGACTCTGCATAACCTCAGCTTTAAATCCTTACGTTCTACTCTTATATGAGGCAGTAAGCCAAAAGAGTTTACCTTGCTTATTTGGAGGGATAATAATAGAACTAGTGATAGCCTTGCTTACTTTTGTCTTCTCTCTCAATAAATTTAAGAGGATGGAAATATGATAAGAGGACTGCTCTTATCAATAGGTATTGTATTAATTTCCCTTTCCATGCTTTCAATTACTTCTCCTATATCAAATGTAGTAAGCGTCTCAAAACCGTATTGTTTAACAATTCCTCCCACAGTAAAAGCTATTGCGGTTATTTATGAAAATTCTACTAACGTACGCGTTTACGCTAAAATTTCTCATGATAATTTAACTGAAATAGTCAGACCGCCTTTCAATACAGTCTTAACAAAAGGTAAATGGATTTTTGAAGTTTGTAACGAGACTTATCCAAAGATTTTTTACAAAACGGTTAATAAGACTTTAGTTGAAAAGAACGGCACAGTAGTTATAATACAAAAAACCATAAATTACACCAAGGTAGTAACGACCAACAATGCAGCTTACCCGTTTTACGTTAAACTTTACATAAAATGTATGAAAATATTTGAGTATAAGGATATTGCAGAAATTGTAGGAGCGGTTTTAATAATTTCGAGTGTCTTTTTGTATTTAAGAAAACGTTTTTAACTATGAATGGAATTTTTAATTATGAGACTACTAAGGTGGTATTTAATCTATAAAATCCTAGCCTTCTTCATTAGGAGAGGTGGAAAGAAATGAGCTTAACTACCTACGTTAGAAAAGAGATATCAAAAAGGTTAGAAGATCTAACTAGAAGTTTTTACGAAAATGTACTACCTCCTGTTGATATATATGAAGAAGGAGGATACTTAAACATTGATGCTGATCTACCTGGATTTCAAAAGGATAAAATACATCTAAGGTTAACGTCTTCAAACGAGATAGTAATTGAAGCAGAAAGAGAAATTCCTGAGAGCGGAGTAAAATACTTAACTCAAAGACCTAAAAGACTCTCTAGAACTATCAAACTTCCAGTTACAGTAAAAAAGGATTCACAAGTTACTGCAAAATACGATAACGGAGTTCTTCATATCTCAATACCAGTTGAAGGAACTACATCAATAAAAATAGAATAAAATATTTCTTATTTTTTCATGATTAATGCTAAAATTATTAAAAGTAAAGCCAGTACAACATTTTTTGTGATTATATAAGATAATATGGAGATTACAGCTATTACTACGCTTAGATAATAATCTCTTGAAGTTGACTTTTTCTCAATGATTGGCTTCTCTAGGAGAGAACTTCTGAATTTCCTAACATAAGAAGAGAAAGTATCCTTTACTTGATCTATAACAGCAGGTATTACGAGGTCTTCATCTTCTATTAGCTTAACCAAATTTGAGAAGAAATTAAATTCGGGATAAATTGTAACACATGTACCACCAAGAGTTGACGTAGTCCTAATGTAAAGGACTAACTTTTGAGGTAACCTTAAAGGGAACCTATAAAATACCTCGTTTGACGCATTTATAAAATCCTCAACTTCCAACGTTTCTGGAGTTACTCCTTCAAAGGTCTTAAGGAAAATCTCTATTCCTTTAGCCAAGAGCTCCCTATCAGCCTCAGGCTGTATTGCACCTAGTTCATCTAATACCTTCGTAAGCTCTATTCCATCAAGCCTGGTTAAGGCTACGTAAGCTCTTACAAGTTTATTCCTAGTATCCTTATCCATTCTTCCTACCATTCCAAAGTCGTATAACACTAAATTGCCTTCATTATCAACTCCTATGTTTCCAGGATGAGGATCTGCGTGAAAGTATTCTTTCTCTAATATCATAACCATGAAAGTCCTAAATACCTTATAAGCAAGATTTTCGGGAGGGATAATTTTCTTCGCTTCCTCTGAGGTTACCTTATGAGATTTAACATACTCCATTACCAGAACTCTCTTAGTAGCATAAATCGGCTTAGGAATTCTGACGTCGGGGAAGCTCAACTCTTCCCTTATTTTCTTCATGTAAAATTCTTCTTTAGTAAAGTCCATTTCATCAAATATTCTTGAAGAAAAATCATCAATTATTGCCTTAGCACTTTCATAAAAAGACTCATCGAAAATGTACTTAAGAAAAGGAGTAAGAGTTTTCATTACCTTTATATCTTCCTCAACTTCCTTCCTTATGTTAGGTCTGTTAACCTTCAGCACTACTTCTTTACCATCGAGCTCAGCTAAATAGACTTGAGCAATGCTAGCAGAAGCTATAGGGTTTGGATTAATCTTAATCTTTTTAAGGAATTCTTCCCCTAAATCTTCCTTAATCTCTTCATGAACTTTATTCCAAGGTTCAGGTGGAACCTCGTCCTGTAGCCTTGATAATACCTTTAAGTAACCTTCAGGAAGTAAGTCTGAATGAACAGAGAGCATCTGTCCTAATTTAATAAATGCAGGACCTAAGGAGACAAGAGTATTTAACATCTTTTCTGCTTCTTTCTCAATTTCTTTTTCATCGACCTTCTTATTATCTAAAGTAAGTCTTCTATAATGCCTTAGCATTAATACTCTAGGAAGTAATTTGAAGCCGACGTAAAGTGTTCTTAACATGTTTTTACTATTTATTAATAAAGTATTAAGTCAGACTGTATGTATATTAGCTACAAAGCCTATAGATAATTATGGAGTGGAAAATAAATACCAAGAAGTTAAATAAGGAAACTGAAGATTACTCTTGTTTAATAGATGATATAACTAATTCCGAAGAAATAGAGAGACTTAGTAAAAAATATTCGATATCTAGAGGAGTTATTCATGAATTTGTTACAGAATTTTTAATAAAAGTTCTTAAAGAAAAGAAAAATAATGAAGATGAAATAGTAAGAAAATTTTCAATGCCAAAGGAGATTGTAGAAGAAGTTAAGAGACAAGCTTCTTCTTCTCAGTAAAGATTTAATATTTTTCTTCTCCAAAATTTTGTTAGAGGCCCCGCCTGAATTGTGACGAGCTTTCAGCGGGCTGAGTATGATGAAATATAAAGTATAAAGTTACAGCACCTACTGTTGAAGAGAGCAATACAAATAAGTAAGCTAATGCCGGGTTTAAGAGGAATAAATAATTAAACATTACGCTGCCAAGGAAACCTGCAACTGCTTTTCCTGTATATAAGATTCCGTTATTTACGGTTGAGTACCTAGTACCGAAAACTATTCCTGAAACATTAAAATAGAGAGTTATTACTGCACCTCCGGCTAAGCCTATTACTACTACTGCAGGAATTATTTGATTAAAGAAAAGAGAGACACTGCCGAGCACTATTATACCGTCAACAATTACGGTAGTTTTTATTACGCCTAACTTATCTGCAATTTGACCGAAAATCGGTCTCCCAGATCCACTTAACACCGGAAAGATTGAGATGAGTATTGATAATTCTTGAAATGATAAGACCTTGCCTATTATTGATAAAGAAGAGGATATAACAAGTAGAGGGACAGTAGCAGTAACAAATGATAAATAAATTAACCAAAAAGTCTTGGAAAGTATTGCCTCTTTAGGCGATTTTCCACTCTGCATTGTTGGGTATTCAATAAATAGAGAAAGGATGGGCAGAATTATCAGTTCAGTTAAACCTATTATTAGGGTTACTACCCTGAAGCTTTTCGACATTAATATAAAAGGGTCTGCAAAAGCTGAACCTAAGCCAAAGCCTAAGGAAATCAAACCAGTAGCGAAAGCCATCCTTTTCTTAAACCATTTAACTGCTAAGTTGGAAGATATTCCGTAAAGAATTCCTTCTCCTATACTCCCCAAAGACCAAAATATGAAGAACTCATAAATACTGGAAGAAAAGGAAGTACCCAGAAATCCTAAGGCTGAAAGCACTGAAGAAATTAACGCGACTTTTTTAGGTCCAAACTTATCAGCAAAATTTCCTCCTAAAGGTTGAAATCCGGAGGAGAATATTGTAAAGAGCGAGAAACCTAAGGAAATTTCAACTATACTTACGCTAAATCCTTCTTTAAGCAGGGGTTCTAAAGCGTTCCAGGAATATTGATACAACGAATTGAAAGACATTATTACGAAGCCTATTATTATGAAGTTCTCCTTCTTCACATGTTTTATAGGAATTGTCGATATAAATATGTTGACTCTTTATTTCACTACATAGAGTATATACTTATCACTTTTTTACGGAATAAAAGTCTAATTATATTCTATTGTACTCAGTCAGACTTTGGAGGACAAGATATTCCTTCCTTTATGAGGTTAGAGGATTGCTACACTTCAAATCATGTACAAGTATGTTTTCTCAAAATACACTATTATTCGTTAAAATAAATCATGAACTAATTACTCATGTCACTGACTCATATATGCAAAAATTTGCCTGCTAAGATGAGTCATTTACACATTATCAGCTCAAACTTATTATTTATATCAAAAAATTTATAAGCTGAACATCATAAAATTTAGATATGGTAAAATATTGTCCAAGATGTGGAGCTCAAGTAACAGATGAAGCCAGGTTCTGTCCTAAATGCGGGTTCGATTTTTCAACCCTCCAACAATCCGCTCCGAGTACGTCCTCACAACAGCCCCCACAGCAACCACCATATCAACCACCTCCTAGTAATCCACCAACTTATCAACAACCTACTAACCCACCACCGTATCAACAGCCTCCTTATCAGCAACCACCATATCAACCGAACCAACCACCATATCAACCACCTCCTAGTAATCCACCAACTTATCAACAGCAAACAGAGTCATTAATTTCTACAGCAAATAAGGCTGCTAGATATACACCAATGTTAACTAAATATGGTAAGCTGCTGCTATTATTATCTATAATATTTGAGGCACTAACAACCATTTTAGTCTCATCTTGCATTATTTCATCCCTAACTAAGATTTCAGCTCCAGCTAGTGATATTGCTCCTTTAGCACTGCTACTAGTATCTGCGGTAATTTACCTAATATCTCCAGTATTTTCGGCATTTAGTAGAGGTATTAATATTAGTAAATTAACAATGATTTTAGCTATTTTAGCGTTTATTTTATTAGGAATTACATATATAGTATTTTCAAAAGAATCCGGATATACTTCAGGATATATAGGAATTACAAGTATAACAATATATGGTACAACGTTTACAATAAGCATTACTACCGGGATAATAATTCTTATAGGTGCAGCATTAGTTATATTTACATTGTTTATAAACATGGGCGGTTTCATAAATTCCATCATCCAGATTGTTGGAATAATATTAATTTATATATACACTGTCTCTAATAATTTCAACTTTGAATCAATGCTATGGGGAATAGCATTAATTATAGCATTAATATTCAACATGATTCCTAGTTTCTACAGAGGAAATTATCTACAGATGGCCACTGGAATAGGCTATAGTATAGCAGTATTATTGTTCACAATAGGTATGATAATAACCGGGGCATCGCAAGTCTCCGCTCCTTCCCCCAGTTCTTTAGGAATTTCAGGAGGAATAATAAACGGAGCCTACGGAACCTACATTGCTGCCGGAGCCATAGGAATAATAGCTGGAATAATAGGACTTATAGACTCTATATTCATACTAATCTACACCTTAGCTTACAAAGCAATGCCAAATTTATAAAATAAAATTTTTTTCTCTTAATATTTTTTAGCTTCTACGATACTCTATTTATATGGAAAGAATTATAACTTTAGACCCTGCAACTACAGAAATTGTAGCTTTTCTGGACGGCACATCAAGAATTGTTGGAGTTTCAGAAGATTCTGACTACCCAGAGGAAATTAAAAGTAGGGCAAAAGTTACGAGAAAGCTAGTAAACGTGGATAACTCATTACCTTCAGAAGTAATAGATGAGATTGTAAGGAGACATATAAAGGAGAGAAAACCTTTACACGAGGCACTATGGGATAAAATCTACGAACTTGACCCAGACCTGATAGTAGGTCAAGGAATTTGCGAAGTCTGTGCATTACCTGCAATATCTACCTTGGAAATGAAGGAAAACGCTTTCCCTAAAAAGTTCAGAATTTCGAGAATGGAAGTTTTCAACCCATCAACTTTCATGGATATACCTAAAGAAACTATGAAGATAGCTAAAGTTTTAGGTAGGGAGAGAAAGGCTGAAGAGCTTGAGGACGAGTTCAGAGAGAGTACTGAGGAGAGTCAAGGATTGGGCAGAGGAACAAAGACAGTCGTAATAGAATGGATAAAGCCAATACACCTCATAGGAAAATGGGTTTCTGATATGGTAAATTTGATGGGCTCTATTCCATTAGCGAGACCTGGAGGCCAAGGAGGAGTTTTTGATTGGGAAGTGATAAAGGAATTCAATCCAGACTATTTGATAATTTCTCCGTGCAGTTTTTCAGTTAACAGGAGTTTAATGGAAATTGAGAAAATTACTTCTCTCCCGGGGTATTCTGACCTCAATGCAGTAAAAGAAGACCACGTCTATGTGCTGGAGCCACTCTATGCTAGGGCTTCTCAAAAGACTTTAGAATTTCTGAATGCTTTAAAGGAAATATACACCTCAGGAGAAGTTGATAGGAGATACGGTATAAGACTTTAATACGGAAATTTTTTAAGCAATGCATGAACAGAGATTTTTAGCTGGGCCCGTAGCTCAGCTAGGTAGAGCGGCGGGCTTTTAACCGCTCTGGCGGGAAGTAACCCGTAGGTCCCGGGTTCGAATCCCGGCGGGCCCGCCACACCTTTCGTTGTAATAAATTTAAAAGATTGCCATATAACATTTTATTATCTTGAGCGTTAACCTTTATGAAAAGCTGAAGGAGAGGGCTAAGTACTTTTTAATGAAAGCATAAGAGATTGTGCAAATAAACATTATGATATTGCTCTATTCCATCTAGAACAAGCTTTACAGCTGGGAATTAAGGCATATCTTTTAAAGAATAAGGGAGACTTCCCTAAATCTCGTGATTTAAATGAGCTAATCAGCATTGCAGATGATAATGATTGCCTAAGGAAAATAAGTAGCAGGAGGTGGTATGTAATAAGTATATTAACTGACGCATATATAGGCTCTAGGTATTTATTAAGGGATTATACTTATAATGAATATAAGACTTGTAGGAATTTTGTAAAGGAGGCATTAGAATGTTTGAATATTATAAAAGATTAGAGGAAATTAATGAAGATTTCGAGAAGAATAAGGATAAGTACTTCAAGAGGATTGTTGAAGTTACAAAAAATATGAGGGCAGGGCTTACTTGTTCGGATCGCAGTTAAAAGGTAATGCAATAGCTTCCAGCTATGTGGATATTTTAATAGAAATTCCTTGTAACGTATACTGGCTTGACGTCATTTCAGAGCTAATGAGAAAAGTAAGAAATCCTAAGTTTGAATTCCATGTCCACTGCGTAAAGGAAGCTGAGGAATTGAAGAAGTTAATTAAGGATTACGTTGAATTAACATAGGATTATTAGTAATGAAATTTCGTTATTTTGGAATTTTTCTATACAATTCTAGATTTAGCGGTACTGCCATGAAATCTAGTACTGGTCCCATGACGAAAGGAATTATGTAATCCCCTAAGGTAAAAAGGACTCACCTAAAATTCTATCTATGCCAAATGTAGATAATAAAGCAAAACCCTTCTCCACTTCAATTAGCCATGACATTCATAGCTGTTAATATAATAGGTTCTAATACTCCTCCAACTAGGTAGGAGATTACACTTATTAGTGAAGGGAAGGTAAATCATGAAGATTAGTATATCGTTAAGAGCAGTAATTAATATAATGGAGAATTACCTCTGTAAAGTACTCTCCTTTATTCTATCAGTTAAGAATTAAGAAGTTATGCCTAGTATTGATGTAAACTAAGCTCACTTCAAGAACTGAAAGCTACTCCAGATTTGTATAAATATAACGACTACGATAGTTGCGAAGTTAAACATGAGATAAATTAGGTAAAGTATAATAATTTCCTTGAAGGGATTACCTTTGCCCTTGTATTAACATCTTTAAATCTCCTCATTAGAAGAACTGATATTATTAAAAATGCTATGTAAAAGATCTCAAGGGAGAAGTAAAATTACTTTAATAAGTTTAAAGATCCAATCACTATAGTTAATACTTAAGTTACAAGATTACCTGCTGAAAAACGCTATAACCTAAAGTACGCAGTCTTTAAAATTATAAGAAATGAGCGTTTTATCTGCGTAGAAGTTGCAGACGATATTCCAAGGAGGATGAAAGATATTATGAAGGCATAAACATTGCTAAAGGTTATTATGAAAATTGATAAAGCGCCGGTGACTGTAGATATTCTCTACACTTTACTCCTAATTTCTGTGATAATAGACCAATGGGGTAACTAAGAATGAGGTGAGTTATGACGTATAAGGTAAAAAGGATTGATATGAAGTAAGGTGAATATCCTAAAAGGTAAGTGTATAAAGGTTAAATTCATTAAATCGATCGCAATTGCTAACGTAAAAGTTTGTGAAAATACGTAAAATGAGGCATAGTCAAGTTTGCTCACTTCATTAACTCTCTTCTATCATTAATTTTCCTACGTTAACGTCTGCAGATATTTTTAAGCGCTTCTCTCCCTGCCTTATCGGTGGTACTTTAACGTAACTCATGTTGCTATCTACGTCAGTTATTATACCTGCATCTTTGGGTAAATCTAATGTGAGTACAATATTTGAAGCGTTGGAGTCAATGTCTAGGTTACCTCCTGAAGGGAATGCAAGTTTTCCTTTAATATTGCTCCCATCAGAATCAATGCTAACTTTTTCACTGCCGGTTAAGTTTAGGTCGACTTCACTACCGTCAGAATCAATGTTGACTTCTTTAACCTCGGTATTTAACTCAGCCTTACTCCCATCTGCTTCGATACTTAACTTTTCCAGAGTAATCAAACTTAATACTGCACTACAACCGTCTAATTCGATTTTAGCTTTATCTCCTAAGTTTATTTCAGCGTCATCGAATGATGAACACTCAACTTTTAAGTGAGATTCTCCTTGTGTTAATGTTAATTTACTTCCGTCGAGCTCAACCTCAAGATTTTTAGGAGGCTTTATAGGAGAATCAAATACAGTAATTTTCCCTGTTTTTCTCAGAAACATCTTATGAAAATTTGTTGCAATTTTATTTAAATCAATTAGTTTACTCATTGGAGAATTTGGAGATGTTACAAATCCTACTTCAGATATTTTAGAAGAGATTGCGGAATATTGGTCTGGCTCACACATTATTATCCCTACTTCATATATTTTCTCAAATATATCATTTATATCTTCAGGTTTTACAGATTTGTCTATTTTCAATACCCCTACTTCATATATTTCCAACTTATTTTTATTATCCTTAAGCCTCTTTACGAGTTCCGGAGTTATTTCATAAATCCCTATGCTAGAAATCTTCACAATATCTGGAGGAGAGGCAATAATGGGAGTTGAACTCTTTTCCTTAACTTCTTCTTTTCCTTCAACTTCCATGATTATATTGTAGGCCCTCTTACCTTCCTCTGTTAAAACATACTCATCATTGACTTTCTGTATCAAGTTTCCTAATTTCCTCAGATGAAAGGCTAATGACGGACTATCTATACTAAGTTCATTCATTAAATCCGAAAAACCTGCCTTACCTTTTTCTTTAAGAATTTTAATTATCTTCCTTCTAGTCTCGTTTGCTATTGCTTCAAATATGTCCATATGTGCCAATATTAGAATTTACAAATATAAATTTTCAAGTAAATAATCATTTATTTTCAGGTAAACGAAAATTTACTCATTCTACAAATAAAGAATTTAGTTCATAAAAAGAAAATGTAACTTTCAATTATATAAAAATAAAATAGAATTTTATTAATTAATTTATTTTTGTTTCTTTTTATGAGCAAGTCTTTCAGTTTCTTCCTTTACTTTCTCTCCAGCTTTTTCTGCTTCTTTAGCTACATCTTTCGTTGCGTCTTCTATCTTTTTAGTTATTTTCTTTGCCATTAAACTTATACTTCTCTATTCTAGTAAAAAAGGTTTTTTGAGAAGTAGTTTTTTTCATTTAAGAAAAGCTTATACTAAAGTTTAAAAACTTTAAATCCAGATATAGCCCATGGGATTAAGAACAGGTCAAGAGTATTTAGATTCAATTAAAGTTAGGAACAAGGCAGAAATTTACGTAATGGGAAAGGAAGTAAAGGATGTAACAACTAATCCCTTCCTAAAGCCTTCAGTTCTAGCATTTAAAGCAACTTTCGATTCCGCATGGGACGAAGATACTAAAGATCTAGCCAGAGTGTGGAGTCCTTACATTAACGAGGAAGTTAACAGGTTTAATTCAATTCACAGATCGCCAGAGGACTTAGCTGCAAAAGTTAAGCTCTTGAGGAAAATAAGCCATAAAGTAGGAGCTTGTTTCCAGAGATGTGTAGGTTTTGATGCACTAAATACCCTTTACATAACAACAGAGCTCATGGCACAACACGGTAAGACAGAACCTAAAGAGAAATTCATTGAGTATTTAAAGACAGTGCAAAAGAAGGACTTAGCATTAGCAGGAGCAATGACTGACGCAAAAGGAGTAAGGACCTTGAAACCTCACGAACAGCCAAATAAAAACGCTTATGTAAGAGTAAATGAAGTTACAAAGGATGGAATTTACGTTTCTGGAGCTAAGGCAAACATAACTGGAGTTGCCGCCAGTGAGGAAATAGTAGTTTTACCTACAAGAGCAATGGGGCCTGATGATCAAGATTACGCTGTAGCTTTTTCAGTTCCTACAGATACTGAGGGAATAAAAATCGTAGTGGGAAGGCAGTTAAACGATGCAAGAAGGCTAGAAGGAGGAGACATAGACGCAATACCTTACTTCTATAACCATGAAGGATTAGTAATCTTTGATAACGTTTTCGTGCCCATGGATAGAGTGTTCTTGATGAGGGATTGGCAGTACACAGGGCAATTAGTTGAAATATTTGCTGCATATCATAGACAGGGATACGGCGGATGTAAGGCAGGCTTAGGAGACGTAATTATAGGAGCCACGTATAATTTAGCTAAACAAGTAGGTGTAGAAAAAGCTCCTCATGTTCAGGATAAGCTTAACGAGGAAATATTCCTCACTGAGACAATGTATGCAGCAGGAATTGCCGCCAGCTTAAACGGAGTAGAAGTTTGTCCAGGCTGCTGGTGGGTAAATCCAATGCAGGCTAATGTTACAAAGCATTTAGTTACTAGGTTCCCTTCACAGATCTCTCAGCTGGCAATTGATATTGCAGGAGGGATTTTAGGCACAGCTCCAAGTGAATGGGACTTAAAGAATCCTAAGATTAAGGAATTGCTGGCAAAGTACTTCCAAGGTGTTGAGGGATATACTGCTGAGGATAGGATAAGAATGGTAAGGCTTGTAGAGAACGTTGCCTTAGGAGTTGCTTTCCAAATAGAGTCAGTTCACGGAGCAGGAAGCCCTGCAGCACAACGTATAATGTTCAGCAGACTGTATAACTTAAATTACTCTGAAGAGGTTGCAAAGAAGTTAGCAGGAATGAAGTCTGAAGTAAAGTTTACTAAGAAAGTTGAACCTTGGAGAGATTCTGAGACTGAAAAATTAGCTAAAGAAGCTGAGAAGAATACAGCAACTGCTAGTAGTGGAAAATAACTATTCTAGGAGTTATAAAACCATCAGAAATGGGGCCTTTTCTGCAAATCGAAGAAGGCTCTCCAGAACGGGTCTTCACTATGTTTTTCTATCCTTTTATTACATAAGTAAACTCTTTCTTCCGCTTTTCCAATTATTTCGACCTCCCTTTAGAGCGCATATTGTACAAGAGTTTATAAGGGTCAAGTTGCTTGGGTTAATTAGACTGTTTGCTGCTAAAATCCTCGTGATTACTTTCGTCCATTTCAAGTTATATGTTATTACTATCAAGTAATGTTAACTAGGATAGTTGCTTGTAAGAACGGCTGTGATTTTGCTCCTAAACTTTACGTTTATACTACTCACATTAATATTTGTTGCTCTAGTGGCGGAGGGAGAGGTGGAGAAGGACTTTGTCGCCCTAAACTTGAGTCTAACCTTGCTTCTATATCCAATTTGACTACATACTTCCCAGCGCCAGTAAACTTTACTAAACTAGTTAAACTAGCATGCCTAAGCTACGGTGAATATTGTAGTAATAATAGTCTCGATCTTGGTCATATTTATTATTCATTTGGTATAGGAATTAATGTTGGAAGTTTAATTGCAATTGCTTCAGCACATGATCCTGATTTAGCACCTTTGGTTGCTCCATTAAGTACTGTAAATATTGCAGTTAGACGGGAATCTAGTACTTCCGAAGTATCTCTTATAGTATGGAATATACGTAACCAATATCCTGATGCTAACCTGGCATTCTATTATTCCAACCTTACTGCAGAATACTGCATCAATGGAGGGCTTTATCAATTGCCCACTGATGTATTTATTGCAAACTATACATACTAATCATTTTCACTATTGGTAATATGCACATAGTTTTTGTTTAAATAATTAATCTGGTTTTGTGGAGAAATTTAACGCTAAAACTTATGTTTACCTAGAAAGTTATGAGACGATGTTGCTGATAATACTAAAGCTTTCTTGAAATGGGAGAGGAGCCTTCTGGTTCTTTGATTTGCAGGAAAAATACCTCTAAATTTGAAATAATAAATGTAATGCTAAAGCCTATTTTCCTTGCAGTAATATCTTTATGTGATATCTTATACAATCCATGTACCTGTCGTGTTTTCTTTCTCTATTTAACACTATGTAATTAATTACGAACTTATTTGAGAGTATTTTTCTTGCATACTCAAAACTTAAGTCTGAGGACTTTAATAATCCAGTAATATCGGGATTAAAGAACCCTAGGTCTTGCTCCTTAAGGGAGAATATAAAATCCTTTGTTTCTTCTTTCCACGAGTTAAGTATTCTCCTTACTTCATCACAACTTATATTCAGAGTTTTTGCTATGAAAATTACCGGCTTATTATGACATCTCCAGTAAGCTATTTCCTTTTCTAAGTTCATGATAAGAAAAATACCAGAGTAAGTTTAACGCTTTTCTATTTAGCCAGATCTTCTTAATTTCTCGAACAACAACCAAGAGGCTTGTGAAGCCGATTCTAAAGACTTCATTGTAGGATAAAGGCTCCATTCAACTTCTCCGTGAGCTAATAAATTCCTTACGTTAATTGCCAACCTAAAAGCTAGGCTAGTCTTTTCGTCCATAAACCTCTCAGCCCAGGATAAGAGGGAACCTTGGGAATAAGGGAAAACCTCTCCATTAACTTTTACCTTATATTTACTCCAGCCCTTCTTTTTTAAGAGTAATTTGAGCTTACGATAATCCAGATTCTTTACCTTAACCTTAGTTTTACCATATTTTATATATTCTGCCTTCTTTAACCATTCACTATACAAGGCCCTCAAAGACATTTCCATAACTAGGTAAATTTCTAAAGTAGCTATTTCGTTAAATCCTTCTATTTCCAAAAGTTTGATTGCTCCAGATTGTACTTTTCTGACTTTTTCCGGTAGATCGTCGTGTATTTCTCCTGGGCCTAGGATTATATAAGGAATATTTGCTAAAAATACTCCTACCACATCCTTCTTTTTCTCAACTTTTATCTTCTCTTCTCCATCTATTATTACATACTTATCCTTATATTCAATTTTATCTAAAACTTCATCAATGATATCGTCATCTCTGGATTTCTTATACTGGAAGAAATCGTCAATTGCTCTGATAATTTTTTTCTTTAACACAAATAGTTTTATCTAAATTGGCATTATAATCTTATCCATGCCAGGAGGAAGAGGTAGAATAGGAGTAATCATCCCAGCAAATAATGCAGCAATGGAATATGACTTATGGAAAATGGCCCCAGAAGGGGTTACAATACACGTTACTAGGATGAAGCCTACAAAGGGTTGTGAACCTACAGATGTCGAAGCCTTTAGACAGGATATTAAGGAAACCTACTATTTACTCCACGAAGTTTCTGATGTAATAATTTACGGTAGAACTTACGGAACTCATAAGCATGGTAACATTATCAAGGAAGTAATTAAGGACATAGTAATACCAGAAGAGGCAGTATCAGAAGTGCTCAGAAAGTTGGGAGTTAAAAAGGTTTGGGTAGGCACTCCTTATATAAAAGAAAGAACTTTAGAGGAAGTGTCATGGATAAAATCTCAGGGATTTGAGGTAACAGGTTTTGATGGTTTAGGAAAAATTAAGGGAGTTGATATTTCAAATACTCCTGTCTTTACAATTTACAGGCTTGTTAAGAGGAACTTAGAGGACGTAATTAAGGCTGATGCAGTATATATTGCTTGTACTGCTTTATCAACTTTTGAGGCATCACAGTATCTACATGAAGATTTAGGAATTCCAGTTGTTACCGAAAATGTTGCATCAATGTGGAAAGCTTTACAAAAGATTAAAGTGAAAGGTATTACGCCAGGGTTCGAATTAAGATAGAAAACTTTTATAATGATAGAAAGCAGTGATGTCTGTGAATAGAATAATAATAGGAATACTGCTGATGTTGATCTCGATTTCAGCATTAGTATTTTACTCTCAAGATCACTATAAGGAAATAAAATTAAATCCAGATGATGGATATACTATGAGAATTAATTCTCCTATTGCATTTGTTTATTACAAGGTGTGTGACGGTAACGTAAGTTTAAAGATAATTAACGGCTCGATTATAAACACTTATGGAGAGAACTCCAATTATGTGGCAATTGTTAAAAGTAATGGTGAAAATAGCATGTTAGTCCTGCTTAATAAGGAAAATCAAACTACAAGCATAATTAAGTATACTGTAGATGCTTTATGTAATAGTAAATTCTACGAATTATTTTTCTCTATCCTTTTGTTTATCATAGGCGCGGGAGTTGTATTAGCTGAAATAAGGAAAAAGAAGAAATAACTTCTGCAGGTCCTCTAGTATAAATATATTTATTTTAGTTTTTATGCATTCATTTCATACAATGGCAACAATGTAAACTTAATTTATATAGTTCTATAAAAAGATTTGTCAAAAAGTTAGAAAACGTATATATTTCTTCCCGAGTAAAGAATATATTGCATAAGCGTTCATTAACATGTATGAGTTCAGTTTCAAAAGGTCTAATTAACTTAGTTAATACAATATTTCAGCTTGACAAGGACTGGGTAAGCAGGATAACAATGGGAATGATAGTAATGAGCCTTGTATGGGGAATGTTAGGCATAATCGACGCATTAATGGTAAGGATACAAGAATTAAGTTGGGGAGTTTCTCAAACCTTAGTATTAACTTCACAGGAATATTACGCAGGAATAGGCTTACATGCAATGAGGGACTTATTCGGCTTTGCAGTGCAATTAGAAATTGCAATCTTTGTATTTCTCTCCTACAAGATTCTGAACTTCCGACCTAGAGCAAAGTGGTTCCTTAATATAGGATTCATATTATTCAACATAGCATTCATGTTACTAGAAGGGCCTATTGTAGCATATCCATCATTTAATGATAACTACTTCCCAGCAGAAAGTTGGTATTATCTATCACCTTATGGATTACCTGCATACTCACAAGACGTAGTTTCACCCCTATGGTTCTTCGGTTGGGAATTAATGGACATAGGAGTTTACATTTACGTGATTTGGTTAATATACCACTACTACCTTGCAACTAAAACATACAAGGAGAAGCTCCCAATATTTGGAGTCTTCGCTTTAATGACTTCATTAATGATTGCAATTGGATGGAGCGGAGAAGTTGCGGCAAACACTTGGGATATATTAAACTACTATGGACTTGTGGGATTAAACGTCATATCTAACCAGATAGCCTTCGGAATACTATGGCACTCAATCGTCTATATATCATGGATGCCTGCAGTAGGTGCAATGTATTACTTAATACCACTATTAGCAGGAAAACCACTATACAGCGACAAGATGGGAAGAGTTGCTGCACTCCTTTACCTGGTATTCTCAAATAATGTGCCAATACACCACTTATACATGGTAGACTTACCAGTAAGTTTGAAAGTATTACAAGAAATACTAACATTTGGAGTAGTTGTACCATCAATGATGACGTTCTTCAACTTATGGGCTACAGTTAAAGGAGCACAAGTAAAGATGAACTTAATTACTGCTTGGATAACAATTAGCTTTGCTGGAGCAATTGCGGCAGGAGTAACTGGAATTGCTAACGGTGACTTATCATTTGATGCAATAATTCACGATAGCATGTGGGTCGTTGGTCACTTCCACGCAATGATATTCTGGTCAATTGTTCCTGCAGGATTTGCAACACTGTACTACATGGTACCAATGCTAACCGGAAGAATGTGGTACTCAACAAAACTAGGATGGATCCACATGGTAGGATACATGATAGGAACAGCAATGATAATAACAGGATTTGACGCATTAGGATTATCTGGGCTAGTGAGGAAGGCAGAGATCTATCCATTAATTTCAGCTTACCTTACACCAGAGATAATGGCTAGCGTAGGAGCAATGATTGCGGACTTCGCTACATTACTATGGTTAGGAGATTTAGTGCTAACATTACTAAAGGGCAAGACACAGAACTTTGAAGGAGTAAGCTTAGATAACGCCGTATCATTCGTAGCATCTACACTGGAAGCACCAAAGCTAGAAAAGGTAGAGATACCTCTACACAATGTAAAGTCAGCAATAATAAAGGTATTAGAAAAGAAGAACTGAATCTTTTTATCTTCATCTAAAAACTTCTTTTTTCTTTCAGTCAATTATTACTTTATGAGAGCTATAGTTATTGGTGCAGGACATAACGGTTTAATAGCTTCTTATTATTTAAGGAAAACGGGATTTGACGTAATAATTTTTGACAACAGATTAGGAGGAATGACCGATACTACCGTCATAAAAGGCGTTAAGATAAGCAGGGCTTCTTACGTTTTGGGTTTAATGCCTAGAAAATTCGTAGAAGAGTTCGAAATCCCTGTAATCCAACAAGATCCAGTACAAACAATATGGTTAGAGGATAGGGTAATCCCGTTTTGGAGAGATAGAGAAAAGAGAATAAAAGAACTTGTAAATGCTGGAGAGGATAAATTCCCGGAATTTGAGGAGAAGATTACAAAGTTTAAGGAACTTTTAGAGAGGAAATTTACGTTCGTGACTACTCCTCCTTCTGAAAAGGAGGTAAGAGAAGAGGCTAAGAAAATAGGAGTTGAAGACGTTATGAGACCTTCAAAGGAATTCTTATCAAAGTATCTTTCAGAAGATCTGCACTACTCCTTCATCTACCCTGGAATGGAAAACTCTCCTGGTTACCTTGTTTCGTACTTTTACAATGACTGGTCATTCGTTAAAGGAGGAATGGGCACTGTAGCTGAGAATATATATGAGAAGGCTAAAAAGATAGGAGTAGACTTAATTAATGAGAAGATTGATAAAATTCTAGTTGAGAACGATAAGGCAGTAGGAGTTAAAGTTAAGGATAAGGTTTACAAGGCTGACGTTATTTTATCTACAGCAAGTCCCGCAGAAACTATGAGGTTGGCAGAATATGATCACAAGTTTTTCCTGCATAAGCCTGGATGGGTTAAATATAATGTAATCCTCAGAGAAATACCCAAGGTTTGCGAGAGGATAAAAGGTTTCCTCAATTCGATAATAGACTTTGAAGGAGGAGAAGTTGTTATTCCTTCGGTACTAGACGATAATAGAGGGGGAGTAGTAATGGAATTTATGGGCAATTATGATGAAGTTATGGAGAGATTTAAAGGGGAGATACTTCACGTTGATAAACTAAACGCAAAAAACGCTGAGGAGATTTATAATTTACCTGCAGGAGATCTCAATCACCTACCTATGAGAGAACCTTACTTGTTTGATGGAAGGCCAGAGAAAGGCTGGGGATATAAAACTCCTATAAATAATTTATACTTGGGAGGAGCTGGAACATACCCTGGAGGGCAAGTTTCCGGAATTCCCGGATATAATTCTGCAAGATTAATAATTCTTGATAAACTTGGAAGAGATCTTATTACTTAATATATTTTTGTTAAATCAATATTTTTTACTTATCCTTGAGAAAAGGTTAATTATACCTACTGCTAATGAAAACCAGTAAGCTAAAGTCGGATAACTTTCTATCAACATGGTTATCTGCGATCCAGAATATGTGAAAGTAACGTACTCTTGTCCTATTATGAAAAACGGATAAGTAACTCCTTGAAGGAAATAGGAAATAACATAATTAAATAGGAAGTACATAATAACTGGATCCAGAATGTAGAATAACGAAGCCCATGCTATTAGCATGTAGTTCTTCTTAACTCCTTTCTTAAAGATGGTGTATAGATAATAAGAGGAAACTGCTATGACGTAAGCCCTAAATGCTATAAGTATTACATTAATGAATTCCGAGATGTATAAATATTGACCTTCAAAGTAAATGTTCAAAAGGAATATGGAATCGTCAATCCTAATAATTCCCCCAACTGAGTATATCCACCAGCAGTAAGGTAAAACTGCCACTATGATGTTAAGTAATAAAGACGTGATAGAGAGCGGATATTTCATATTTTTTCACTTGTGCAAAATGTAACATTAAGGAAATGAAGCTTAATAAAAACTACGCAGTCTTCATTCCTTAAATTTGTCTCAAATTCATGGTAATTGCTTATGATCAGAGTAATATTCCTGGCAGTAAGTGAAGGTATTGTTTGAGGATTGCATAAGATTATTTCCTTTCCTTTTATCACGCAAATTATAATAGGAAAATTCTCTGTATTATTTACGCAGACTTCCAGCTCTTTACCGTGAGTGAAAAAGGCAAACTTAGGTTGGTTGAATATATTAATATCAGAAATTTGCGAAATACCTTGATTTAGTACGTTCAGTGCGTTGGTAAATGCTAGCTCTATCGCTAAAACTATAATGAACACTACAAGACCTACAGTCTTCATAATCCTCTTTATGAAAAGAGATGTTTAAAATCTTTTGGAAATTCTGGACTCTCATTATAGAAAAGCATTTTTATTACTTACCTATGTTACGCTTAATGAGTTTAATATTACTTATTACCAATTACATTGGAATTATAGCATTTTCAATAGCGGGTTCAATGAAAGCGATTGAAAAGAAGATGGACTTACTAGGTGTATTAACATTAGGATTCTCAACCTCACTTGCAGGAGGAATATTGGCAGACTTATTGCTGGGAATTACTCCTCCTACAAACTTGATATACATACCTTATCCTACAGTCTCTTTTGTAGCAAGTTTATTAACTTTCGCATTTTACAAGAGGTTCAGCCACGTGAATAAGCCTTTAATATATGCTGATGCCCTGGGTTTGGGTGCATTTACTGCCTCTGGTGCTTCATTAGCTTTCGGTGTTAAACCAGAGCCTTTGCTAGTTATAATGGTAGGGACTATAACTGCAGTAGGAGGTGGAGTACTTAGGGATATATTAGCTAACGAGATTCCTTTAGTGTTAACTAAGGAATTTTACGCCTCAGCAGCAATTATAGGCTCTGCTTCTTATTATGGCTTAGCAGAAATAGGATTACAAACTGGTTTTCTAACTACTCTTATTTTATTACTGACTTTCGGTCTTAGGTTGCTAGCAATTGAAATGAAGTGGAAGTTGCCTAATGCTGCTTAATGCTAACTAGTATTGCTGAGAGTATCATAATGCTCCCCAATGCTTCATAAAGGTTAAGGAATTCCCTAAAAATTATCATCGAAAGTATTATTGTGAAGACAGGTTCCAATGCTGTAACTATTGAGGCTGTAATCGAGTCAGTTTTCTTCATTCCTCTATAAAAGAAGAAATAAGGAACTACCGTTGCGAATATCGCTAAGTAAATCCCGGAGTAAACTGAAGGCAAATTAAATAATCTGACAAGAGGTAAGGAGAAAGGTATTGACCAAAAGGACTGCGCGAATATTATTTCCCAATCGTCCATGTTCTTGTACTGAAGTAAGCGTGAAAACGATATTAAACCTGCATACGTTAACCCAGAAGCTAAACCTAAGAGGAATTCTAGGAGTGTAGGAATTCCTAAATACATTATATATAGCCCTGCCAGTATCATTAAAGACGAAATAACCTTTCCTCTCGTAGTCCTCTCTTTGACTAAGAAGTGCGAAAACAATGAAACCCAAAGAGGAGCAGTATAAAGCAGTACTGCTGAAAGTGAAGGACCGTCTATTGGGATTGTATAAATGTATGTTAAATAAAATAATGAGGAGACTAAACCCATTATTATTGCATATTTATTTATTATTACTCTCTTTACTATAAATAGAGAAATCACTGCAGATACAACGCTCCTTATTATAACCATGGTAAAAGGATTACCGCCAAGCAAGTAAAAGTAGTCAACAGCTATACCTATCGTACCCCAAAAGAAAGCAGCTAAAGTTAAGTCTGTGTAACCGTTAGTTATCCTCATTTCATTAATAAAACAATACTCCATAATTTAACTAATGTTGGACTTTAATGACGTAAAAATAGACATAGAAGATGAAAAGACCAGGGAACTGATTTTAAACTTCTTTTCAATATTCGTATATCTATCAAATTTTTACGATAGAGATTGTATAATACATACTCATTGCAAAGGTGTACAAATAGAAGGTAAAGTTACATTTGTTACTATTACTGAGTTCCCTAAAATATATTCTAAGGGAGCAGACAAATTAAGGGCACTAGCTTATATTTCAATTTTTAGAAACGAAAAACCAGTAGTAGAAAATGACCTGCAAGCAATTTCATCAATATCCATTGTTCCCCTCTATTTTTCAATTAAAATGAAAGATCTGGGTATAACTAAGTTTATTTCCTCACTAAGTAAGTATTATATTCAGATCTATAAACAGATTAAGAAAGAAGATATTAAAAACGATTTTAGGGAAGTTCTGAATTCATTCAGTAACATAGACACTAAATTCCTTGACAGTACTAAAAACTACTGCAAAACTGTACATTTATGCGTTTATTCAAGGTTATTAAGCTTCACTTCTGGAGAAGTCCTATCTTCAGACGAACTATTGAGAAAATATGGCATAATAGAAGGTTTTTAATTTCTTTACATCTAATAATAATTGATGTCACAGATAGATGAAATTATCAAGCAATATAATAGCGGGAACTTGAATTTAGCTTTACGAAAACTAGAAGAATTAGTAAGTAAAAGTCCTTCAAAGGAGGCTTTCGAATTAATGGCGAAAATATTATTAGAAATGGGTAAGGATGACGAAGCACTAGAATACTTTGATAAGTCAGGAAATAAGGAGGAAAAAGGAAGAATACTCCTATCAAGAGGAATGTACGATGAAACATTGGAGGAATTAAGAGATGTAAATTCTCCTCAAGCAAAGTTAATTAGAGCTACCGTATATTTAAGGAAGGAAGACTATGCGAAAGTGCTTCAAGAATTAAATGATATAGAACTACAGGATCCCCTCTATTATAAAACGAAAGGAATAGCAGAATATTACTTAGGAAATTATTATGATGCATTAAAGGACTTAACTAGAGGAATAGAACTCTATCCTTTAGATTCAGAACTTTATTATTATAGAGCATTAGTTAAAATTTCATTAAATGAGGATAAAGAAGCAGAAAACGATATAAATAGCGCAATAAACTTGAATCCTTACTATGCAGAGGCTTACTTTAGTAAAGGTTTTCTTAAGGAGAAGAAAGGTAAGTATGAAGAAGCAATTGCGTATTATTCCAGGTCAATAAGTATTAACCCAGAATATGTTAATGCGTACGTAAGAAGAGCTAAGGCTTATATGAAAAGCGGAATGGAAAAAGAAGCAATGGATGATATTAAGCTCATTAGAGAATTGGAGGATAAAAAGGAGGAGAGAGAAAAAGATAATGAAAGCTAAGCTAATTTATTCAACTCTGCTATAACGTAATCAATGCTAGGCCTCTGTAAAGGATTAGGCGAAGTCATTGCCTTTATTAGTAGAGTAAATTCTGCATATTCTTGAGATAAGGAGAGATTCTGGTGAAATGTTGTTAGCTCTTTTCTAGCACTATCTAAGAATAGAGAGTAAGGTTTATTATTAATATAGAATTGCACTGCCTCGTCCATCAATCCTGCTACCTTAGGAGGATTAAATTGTCTCTGAGTTAGCATTTTGTAAATAGTAGAACCAAAAGCGTAAATATCCATCTTAACGTCTGCACCTTTCTTACTTAGCATTGCATCAACTTGGTCTATTGAACAATACTGTGGAGTGTATTCAAGAACTCTCTCTCCTATCCTTCTGGCAGAACCTAAATCTCCTAATTTAACTAAAACTTCACCATTCTTTATGTTCTCATATATTTCTTCTGCAGTCCTTCCTGGAGACTTATTAAAGAATATATTTGCAGGTTTTATATCAAGATGAACATATCCTTCTTGATGAATAACTTTCAATGCATTAGCGATGCTTAGTGAAATCAAAGCTACTGCTTTTTTCCAGTAATTTGAAAGTACTACTGCTTGATTCTTTATTAGGTCATCTGCCGTCCCTCCATCCATTAACTCCATTATTATTGCAGGAGGGCTGGAATAATACACTTCAGATTTTCCACTGACTATATCTTTAATATTATTTAAATCGGCAAAAAATCCATATATTCTAACAATATGTGGAGACTTTTCAGAAATACTCTGCAGATTTGAAGACTCCTTTGATACACTTTCAAATAAACTCAGAATATCATTGACATTAGACTTGGAAATTTTAGTTATTTTTATTGCAAACTTTTGATTATTTCTTTCACTGACTAACACATAAGAGCTTCCCCCACTTCCTAAAATCTTTGTGACTTTATAGCCGTAAAGATTACTTCCAATCCAAACGTTAGGATCCCAATTATCTAACGGAGGTAATTTGGGAATACTAGGTTTAGCTTCTACCCCTAGTAACGAAGCTAAAACTGATTTAGCTTTTTCTTTAACTGGTTGCGGTAAGTTCTTAGTAAGTAAATAACTTGCTAGTTTCTCAGCAGAGTTCTTATCTTTCTGCATTAGTACATCAAGTAAGTTAGGTGCGTCAAAAAGAACGATATTATTTGATATTATACAATTTACAACATTTGAAAGGGAATTACAGTTGTTGTAGATTATTTTTCCAGCAGATTTGGAATAGATCCATGACATAGTGTTACAATCAAACCTTGAAGCAGCATCACAAAAGATCTTAGTATGACTGTAATTTAATTTAAGTAACGCATTCAAATATCTTTCTGCCCTGTTATAAAGATTGGAATTTATCGCATTAAACAGCTTATTTTCTATCACTTGAGGATCCGCAATCCCTATTGGAATTACAGAGGCTCCTAAAATTAAGAAAAATAATGGATAATACGGCGAATAAAGAAAGGAAATCCACGCTAAACCTAGTGATGTAAGAGAAATTATTAATGAAAATTCAAGATCTAATTTATTCCTGAAAATGATACCTCCTATTACCGCAAATAATAACATAGATATTGTTAAATATAATATTAAGGGATTTACAAAGCCCATTAAATATGACGGTGTCAAATTGTCACTAATAAGCAATATAAATGTCAAAGGAAGTAATGACGAAAGGAAATAAGGTAATGATACATTTCGTATTGCATTAAAAGTTAATGCTTCTGTTTTTTTACTTGCAGATAACGTGAACCCTACTATGCTTACGAAAGTATAGAATATATTTATTGGATTTTGAAAGAATGTAGAATAAGGTAAATATTTGAAAGCACAAGAAAAGCATTTTATATTAAGGAAGGAATACTGTAAAATTGGTAATAATACTAGAATTGTTAGAACTGCGTAAGTTATCTGTAACCCTATACTCCCGAAGAATAATGAAACAAGTATCATTACGACTACTATTGCTATAAAAAGAATATAGAAAATAGAAGAAAGTGTAAATGAAGAGAATGTTTGAACAAAAATTTCTGGTCTAATTAGTGGTAACAATAAACCGGAAAGAACCATTGCAATCCCTATAGATTTCAAACTAGGCCTTATCGACATCGCTAAAGAATATATTATTAAGCTTTCTGTTACGACAAATACATCGAAGTTTGATAGAAAAGCTGAGAAAGAATAGATTTTAGGATATAAAATTAAGAAACTTATAGCTATCGAAGATGCTATAAATGAAGCCCTTACGGCGTTAACAATTTTCTCATTAATCTTCATTTGAGTATATATAGAACTAGCATAATTTAAGTTTCACTATTTTTTAATTTAGGATTTATAAATAAATAGCTTTTTAGTTCTTCTTCTGGTAAATTATAGATTTTTTCAGTTAATTCCTTAGCAAGCTTATTCCTCTCCTCAAAACTCATTTTAACTCCTGCCAAGACTATACCGCCCAAGACTGCTTGATAACTATAAAAGATCTCAACACCAAGAGGAGAAACTACGCTCCTTATTATCTTCGAATTCATTACACCACCTATTACGGAAACCTTTCCTCCTTCTTTCCTGAGCCTATCAATCATTCTTACAATGTAATCAGCTGCCTCGTTCATTACTCTTAAAGCTAAAGGATCTCCTTTCATAGCTAGACTATCAACCATAACGGCAAAACTCGCAATGAGCCTCTTATCTTGATCTTTAGAAAGCCTAATTACAGCCTCCCTAAAAGGGAGTTTAAAATATTCTTCAATAGCTTTAGGTAATTCACTACTCTCTTCAATCCCATCAACTACCCTAGTTGCATAAGTTATTGCAGTCTTAGCGATCCAAGAAGCAGAACCTTCGTCACCGAAAATCCAACTCCAACCTCCAACCCTATGTGACTCACCGTTCTTCTGATAAAAGGCTACACTTCCTGTCCCTGGAGCAAAAACTCCTCCGTCCTCAAAGAGGTTAGTTGCCCTATAAGCTCCTACACCATCGTTAAAAACTTGAGAGTTCAGGAAGATCCTCCTAACGAGATCTATTCCTCTTTTAGTATCTTCTTCAGAATCTCCTATTCCTGCTAAACAAAATACTGCCTTATCAGCTTTATCACCTTCTGCTTCGCTTATTGCCTTCCTTAAGCTTTCTTCAGCTTTTCTTTCTCCAACTACTGCAAAATTTGAAGATCCCGCTAAGCCTACTCCTTTAATCTTAAAGCTCTCCTCATCAAAAAGTAATGCAACCGTCTTTGTGGCCCCTCCATCTACTGCGAGTATCACGTTATTTTCTTTTGATACACTATTATTAATGAGTTTTCTTATTCTATATCGTGAACAACCTTTCCGAAATAGGGAAAATTTTAGTAGAAAACCTAAACAGAGAATACATGCCCTTTCCCGTGGATAAAAGAGTATGCAGTAGTTGGGCTAAGGATTTACCTAGAGGAGGAGATACTATTATTTACACTTCATGTATGTATCAAATAGAGCCTTCAGTAGGAACATTCCTTAAACTCTTACCTTCAATTTCTTCCCTCAAGGGTTTAATGCCCCTAGCTAGAGTAGTTAAACCGTCTAAGACTCAGCTAGAAAGAGCTTACAGGATTTTAAACAACATCGTCATAGCACTCAAAAAATCTGGAATAAATACTGGCTACCTTTACGAAGACGAACCTTACAGCGGTGCAATACTTCTAGAAATGGGTTTTTTAGACGAATTCGGAGAATATGCACGAAAGGTCGTTAAACTATTCAAGGAGAAGGGAGTAAAGAGGATAATAACTGTAGATCCTCACACTCACAACGCTTTAACTAGGTATAAGGAATTCGTAAATCATGATATTGATGTTGTGAATTACCTAGAGTTGGTAAATTATACTAAGGAAGTTAAAGGAGAGTTCACAATACATGATTCATGTTTATATTCAAGGTTTCTAGGTTTAAGAGAAAAATACAGAGAGCTACTAAGAAAGTCAGGAATAAAGCTGATAGAGGATGAGAAAATAACTGGAAAGGACACATCATCGTGTTGCGGAGGTCCTTTGGGACCTGTAGATTTAAAGGTGAGCGAAAAAATTGCAGAAAATAGGGCTAAGGACTTAGAAAAGCTCAACAAGAAACTCCTCGTAGTTTGCCCTATTTGTTACGTAACTCTCTTACCTCACTTTAGCGGAGAAATAAAAGATATTTCGGAGGTGATATTTTGAGCTGGGATATAGCGGTTTCTAGAGCTATAAATAACGCAGTACCTAGAGTTTATAAAGTACTAAACGAGCATCCTTACATCCCAGAGTTGGCTAAGAGACTTAGGGGAGCAAAGCTAGAGGTCCTCAATAACTTGGAAAAATACGTTGAAGAGACTATACAGTCTGTAAAAAACAACGGTGGAAACGCTTACTACGTTCACGATGCTAAGGAAGCTCAAGAAATTGTTGGAAAAATAGTAGGCAAAGAAAAGATTGTAGTAATGGGTAAATCAATGGTAGCTTATGAGTTAGGAATTAGAAAATACTTGGAAAGCTTGGAAAATGAAGTCTGGGAGACAGACTTAGGAGAGTTCCTAATTCAACAGGCAAATGAGCCTCCTTCACATATAATTGCTCCTGCAATTCACATGACTAAGGAAAGAGTAGGCAAACTGTTGAAGGAAAAGATTGGAGGAGTTGATGAAAATTCTAAAGTTGAGGACATGGTTGCTGTTGTTAGGAAATTCTTGAGAGAGAAGTTCATTAAAGCAGATGTAGGAATAACTGGAGCAAACGCAATTGCCGCAGATACCGGTTCTATACTCCTAGTAGAGAATGAGGGAAACATAAGGTTCACTACAGTTTCTCCTCCAATTCACATAGCGATTGCAGGAGTTGAAAAGATCCTGCCAACCTTAGCTGACGCAATGATAGAGCCTTTAGTTCAGTCTGCTTACGCTGGTTTATACCCACCAACTTACGTTAATTTAACTTCGGGACCAAGCTCAACTGCAGATATTGAACATAATAGAGTTAGACCGGCTCACGGACCTAGGGAGTTTCATCTCATCCTTGTTGATAACGGGA
The DNA here is from genome assembly GCF_021655615.1 of Acidianus sp. HS-5. Classification (GTDB taxonomy): domain Archaea; phylum Thermoproteota; class Thermoprotei_A; order Sulfolobales; family Sulfolobaceae; genus Acidianus. The sequence continues at coordinate 810,122 of NZ_AP025245.1, forward strand.
GAGTTAAAGCTAACAAGGACGAAGTGCTGAGGGAAGCCCTTCTGTGTATTAGGTGCGGTAGATGTCACTTCCACTGTCCAGTTTATAGAGCTATAGGTAACGTTTGGGGAGATCCTCCTTATAGTGGACCAATGGGTGCAATGTGGTCTTACGTTGTAGACGGTGATTCAAAGCCTGCAATGTACTGTGTTCATTCTGGAAATTGTAAGGAAGTTTGCCCAATGCAGATAAATATTCCTAGAGTGCTGGAGTATATTAAAAATAAAGGAATTCATAATGATAGTGGCGGCTTTAATGCTTAGCCTGGGCAAGCTACCTTATTTTGAAAAATGGATACTTCTAGGAGTTTTAATAGGAATATCTGTTGGAGTATTTTCAATTGCATTCACTGTTCTCCTTAATCTTTTTCAGTTTCTTTTCATTCACGAAATTCTTCACGTCGAGTATCCTAAACCTTTGGGAGAAGGTGGGAAACTCATAATTCCCCCTTTTCATCCTAACTTACTTATACCTGGCATAGTTGGCTTAGGAGGATTAATTGCAGGAATTCTCATCTATAGAATTTCTCCGGAAACTGCAGGAGGCGGTTTAGATTTTGCAATAACGACATATCATAAACTTCAAGGTAAAATAAGGAAGAGGGTTGCCTTTGTTGAGCTCTTCACTTCGACCATTATTTTAGGATCAGGGGGAAGTGCTGGAGATTTAGGTCCTATGGGTTTAATAGGAGGTTCATTAGGTTCTACAATTGCTCAATTATTAGATTTGACTCCTGAGGACATGAGGAAGGCTGTTGCAGTTGGAATAGGGGCAGGAATAGGGGCAATATTTAAAGCCCCTATAGGAGGCGCATTACTTTCTGCAGAAATTCTTTACAGGAGGGACTTAGAGCCTGACGTTATTTTACCCTCAATGGTTTCCGCTGCTATTGCTTATTCGATTTACGGCTCTTATGTAGGTTTTCAGCCACTCTTTGGAACTTATCCTTTCTGTTTTTCACCCCTAAGGCTACCATTTTACGCATTATTTGGAGTAATAATTGGTGTTCTCTCTATATTCTTTGTAACCCTATATTCCTCAATAGCTTCAGCGTTTAAGAGGCTTAAAATAAGGAGTGAATTAAAACCTGCCATTGGTGGAATTTTAGTTGGTTTACTTGTCCTCCTCTTTCCAGAAGTTTTGGGAACAGGCTACGGTTGGGATAACTTACTTGAGTTTGGAGTAATACCTTCTCTTCCTTTACCTTGTGCTTTCCTATTATTAATAGCTATAGTTAAGATGATTTCATCTTCGCTCACAATAGGTAGTGGGGGTTCGGGAGGAATAGAGGCCCCTGCATTTGAAATAGGTGCCTTCTTAGGTTCATCTTACGGTTTAATTACGCATAATCTTTTCCCTACCATAGTCCCGGTAATTGCTCCATTTGTAGTAATTGGGATGTTGACCATGTTCGGTGCAGCAGCAAAGGCTCCACTGTCAGTAATGATAATAATAACTGAAATGACTTCGTCCTTACAGCTTTTACCGGGAGAAATGATAGCTGTCGCCATTGCCTATGCAATTTCCGGTAAATATTCTTTGTATCCCTCCCAATATCCAACAAGAAGAGATTCGCCAGCACATAGGAGTGAATATGAAATTCCAGTAATGGAGGAAATAAGGATAAAGGAAGTCCCCCTAACTGAATTAAAGATTAAGGAGAATGATGACATAACCCTAGCTAAGAAGATGATGGAAGAGGAAGGTTATTTATCCTTACCCGTAGTTGATAACGAAGGAAACTTTGTGGGTGCAATATTTTATAGAGATATTGTAAACAAGCAAGGGAAAGTAAGAGATTACGCCGTTAGAGGAGTTCCTTACGTTACTCCTAGCGCGAATATTGAACATGCTTGGGAAATAATAACAAGGACTAAATCTAGGTGGGTTGCCGTGGTTGATAAAGGTAAACTATTAGGAGTAGTAACTCTTGACGACTTATTTATTGTTTATGAGAAGGAGTTGAGGAAGATTCATAACCACGAATAATCTTCCCTATTTCTTGGACTAATCTTTTTGAAATTTCAAGACATTTCATTGCGTCCTCCTCCTTCAGACTTTCATAACCATAATCTGCATCCTTTCTTTTCTTGTATAAATACATAGCTTCTTTTGCTAAGCTATCTTTGCCTAAATGCATTAAAATATTAATTAGCTTATCGTCCCTCCTAGGTATAGTAGTCCTAAGCTTATATCCTAATTTCTCTATTTCCATACTTACTGCAAAATAAGATGCTGATACTGCCTTATTATAACAGCCGACTTTTATGTCCTTTTCTGCCTCATCTAAAAGAACGTCAACCTTGTCCATTTTTAACTATGTGGAAGTTTACTGAGCAGTTGTACTTAGAATTAACCTCCAGTGCAACGTTAATAACACTCATAATAACGTCATCATTCTTCTCCTTAACAACAACAAGAACATTACTATCGTAAACTCTTTCGTTCTCTTCAAGCCCAAGTATCATTACGAGATTATTACCTAGCCTTTCTCTCAGTAACTTAGTGAATTCAAATAGAGCTAAATCCCATTCCCTCTCAAAGTTTAAAGAATACATTATGAAAAAATAGGCGATTAAAATAAAATCCTTACATCGACCGCAAAGGCTCCTTTTTCATTGACAATTAATGGGTTAATATCCATTTCTTTAACGTTCAAATCAACTATCATCCTTGAGACTGTAACTAAAGTCCTTATTAACGAGCCTTCATCGTAACCTCTCTTCCTCGCAGTAAGCATATCATGAACCTTACTTTCCTTAAGCATTTCCAAGGCTTCGTCCTCATATACAGGTGAAATTCCGTAACTTACGTTTTTCAGCACTTCAACGTAAATTCCTCCACTACCTACTAACACCGTATGACCGAAGACCGGGTCTTTTATACCGCCTACAAATACCTCCAATCCCGTGAGCTGTTCTTGGATCATTACCCTCTTAGTTATCTGTGAGAGTTCCTTATACACGCTCTTTACCATGTCTTTCTCAACGTTCATTATTACTCCTTTCATTTCAGTCTTGTGAACTGGTTTATCTGCTGAAATTTTCATTACTACTGGGTAGCCAATGTTGTCTGCAACTCTCTGCGCCTCTTCTTCAGACTGAGCAATTCCCCACTTCGGAGTCTTTATACCGTAAATCTCCATTAATTTAAGTGCCTCGTAATCAGTTAAGTATTCTTTTCCCTTTGTAAGTTCTACTGCTGATGAAATAGGCTGAGCTACCCTTATCTTCTTCCTTGGGTTTGGCTTTGAAGTCAAGTACTTTATAGCCTTTACTGCTGCTTCAGGGAAATTAAATGCAGGTATGGAGGCAGACTCTAAAATCCTTAGTGCTGAGTCCTCATCAATACCCATCATTATGCCAACTACTCCCTTGCCCTTATAGTTCAGTAAAACTTTTGCCACTTCACTACAACTTACTACGGGCAAAGATTGTACAATGACGAGCTTTGTGCAGTCCAGGTCTTGGACAATCTTTAATGCTTCAGCGTACCTATCTCTCCCAGCGTCTCCTGATAAATCCAAAGGATTTTTAGGCAGACTTGTTACAGGTAATATCTTTCTCAAGTCGCCTTTTATCCTTTCAGGGATATCTACCATATTTAGGTCGTTCCTTGAAAGTGCGTCAGAAGTTAATACTCCGTGACCTCCGCTGTTAGTTACAACCAAGATGTCGCTTTTTATTGGCTCTGGTGATGTCACAAACCTAGTTAAGTTGAGGAAATCGCTCAAATCTTCTACGAATATTCCTCCTACAGTGTTAATTGCGGCCTTAAATACTTCGTAAGAGCCTGCAAGACTTCCAGTGTGAGTCTTTACAGCTTCAGCACCTTTTGCAGTAGCACCACCCTTTATGAAAACTACAGGTTTTCTTGATACTGCATCAGGAACGACGTCAAGAAACTTCTCTCCGTCAGCAACTCCTTCTAGATAAACAAAGATAGCCCTGGTTTCCGGATCTTTAGATAAGTAATCTATCACTTCGTACTCCTTAACGTCAGCTTGATTACCCATGCTGACTAGGAAGCTTATTCCAGTTCTAGTCCTTTGTGCCCAATCTAACATGTAGGCTCCTATTCCTCCGCTTTGGACTACTAATGCAATTTCTCCCCTTTGTACATTAGCGTAAGCAAAGGTCCCGTTAAAGTCTGGCGAAATTAATCCCATAGTGTTAGGTCCTAAAACTCTTATTCCTCCCTTCCTGGCTGTTGAAATTAATTCGTCCTCAAGTTTTGCTCCTTCTTCACCTACCTCCTTAAATCCTGAAGTTATGACGATAGATGCTTTAACGCCTTTCTCTACTGCATCCTCCATTACTTCAACGGAAAACTGCCTTGGGACTGAGATTATTGCTAAATCGACTTCCTCAGGAATTTCTTTCAAAGTTTTGTAAGACTTCATTCCTTCTATCGTCTCAGCCTTGTTGTTCACTGGAAAGATTTTACCTCTGTAAGTTGTCATTAAATTCCTCAGAATTATACTGCCTATCTTTTCCCTGTTCCTTGAAGCTCCTACTACTGCTATAGATTTTGGTCTGAAAAGAGGATCTAAAGACATACATTACTTTTGAAGTCGGGATTAAAATTTCCTATGTATAACCATTTATAGATTTCTAATTAACCGTGTTAAAGTCGCTTTCCAGACTGTTTCAATTCTAGAACTGAAACTAAATTAATATGAAATTTTAGAGAAACAAGAGATTAACATTCAAGACAACTAAATAGACTATAAGCTTTTAGTCTGATATATTCTTAAATACTGAAAAGAGTAAAAGAGTAATTATGGGAAAACTTACTGTTGAGATCTCAGATGATGTAGAGAAAGAGTTAAGGACTTTCGTAGCTTTGGACGGCTATAGAAGAGGTAAATTAAGTAAAATAGTTGAAGAATCAATAAGAGATTACATTTCAAAACATAAGGTGAAAGTAGAAGGAGATGAAATAGAGTTCAACTTAAACGATCTTGAGAAGGATAAATTCTACTTAATAGATTATGATGGAGAAAAATATGCAATTCAAGTTACTTCTGATAATAAGATAAGGCTTTATGAGGTATTAGGAGTTGAAGATAAAACTGTGGAAGGCAGAAATAATTCTGGAAGTTAATTCTGAGGAATTAAAACCTTGCGAAGGAAAGATAATCCCTTCCTGGAGTTATAGGAAGATGAAGAATGTAAAATTCTTTATACATCAAGACGGAAAAGGTAACGTAAAAATAAAGAAAATAGGATAAATACTTTCAAGATAATTCTTACCCATGCCATGCACCGGAATACATGCAGCACCATCTGGTCCAATAGAATTTCCAGAGTTAGTTTACTCCTTCGTAGTCTGCGATGAGAAAGTAGTAATGATTGATGGGGGAGTTGCAAACAGTATTATGGATGTTAGCTTTCTTGATAAGCTAGACTACCTTGTAATCACTCACTTACACATTGACCACATAGGTTTAATTCCGGACATTGTAGAAACTTATAAACCTAAAATCCTAGTTTACGAAGGCTACAAAAAACATCTAGAAAACCCTGAAAAGATAAACGAGACTGCAAGACAGGTTTTAGGCGACCTTGTAGATACTTACGGAGAAGTAAAACCAATTAAGGGAGATATCCTGGAAGTTAAAGGAGGAGAGGAGATAAACCTAGGTAAGAACAAAATGAAGATATTTTACACTCCAGGACATGCTAAGCACCATATTTCTATAATGATAGGCGACGTGCTGTATACTGGAGATTCTGCGGGCGGAAGATATAATGGTACACCTTTTCCTACAACTCCCCCACCCCTTGATTTTGAAAAATACTTATCCAGCCTTGAGTTTCAGATCTCTCTAAAGCCTAAAGTTGTGGGACTATCTCACGGAGGTTTTGCTCCTTTTACCCACATGCAAGAGCTTTTAGAGCAACTTAAGAGTAATGTTAGAGTTGATATTGATATTGGAGGAATACAAGGAGAAATACTTAGGAAGCATTTGGAAGTAAACTATAAGGGGTTAGAAGAAGGGTTAAAGGCTAGGAAATAATGAACTTTCGTTTAAGTCCTAATAATTTGAGTTATGAAGATTTTTAAGTCCGATTTGCAGCCCTTGAAATTCATGAAGCCATAACACTTTTTCATTAACAAATTAACCTATCCGATGATGTAACTGTAGCACATAGTACTTGAGTAGTGCATCAACACCATATTTAGTATATTTTTGCATGAAAATAGGTATTTATCATTCCTCAGAAAAAAGCTAACTAAGTTACTTATATACTGCATTGTTTTTAAAGAAAAAATATTAATTTTTAAGAAAAATTCTTAAGGTTCTTTAGTTTCTTCGATTATATCTTCTATTGCTTCTGTTCTGAACCCAGACTTTACTGCTAAATAATGGAAGATGAGTACTATTATTGCTGCAATCACAACATCTGTTGGGAACGGTATCACTGGATTTAATCCTAAGGCTCCGAAGTACGAAAGCAGGAATATTGCAAATATGAAACCAAATACCCAATAGCTTGCCTTAATTTCTTTTCTTACATCTTCACTGGTGAATATCCATAATATCGTAATGTTGGCTAATGATAGACCTACCATCATTAGCGTGTAAAGTATTAAAGCTATAGTATTACCTGCAGAAAGTCCAGTAGTTGCAATATCAAAGGAGTATGCACTTAATAGAATTACTGCAAGATCAATAACTCCTAAAGGATATGCCATCTTTTTAGGAACTCCCAATCTAACTGCATAATAACCGAAGAATATTGGAAAACCTAAGAATATTGCAGTTACAACGTAAAACAGTGTAGCAAATCCAGACCAATATACTATTAATCCTGAAGCTAAAGTTGCTATAGGAGCTATTATTTTAGCTGCAGGTAACTTAAAGCTTCTCTTTAAGCCCGGAGCAGTTTTCCTTAAAGTTTCAAGTCCTATTCCTCCCATTATATAAGTAAATACTGTTGCAGAAGATATGAAACCTACTAAGGATTCCCAAGATGGAAATGGCAACATGAAGACTGCTGCAATTATTGTTGCCGCTATTAATGCGAAAACGGGAACTCTCGTCTTACCTACCTTTAAGAATAAACCTGGTAAGTATCCGTTGCTTGCGAAACCGTAAACTGTCCTTCCTGCAGTTCCTACGTAAATCCAACCAGTACCGCTAGGAGAAAGCACTGCGTCAATTAATAGTATAAAACTCCAGATTGCAAATAACGAAACTATAGGACCTAAAACTTTTGCTGAAGTCATGATCGTGTAGTAAGGCCCACTCACTAGGTTAGAGCTACCTAATGCAGTCCAGTTTCCAGGTGTTACAGCCTCAGTCACATTATGTACTTTTACAGTTACTAAAGACCAGTCAATAGCTCCAGTAAATGCTACTTGAAGTAATGTATAAATTAGTATTCCTATTATGAGTGCTCCTATTACTGCAAAAGGTATGTCCTTCTGCGGATTCCTTCCTTCTCCTCCATATTCTACTGCCTGCCTAAAGCCTAAGTAAGAAAATATAACTCCAGTAGTAGGTATTGCATAAAGTACCGGAGCGAAGCCAGAAAATCCTGAAGCATTCATTGATGCACTGGGGAAGAATCCTCCGCCCATTGTAAAGTTTGCAGGATGGAAGTAAAATGCCATTAAAAATACTACAGTAATTGCTGGAACTATTAGCTTCCACCAGCCTACTCCATGAGTTATTTTGCCCATTATTCCTACTCCTGCATATTGGAGAAAGAAGAAGAGGATTAGTATAATATACGCTGACACAATTCCTAACGGAGTTAATACTCCATTAGGATATATTAAACCCGGTATCAGAGCTGACAAGTAAGTTATAGTAGCAGTTGCCTCAATCGCAGGTACTGAAGCTGCAGATAAGAAATATGCCCAAGTTATAACATATCCCGTAACTCCACCGTGAGTATAATGAGGATACCTTACAATTCCTCCAGACTTAGGTATTGCTGCTCCTAATTCGCCATAAGCTAAACCTACAAACATTACTAGTATTCCAGCTACTACCCAAGATAATACTCCTGCACCGCCTGCATAAGATGCAGTATATAACGCCCCAAATAGCCAACCTGATCCTATTACTCCTCCTACTGATAAAAATAGTAGTTCCCATTTATTTAAACTTCTTCTCAGAAGTCTGTCTGAACCAGTTCCGTAATCTCTTGCTCCTCCGATCTGGCCTTTACTGTTAGACATAATAAATTTTCAAAATGAACTTTCTTAAAAACTTATCTATATTCTGCACATAGACTTATTCAGTGTAAATACAGAGAAGAGTTACTTTTATCTACATTTTACTAAAATTATAGATTTACATTGAAAGTGATAGATATAGAGTAAACAATTTTTAATCTAATTTAAAATTATCATCAACGCATTGAAAAGAAGGAAGAAAAATAGAAAAAGAAATTTCCTATTATTTTGAAACTTCTTTCTTAAACTCCTCAGCGGCCTTCTTTATTTCCTCCATAGATGCCTCGTCTTCCATGGTAGAAATATCTCCTGTCGATGACCCCATCATTACAGCCTTAATTACTCTCCTCATTACTTTTCCAGACCTAGTCTTAGGTAGTTTATCAACGAAATGAATCTTAGGAGAGACTATTGGTCCCATTACTTCTCTGACGTGAGCTTGAATATTCTTAGCTAACTCATCAGAAGGAGTATATCCTTCCTTAAGTACTATAAACGCATGAACTTCTTCACCTTTAACTGGGTCTGGAAGACCTATTACTGCAGCTTCTGCAACTGCAGGGTGAGAAGTTATTGCTGACTCAACTTCTCCAGCACCTATTCTGTGAGCAGCAACTTTTATTGTCTCATCTGCTCTTCCTAATACCCAGACATAACCATCTTCATCTACCATTGCATAATCTCCTGGGTAATAAATCCCTGAGAACTTAGAGAAGTAAGTCTTCTTTAACCTCTCGTTTCCAGAATCGTTCCACATGCCCATCATCATGTAAGGTGGGAACGGAGGTTTCATTACCAAATATCCTCTCTCTCTGGGTTTTGTTGGGTTTCCTTGATCGTCAAGTACTTCTACAAAGTTGCCAGGCAATGGATATCCTGATGCAGGACCGGATTTCATCGGCATATAAACTAAACCTGGTAAGTAACCTAAGTTTGGTGCGCCAGTTTCAGTTTGCCACCACTGATGGGACATGAAGACTTTTCCGCCCCCTACAACTTCTAATCCCCACTTCCAAGGAGAATAGTTTAATACTTCGCCATTAGTAACTATTACCCTCAAAGAGGAGAGGTCGTGAGACTTAACGTAGTCATCGCCATATTTCATGAATGCCCTCAATGCAGTTGCAGAAGTCCCAAAAGTAGTAGCCTTATACCTTTCTATCATTTCAGCCCACTTGTCAGGGTAAGGATAGTAAGGAGCACTCTCATATATTATTACAGTCCTTCCCATAACTAAGGGAGCATAAGTTATGTACGAATGACCAACAATCCAACCTATGTCAGATGTGTTGAATAGAACATCATTCTCTTGGTTTAAACCATAGCTCCATAAAAGCATTGTAGCAGTACCTACCAGATAACCTCCGGTGGAGTGTATTATTCCTTTAGGCTTTCCTGTAGTTCCTGAGGTGTAAAGGATAAACAATGGATCGTTAGAATCCATGGGTTCTGGCTCTATATACTTGAACTTACCTACATCATCAAAGTAAACATCCCTACCTTCCTTGAAGGAAACTTCAACTCCTGTCCTTCTGTAAACCAGAACCTTAGAAACTGGGGATTTATCTCCAAGCTTGTCTAATGCCTCGTCTACTATCTTCTTTAATTCTACTAGTTTTCCAGTTCTATAATAAGCGTCAGCAGTTATTACGACTTTGGCTTTTGCGTCGTCTATTCTATCAGCAAGAGCTTGAGAACCGAAGCCTGCAAACACTACGCTATGTATTGCCCCTAACCTTGCACAGGCAAGCTTTGCAAATACTCCTTCAGGAGTTAAGGGCATGTAAATTGTTACTCTATCACCTTTTTTTACTCCCAACTGCCTTAATGCATTAGCCCACCTATTTACTTCGTAAAATAAATCTTGATAAGTTACTATTCTCCTCTCCCCTCTCTCGCTTTCCCAAACTATTGCAGCCTTAAACTTCCTTGCTGAGTTTAAATGTCTATCAACTGCATTATAAGAAGCGTTAAGTTTTCCTCCTATAAACCATCTCGTTAAGGGATCTTCCTGCTTCATAGTTTCTTTCCATGGCTCAAACCAAGTTATTAATCCCTGAGCAAGGTCTCCCCAGAACTTTGCGGGGTTCTCTTTGCTGAGCTTAAACAAATAAGAATAATATCTCATGTTATAATCTGCTTTTTCCTCGAGCTTTTGTTCACTAATCTCTTGAGTTTCAACCATATTATATCGTATAAATATGCTTATACTTTCTTAAAAAAGATTACCATTTTATGACTGACTTTATTTCACCTTTTGGTTTATTTTCCAAAATTTCCTTAGAATCTTCTGGAGGTACTACGGTAGTTATCATCCTATTAAGTAAATCACCGTATTTCTCCTTCCACATGGTCAAGTAATTTACAGCAGACTTAAAGTCCCACTTGTTTGCGTTAACGCTACCAACTACTCCAATATTGTTTTCAACCATGAAAGTTACTAGATCGGCGTCTATTTGCACTTTATCTCCTGTCTGAGTTCCGAAAAGCACTAAAATTGAGTTCTTATTCATTTTATGCATTAAAGGAATAAAAGCAGAAGGAAAACCACTAGTATCAACAATAATGTCAGCTTTAGGTAAAGATTCAACTCCCTTAGTAGTGTTTATAAACTCTGACTCAGTCCTAGCGGAAACATATTCTTCGGCAGGTGATGGATCCCTTCTGTTTAGCATATAAACGTTAAAGCCGTAAGTCCTTAAGAGTAAGGAGAAGAATGTGCCTATTGGTCCGGTACCTACGACGTAAGCATTTCTGCAATCATAGGCCCCGTCTTCACAATTCCACACCATTCTCCTCTGTATTTGCATTACCTCTTCTATTGCCTTAACAACGTTTGAGAGCGGTTCCGTCAATACTGCAATATCTTTTATTGACTCCGGAACTTTAACTAAGTAAATTTCATCATCTACAAATTCCTCCCTCATGAAGCCGTTCTTACCTCTTATTCCTGCTTCAACGAAGTTCCCTGTTTCACAGAAGTCCTGCCTACCTATTTTACAGTTTAAACAAACTCCGCAGCCTCTCCTAACTACGGGCACTACGTAATCTCCTTTCTTTAGCTCCTTAACTCCTTCTCCTACTTCCTCAACTTGTCCGAAAGCTTCATGACCTAAAACTAGTTCGCTCCAGCCTTCTTGAGGCCTTACGAAGGACAGCTTATTTGATACTATGCCTCTATCTGTTCCGCACACTCCATTGTAAAGAGTTTTAACTAATACTTGACCTTTATCTACTTTTTCTTCAATATTCACATCTTTTACTTCCATTCCAAACTGATGAGGTTTAACAACTATTGCTTTCATAATATATACTCGTCAAGGAAGATAATAAACTAAAATTCTAGAGTAACCTATAAAAGAAAAAATCTCAAATAAAATAAAGGAAAATTACTTCCTTCTTTTAACTATGATAATTGCAACTGCTATTATAATAATGACTGCTGTTATTCCTAGAATTAGTAAAGTATTGGAAGTTGTTGGAGATGTAGGTGGTGTTGAACTTAAGGGCATAGTCGAACTTGGAGGAGTAGTTATGGGAGTATATCCGTAAACTATCAAATAAGTGCTAGCAGGGTCTGTAAATACTACAATGGTATTATTTACCATGAAATAATCACAGGAATTTAACTCAACTAAAGATCCATTACTCTCTTGTTCAAATACCGTAAACTTTTCATTACTAACTTTGCTTACGTTGAAAGTTACATACCCTCTTGCAGAAATATTTACTATTTGTGCCAGATAGTTTTTACCTTGTATAGTTAAATTACTCACTTCCACTGTGGGCTTTACTATGGTTACATTAACTATGTTGGAATGTATAAAACCTAAATAGAAGAGAGAAGAGTTTAATGAAAGCATTAAGAGTAAGCCTTTAGCATGACTTACGTAAACTTGATGCTGTATAACAACGTTAGCAGTAGTCTCTACACTGTTGTTTGAGCATATGCCTAAAATTACTGGAACTCCTTGGTGATAAACTATTGATATTACTGTTGGCTTCGGTAATGCTGGAGCGTTTGTTACGTGAACTATTAATACTTCTCCTGAAATGAAAGACGATTTTCCAAAAATTCCATGATATTCTGCATTTAAATAGACGGAATGAACGTAACCTACCGTAGTACCGTTAACACCGTAGAATTCCAGAGTTGTGAAGTTAGCCTTACCGCTCATTTGAGCACGCGGTAAATTTAGATTGCCTATTCCTAGTCCTTTCCACTCTATTGCTGGTGTCAACTTACCGCAGAAGTACGCAGTAGTAACTGCATAACCTTCTGTAGATGAGAAAGTAGTGCCGTTAGCAACAAAACATTCAGTGAATGGAGAGTACTTTCTCGGCATTTGTACGTGTAACGCGATAGATGAACTAGATTGAAACTCTCCTGAAATCTTCACTTGAACCAATGTAAGAGTAACATTTTCAGATACTGAGGAGTCCTGCTTGATTTCAAGTGATATGTTAGAGAATGATACGCCGTTAATGAACTGTAGAATTAACTCTCCTGAGCCGTTTATATATGAAATTGTATGAATAGAACTCTCGTTGAATCCTGCCCACACTATTTCTTCCATGCCTGCGGACAAAACTATTATCCTAGCTAACTGCGGTATGTCTGTTTTAACATATAGACTTCCATTAGCATAAGTAGAAACGCATATTTTACCGGTTATAGTATAGTTTTTCCCAGTTGTTAAAATATATGTTGTCTTATATTCATTTACTTGTACAGTTTTATCATTATTACTTAAATTTCCATAATATGTTGAATTACTAACTTGATATATTTCAGTAGATAAAATTCTCATTTTTTCACTATGTAAAAAACTTGAATATTTATTATATTCTATAGTATAACTGGTATTACTAGAGGGAACATACGAATTCGCAACGGATATAAAAAATAATATTGATGCTAATAATAATGCTATTATTATCCCTATAGGAAGTGCTTTCATGAGCTAAACTATCCTATTCCACTATTAAAAATAAGCTTTCCACGACAGGATAAAATGAGTGAAACAAAATAATTTCACTAGATTTTTTCGTTTTTTAATGAATATAAATCTAGACTTTTGCATAAAAATACTCAATCTCTTTAATTCTTATACTTACTTCTGTTATGGCATCTGTAGTTACAGGGGGAGCAGGATACATAGGGAGTCACCTAATAGATTATCTGATAGAGAAAGGAGACGACGTAATAAGTATAGATGATTATTCTTCGGGAAATTACACAAATACTAGGGCAAAAAACGTAAAGCTTGATTTAAGGTTAGCTTACCCTGAAATTCCTAAGGGAGCTATAATTTACCATTTAGCTGCCAATCCAGACGTTAGGACTTCGATGGATAATATTTACGACCATTTCGAAAGGGATGTTAAAACAACGCTGAACATTATGGAGATGGCAAGAAAATATGACGCTAAACTTGTTGTATTCTTTTCTTCCTCAACAGTATACGGCGAAGGAAGAATACCAACTACTGAAGCCGATAAAATTGATCCGATTTCAAATTACGGGCTCTTTAAAGTTATGGGAGAGGAAATACTTAGCTTTTATGCAAGAAATTACGGAATAAGAGGGATTTCATTAAGATTAGCAAACATTACTGGGGGCAGGGTATCTCATGGTGTAGTTATAGATTTCATCAAAAAGCTGAAGAAAAATAAGGAAACGCTAGAAATCTTAGGCAATGGAAAACAGAGGAAAAGCTACCTTTACATAACTGATTTGCTTTCCGCCTTAGATGTTCTAGTTAAATACTTTAAAGGTTTATATGACGCCTTTAACATCGGGAATGATGATTGGGTAACAGTAGACGAAATAGCAAGAATAGTTGAGGAAGAGATGAAGCTTTCTCCTAAACACGTCTATGTTGATGCAGGAGAAGGAAGGGGTTGGAAAGGAGATGTTAGGTTTATGCTCCTTGATATTTCAAAGATAAAGTCTTTTGGTTGGTTACCAAAATATTCTTCTGCACAAGCAATAAGATTAGCAGTGAGGGATGTACTTGATAAAATATAAACTAATGGGAATAGGATTAATTCTTCTTTCAGCTTTAGTTATTTACTTAGCTTTTTCGATCTTTTTCCTAGGATTGAAAATAAAACTAGGAAGTTATGAAGTATCTCCTATAATAATAAAAACTATAAATTTCGCAATAATTTTCCTAGTTTTTGTTTATATAGCATATGTCGGATATATTATGATTTTCCATGCTCAAGAAAAATAGGGAAAATTTCTTAAAGTTAACAGTAAATTCTTACATATGCCATTATCTAAAGATGATAAGAGAAAGCTAATTTATGCAATAGTATTCTCAGTAGCATCTTATGCAGTAGCTGCAGGACTAGCTTTAGGCACTGCTGCCTATGCATTAAGCATTTTCACTGATCCAGTAGTTACGCTGACTATTCCGCTAATAATAGTAGCAATAGGAATACAAGCAATAAATGCTAAGAACGGACCCCTTCTAATTTTGATAATAAGCGCATTACTTTACGCAATATCTGGCTTAATATTCCTAGTTCCTACATTCGTTGTTGCTGGGCTTGTAGTTGAGGGAATATCCAGGATAGTAGGCTATAGGTCTTTTAAAGCAGTAATGATAAACACTACATTGGCTGGAGGCCTAGTAGGAGTTTTTAGCGTAGTTTTTGGATTGCTTTTCGTACCTTCTACTGCATCGCAGTTTGCCTTAGATTTAATGCTAGCATTTACTGGAATATACTTCGTAGAATCTGCAGTAATGGGAATTGTATCTTATTACTTAGGTAGTTTCCTTATAAAATCCGGTGTATTACATTGAAGACATCTTTTTTATATTCAGTATTTTTTTCAGTCTTAATTTTTATATCCACTTATATCTCGCTAGGAATTTATTCAATGATAATTACCATAGCGATGCTATTCGGGAAAAAAGGAATTTTCATTACGGAAATTGCAATAGCAATACTCTCATACTTTGTCCTATCTTATTTCGGCAAAGCTTACCTTTATGTATTTACTGTTAGGGCAATTACTTACATCAACTTATATTTTGTAGTCTCGGAACTCGTAGATAAATCCACTGTCCTCGACGCGCTAGGAGAGAAAGGAGTCCCAATCATAATAGCATTAGCTTATTACCCTTACTTCTTTCAACTATCCTCAGAAGTCTCATTTTACGCCAGAGCTAGAGGAATGGGATTTAACCCAATAAAAATTTCAAGACCTTTATTAGTGGAGATGATTAAAGTTGCGGAAAACCTTTACGTTGCATATACTGTCAAACTTTTTGGAAAATACTCTGGAAAAAGAAATTTAAAACCAAGAACATCAGATATAATACTGCTTGCTGTAGGGTTTGCAGTACTTACCATGTCAATAATTTTTCCGTTATAATTCTCTGCATTATTAATAAATCCTTGACATCTAAAGAATACTAGTGCTTAGTATAATCAGTAACAGAGGTACTGTAGAAGTAGATAAAAATGAGATTGTAGGCTTACTGGGTAAAAACGGAGCTGGAAAAACTACGTTAATAAAGTCAGTATTATGCGAATCTCAAAATCAAGTAATGATAGACGGAAGAGACTTCTGTGAGGATAGGGATTACAGTAAAATTTCTATCGTTCTGCAAGAGCCTTATTCCCAGATTTTAGCTGAAACTGCAAAAGAGGAGACTGAGCTTCTCTCTAGGTATCATAAAGTTAATGAGGAAATCGTTAAAAACATAATGGGAGAATACTATGATAAGAGATTTCTTGAACTGTCTGACGGATATAAGAGGAGATTTGTAATTTCTACTACCTTAGCTTCCATGCCAGAATACGTTTTACTCGATGAGCCTTTTGCAAATTTAGATAAGTATTCAAGTGATGAAGTAAAGAAAATAATTCCAAAAGGAAGTTTGATTACAGAACATAGAGTTAAAGAAATAAGGGATATTGTAGATAAAGTTTACATTCTAGAAGATAAGATTATGGGTGTAGATAAGGAAAAACTTTACGACGAGAATTTCCTAAAATTCCACGGACTGAGAGGATTTAAGCTCTCAAAGATTGAAAGCAGTCTGGGTAAGGAAATCCTTGATGTACGAACTCAAAAGGCTAGAATAAAAGTGAAGGAAAGCGAAGTCCTTTGCTTAATAGGAAGGAACGGTGCGGGAAAGACTACTACTTTAAAACAATTAGTAGGTAAAGTCTATGTAATTTTTCAAAATCCAGATCTTCAATTCTTCTGCACTACGGTCAAGGAAGAAGTGAAGAATAGAGAGGAAGTCTTATCTCTTTTTAATTTAAAGGATAAAGAAGATAGAAGTCCTTACACTTTAAGCTACGGAGAAAAAATGAGGGTTTTAATTGCCTCAGCTTACGCGTCAGGAAGAAAAGTAATAGCTTTAGATGAACCTAGCGTAGGAATGGACGGAAACTCATTACTTTCATTTTATGAAATGATTAAACTTTTAAAAGAAGAAAAAAGAGGGATAATTATAGCTACTCACGATGAAGACATAATAAACATGTGCGATAGCATAATTAATTTGGACGAGAGCTTTTAATTACTTCTTGCAAATTCTATTCACGTGAATAAGACAATAGGTAGAAACGCGGAAAGAGAACTGGTCAAGCTTCTCAGGGGATACGGTTTTAACGCAGTAAGAATACCTACCTCGAATTCTTCACCTAATCCTTTGCCTGATGTGTTTGCAACTAGAGGTTGCATTTTACTCTCAATAGAAGTAAAGAGCACTTGGCAGAGGAAAGTTAAAGTCGAAGAAATACAAGTTAGGAAAATCCTAGACTTCCTAAAAATGTTTCCAATGGAAGGTAAGGCATTAATAATTGTTAAATTCAAAGGAGGAAAAGGATGGAGAGTAAAGGAAGTTAATGAGAAGAAAGATGAGGAAGTTAATGAGGAAAATTCTATTCCTTTAGAGGACTTCTTACTTAGCTTACAGAATAATTTATTGCAATCATCAAGTCAGCATCCTTATCAAATTCCCTGAATTTGAAGAACTCCTCTTTTACTTCCTGTAAGGAATCTCCCACATTAACGAATATTCCAGAATTATCGTCACTTATTTCCCTAAACATTTGCTTAGCAAAGAATTTTCTCCCGACCTCTACGTTATGAGTAAAAACTGCATACATAATTAAATCGAGCTTAGTCAAGTCTACCTCTGGAATTAACCTAATGAAATTCCTTGAATACAAATACCTTATATGTCTCCTAATAGTCTTTGAGGAAACTTTCATCCTATCTGCTAAATACATACTGTCTAGAGTGGGCTCTTCCTTTATTATCGAAACCAACTTAAGGTCAAAATTTGAAGGAACATACAGCTCTTGTTTGGGTACGTAAATCATTTTGGGGTATCCTAAGTTCTCGCTCATGTCATCAATTCTCTTCTTTAGATCATCTAAACTATTACCTTCAATTTCATAAATGTTTGTTTCCTCTAAGCAATTGACCTTAAAAACATACTCTCCATCCCAGTCCTTTTGATTTTTGAAAGCGACATATGCATGATATTTTCCGTAAAAGTTTGGGTTCACGTATAGTGATACCCTCTTTATTACCTTATCTTGAATTAATTTGTCTACTCTGTAGTTAACTGCTGGAGAAGAAATACCTATCATTTTAGCTATTGACCTTTGAGACGTTCTATAGTCCTTTAACAGATAGAACAAGATTTTCTTGTTTATTTGATCCATACTTTAATATAGTACTCATTAAATATACGCTTTCGTTAGAAGATTTTTTATAAAAATTCCCCAATTTTTCTCAGGTAACATTACGGAAAAATCCTTATAACGAAAAAGGCAAAGCCTTAAACCATGGCAAGAAAAATGTGTCCAATATGTAAAAAGGTTGTTGAAGAGAAGATCATAAAAGAAGGAGATGTAATATCAAAAGTCTGCCCAGAGTGCGGATATGTCTTTATTTCCTACCAGAAAGGTAAGGGAGTTTTAGTACTTAATAACATCAAATTATCCGAAACTCGAACTGTTTAATAATTAAAACTTATTTTCCTCTTCACTCTATTGGAAACTATGCCTCAAACTCTTACAGAGAAAATTCTTAGTAGAGCTTCAGGAAAAGAAGTTTCTCCAGGAGATGTAGTAGAAGCAAAGACGGATATTGTAGCCTTCCATGACTTAACAGGGTACCACGTAATAGAAGTAATGGAAAAAGCTGGAATAGAAAAAATATTCGATAAGAGCAAAATAGTAGTAGCCTTCGACCATTTAGCGCCTCCTCCTGATATAAGGAGTGCCGAAATACAAGGTATAATAAGGAAATTCGTAAAGAAGACAGGGTTACCAAACTTCCACGACATCAACTTCGGAATAATGCATGAAGTTTTACTGGAAAAATATGCATTACCAGGTCAAGTTATAGTCGCGGCAGACAGCCACACAACAACTTCAGGAGCAGTAGGAGCTTTTGCTCAAGGTATGGGTGCATCAGACATTGCGGCAGCAGTGATAACAGGGAAAACTTGGCTAGTTGTTCCTACACCTTTTAAGGTTGAGTTAAAAGGATCACCGGGAAAGTGGATTACGGGAAAAGACGTTGCATTGAAATTATTGCAGGAATTTAAGGCAGACTACTTTAACGGAATGTCTATAGAAGTTTATGTAGATAATCCCTCTGCATTTCCCATGGATTACAGGGCAACAGTATCAAACATGGGAATAGAAATGAACGCTGACGCATTAATGTTCATCCCAGACGAGGAGACGGTAAATTACATAAAGAATATGAGAGAACAAGAGCCTGCATTAATTACTCCAGATAAGGAAGCAAAGTACTCTGATGAGTACACAATAGAGTTGAATAAACTAGAACCACTAGTTGCTGCACCTTACAGTGTAGACAACGTGAAAGCAGTTACAGAAGTTGAAGGAAAAGAAGTAGATCAAGTATTCATAGGCTCATGCACTAACGGAAGGCTAAGCGATATAGAGATTGCGGCAAAAATTCTGAAAGGGAAGAAAGTAAAAACTAGGTGTATAGCAATTCCAGCATCTTATGAAATGTTCAAGAGGGCAATGAACTTAGGTTATATAGAGACCTTGGTAAATGCTGGTTGTATAGTAACTTACGGAACTTGTGGACCTTGCTTAGGAGGTCACTTCGGAGTTGCAGGCCCAGGAGAGACGATTGTCTCTACAAGTAATAGAAATTTCAGAGGGAGAATGGGTAGTAATGACTCTCAAGTTTATTTAGCAAACCCAGCAGTTGCAGCTATAACTGCAGCCGAAGGAAAAATAACTGACCCGAGGTCGATAGCATGATAGTTGAAGGAAAAGTTATGAAATTCGGAGATAAGATTGATACAGACGTTATAATCCCTGCTAGATACCTAAAGTACACGGATCCACAGTATTTAGCTCAACATGCGATGGAGCCCTTAGATCCTGAGTTTTACAAGAAAGCCTCTGCAGGAGTAGTAATAGTTGCAGGAAAAGTTTTCGGAATGGGTTCATCCAGAGAACAAGCAGCAATAGCATTAAAGGGAGCGGGAGTTAAGGCAATAATAGCTGAGAGCTTTGCCAGAATATTTTACAGGAATGCAATAAATAACGGTTTACCTGTCATTACGTTAAAAGACGCACCGAAGCTGATAGACGAAGGTGAAATAGTGAAAATAAACGTTGAGACTGGAGAAATAGAAGTAAACGGAAGAAAATACCAAGGTAAGGGAATAAGTGGAATGGCTTTAGAAATTCTAAAATCAGGAGGAATAATGGAGTACTTAAAGGCGGGGAGTTTCTAAATCCTTGCTGAGTTCAATTTTTCCGCAAATTTTTCGTTAGGTTTATTTCCCCATTTATTATCAAAGACGACCTCCGATAAAGGTAACCTGAAATTCCAACCTTTTTCCTCAAGTTCCGGCTTTTCTGGAAATCTTGTTACGTAACCTAATGCTAAGTATGCTATAAATTCAACCTCTGGAGGTATTCCTAGTATTTCTTTTATCTTATTCTTGTCAAGAAAGCTTACCCATCCCATTCCTAAATTTTCTGCCCTTGCGGCTAACCAAAGGTTTTCTATCGCTAAAACCGTACTGTAATTACATGTTTCCGGCATAGTTATTCTTCCCAGGACGTGAGGACCGAACCTTGAAGGGTCACAAGTAACTGCAATATTTACTGGAGCCTCCATTATTCCTTCTATCTTAATAGTGTCGAAGAGCTTCCTCATCAAGGAGTTCTCTATACCTTTCCCTCTGCCTTTCAGCTTCTTCCTTAACTTTTCTTTTTATATTCTCATCTTTAATTATGATAAAATTCCAAGGCTGAGAATAGCCTACAGAAGGACCTAAATGTGCTGCCAACAGTATCTTAGCTAAAACCTCGTCTGGTATTGAATCCGGTTTAAAGTAACTCCTTATGTCTCTTCTGCCTTTAATTGCCTCATAGATATCCATATGGTTAGCTTAACCAGAAGGTTAAAAATTTTAATGAAAATGAAGAATTTCCTCTATTCTTTTAACATCTTTTACAAAAATTCTTACTTCATTCTCGTTCATGATATAGTTGTGGAAGCAATCTACGTGTAACTTCCAAGCAGATCTCCATACATCTCTTAAACAAGGAAATTTTTTAGACTGCTTAAATAAGTCTTTTGAATCCCATCTTTGTAAGTTAAGTTTAGATAGATATTTTACAAGATCCTCTGCGGCTTTATAATATTTCTCACAAGCTTGAACAACATCACCCTTCTCCAAAAGATCATCAGCCTCTTCCAAGTATTTAAGAATCATTTCTTTTGTCGGCGAGATATACAATGTTTTTCACATCTTTCATATATTCCTCTACAAGCTCTTTATCCATGTATTCTCTAGCAGTTAGGAACATTATTGCAGTAGCCCAATACTTTACTATTTCCTCACCTAAAAACTTGGAAAGTAAATAAACAGCATTCTCTAATGATACAGGATCTCTATTTTTTATTTCAATTTTATATCCATAAGAAAGTATAATTATTGCTTCTTCAGCTGCTTTATAATACTTCTCACAAGCTTGAACAACATCACCCTTCTCCAAAAGATCACCAGCCTCTTCCAAGTAAACATCTGCAGAAGTCTTAGGTTTTAGCATCAATATTAAATTACCTCTGGAGTTAAAAGGAATTCTATACTATATCTTACAGTCAGCAAGTCTCCTAATTACTTCTTCCACAGTTATACAAAATAAGTGAGTAAAAGACTCTTTATCATCTGTATTACCAAAGCCTCCTATCCCTGGAAGATATGCAAGTGTTCTCACTATCTCTTTCTCAGGAATAGGTAAAATTAGAACACCTAGAGGAGTACACGTAGACGAAAGATAATCAACATGCCAGTGCTTTTTCTCCTTCTTTTCTGACATATGCCTTGATATCCTCTTATCGCAATGAACTCCGCAAGATCCTACGTATGCATAATACCCCTTCTTTAGTCTAAATTCCTTTTTTCCTACCTCAAGATTTACGTCATCTTGACAGTAAAAGAATGCCACATAACCTTTATACTTTCCC
Source organism: Acidianus sp. HS-5 (assembly GCF_021655615.1). Classification (GTDB taxonomy): domain Archaea; phylum Thermoproteota; class Thermoprotei_A; order Sulfolobales; family Sulfolobaceae; genus Acidianus. Next base: position 831,873 of record NZ_AP025245.1, read on the forward strand.
ACATAATGTCAATTTATGAAAAGAGTTTTAAGAATTCCTAGGTTTACAAAAGACGGAAAACCTAAAACCCTTGAATTGCTAGTAGACTCTGCTTCAATTAACGATAAAGGATTTGCACAAGAGGCTAAATTTCTCCTAGTAATAGGAGACGGAAACAATAGAGTAGCCTTTCAGTTGTCTACTGCTGAAGCTTCCTTACTTTATCATAGGTTGAGATATGCGTTAGATGAAGCTTCAAAAGAGTATATAGAAATGGAGGAGAAAAGCAAGAAGAATTACGTAGAAAAGAAAAGTGGAGGAAGTAAAAAATCGGAAGAAGAAGATTTCTCTGATTTAATGGACGAAGAGTAAGAAAATAGGTAAAAAATCAATTTAAAAAATAAATTAACTTTAAATCCTTTCTAATATCTTGTAGGTTACTAATCTTAATACGTTCATAATTACTTGGGATGAAGGAGGATCTGTCGGGTCAATACTGCTAAATGATTGCTTAACGTAAACATAGTAGCCGTTAAGATTTACAGTACTGTTCTGTAGTCCTTCAGCAGAGAAACTCTCTTCAAATCCTTTACCGTTGACGAGCCAGATTGAAGTTAAGTTCTTTGTGCTCATCTCATAGTTTGAAGTTAGTGAAACTAAGACAGCTCCTCCATAACTGTTTATAACCTCAATAACCCCGCCAAACCCTCCTATGCTATACAGACTTTCTGTAGTATTAACTTCATGGCAATAATCTCCGAAAGTCCACTTCATGTAATAATCTAGTCCTAACGATATTGTTCCATTCTGTTCGTAGGATAAATTAAATGGAATAACATGAGGATTAGTAATTGGTACTTCAATGAAATCATAATTTAGAGTAATTGGATAGTTAACGTTATAACATAGTGTAGCATTGTACATTCCACTTTCTACGGCTTTTTCATTGAACTTCTCGTCTAGGATTGCTTGCTCATAAATGGAACTTAACTTCTGTCTTGCACAATATACTCCCTTTTGAATTACTTGAGAGTTTTCAATACCGTATTCAAACTTTAATTGAGCTGCATAGTCTAAATAGTAGTGTCCATTCTCCAAGTAACATTCCCCGAAGAATGCCGAGAAGAACATTGGGCCGGAATCCATGAACTCGTGTTTTACTACTGTCATCTTTCCACAGATTAACGGATTGCTCTCGTTTACCCACAGCATTATAACTCCCGCAATATCCCAATCGTGGGCCATTGAATGTGTTATTTGGTATGCTGTAAATAAGTTATAAACACAGACTGTTATGTTAGCCTCGTCACCTAAAGCCAGAAACGGCGTTAGGTCAATTATATAAGGTGAATGGAAAGATAACGTATTTATTGAAGTTAATGGCTTCCAATAGAATAAATCTATTCCCCCAGTATATATAGTCTCGTAAGGATTTACTACTCCTGCCAACATGTTATCATAGTAAACTTGAATAGGTCTAGTTGCGGGTTCACATGTATACCAGAACTCGTCATCTCCTCCTCCTTTTTCGTAAATTAATCCCATCATCCTGTAAGTCCCGTTAGGTATCTGAATTTCTTGAGTCCTAGAAGGCATCCCTGGATTAAGTATAACATAAGAGTAATTATAGCAAATATGCTCACAACTTGCATTCACGAATATTGGTATGAACCCATTAGGTAATCCCTGCGGCTTCTGTCCAGGATATAAGTACAGCGTTACATTCATTTCGTATAGACCAGTAATTCCTACCTTTGCGTCGTAATAATTCTGTATTACAAGTTCGAAAGTTACGTTACCTTGTAATAAGTTCTCGAATAGAGTAACATCAGCTTCAGATGTTGAATTATTAATTTCTTGAGTGGATCCCCAGAATAACGGTATGCCATTAGCGTAAATGTAAGCACATCTATCATATTGAGTACCGTTAAATTCTCTTATTGTAACATTAAGTATTTCTAAACTGTAATTTCCAGGTGGTATGTAAGCTCTTACGTAATATGGCTTAAGTCCGGTATCGTTAAATATTAGATCATTAGCTATTGTTACAGTTACTGGAGTCACGTTAGGAGGTACTATATGATAAGCCTCAAAAGAGTAGAAAGCCGGATCCTCTGTAAAAGGAGTTAATGAACTTGCTACTGTCAGATTTAAAGGTGACATTGGTCTATAGAGTTCCCTATTGTTAGCTGTAGTATACGGACTATTATCGTATGCTATACTTGGAGTTACTAACGAGAGTACAAGAACAAAAAATACGAAGGAGGAAATTATTAATGAAATTAAACCTTTATTCACGTTTACCACCCCTAACTAAGAGAAGAACTATGGCCACTATTGCCAAGATTATGCCTACTACACCTAGAATTTCACCATCTGTCGCTGAGGAGGATGCGGAACCAATTCTTCCAGCTTGCGAGGATAGTTGACTGCTCTCTGAAGATAACGTAGATGATAGAGAGGAGAGAGAGCTGGCTTGCGAGGATACTTGACTGGATAACGACTTCTGCTGTGAGGACAAGCTAGATACGCTCTGTGATTGCACTACCTCATGATACGAGTTAAATACTACTGTAGTTAAGTTATAACTGAGTCCGTCGTATACTTCTATAGTAACATAATAAACTCCAGATGGTTTAGTACTTGCATTAAATGGAACTGAAACTGATATCCCTGTTGATGTGGGAGTTGATGTGAATGTTATTGGCTCTCCATTAATAAGTACTCCTATTACCTTTAGATCCTGTCCAGAGATGTTAAAGGTTACAGTTGCAGATGATGTAGTTATGTTAACTGGATAGTAGCTAACTATAGTTGGAGTAGGCAAGTTAGACAATTTAGTAACGTTTATGTAAGAAACTCCTTCCATGCTTACCTTACTAGAAGTAATATTGAAAGCATAAGCAGAGTCTTCAATAACTGTAGATATTAAAGTCGCATTAGAATTCACTAAGTTCAAGGCGTCATTGGTAGGCCCTACAGTATCTTGTATTAAGCTCAGAGAAGATGAGCTTGCCGTAATTGAGAATACTGTAGACTTCTCTACAGTTACTGTCGATCCAGTTGCACACAGGGAACCTATTATTGAACACCTAACTATAAGTCCTTGAATTCCTTCAACCTTGATCTTCGGACTATATACTCCTTGTAATATGTAGTTTGTACCGTTGAATATTAGCAGAGGAACATTACTTGCATTGGTAGGAGTAATTATCTGAGTCCCAACGTAAGTGTATTTCAAGACATCAAAATATGAATAACTGCTTATCACGTTCTCCCCGCTAGCAGAGGTACCTTCAACTATAACGTCCCAGAAACCAGATAAGCTTTGTTCTGGAAAACCTTTGTATATTGTACATTGTTCAGTAAGTATTGAAGGAATCTGGTATACTGCCTCCCATTCTCCAAGAGTTGAATTATACTGCATAGAAATACCAGTGTCAAATTCTATGCATATTTGCCTATAGTTTTCTTGTGCTGGAATAAATCCTGCTGTGAATTCTCCAAACTTTACTTCAGTACCGTTAGTATATGTTATATTTGCAAGGACTTTAACATATTGTCCTTCATAAACTTCTGATACACTCTTAACGTGATAAGATAACGTTGAGTTACTTATATAAATGAAGGTAGTGAAGTTACCATAGCTTGGACCGAATATTGTAGATAAGCAGGAAGTAACAACAACTTTGTAGTAGCCTGGGGTCACGTTATCAGGAATTGTAATATTAGCTATATGATATCCGAATAAGTTGTAAATCCCTAGTATCGTTTTATCTGGAGCTAAAGTCATTGGGGCTTTAGCTACTACTTGGCCGTTTAAGGAGATTAGTTCAGCATAGGCTTTTGCAGTGAATATTCCTTGATCACAAGGATTATACATGTAACCTAATACTGTGATATTCTCCCCTGGAGAGGCTGAGGTCATTCCATCATTTATTGGAGGAATTACTGCTCCATAAACTACCAGCCCGAAGTACTCCCACTCGTATGCAGAACCGAAAGTGTTGTTGGCCTTAATGACGTAAGTCCCTTGAGGTTGAGGATACAACAATGTTAAAGTTCCCTTATAATCTCCATTATGTCCGCTATACACTAATGACGATACCGAAACAACTTTACCGTGGTATATCATTGTCATTGTAACTGTAGTATTTGTAACCGGCATGCCCAGAGGATTATAAACACATACGCAGAATGAGACCGGAGCATTTACTGGAATTATACCTTCTGGTGGCGCAATAATATTGAAAGAGTATCCTACATCAACGTCTACTTGTGATACTCCATACATTCCTCCTGAAGTGCCGTTAACTACCACAGTCCAGCAGTTTGGAGTATCTCCTTTAGTTATAGTGAAGTTTCCTACCCAATAAGTTCCGTTATATATTAACGTCACGTTATCTAGGTATCCTTTAAGAGTATACACATACGCAGTAAATGATCCAGTAGTGACTGGTGTGCCGTTTGGATAACTTATGTCTGCAACTATATTGAATGTAGTGCAATAACAATACCAGGGCATACTAAATCCTGGCTCACAAGTTGTTAACGAAATTTCTAACTCTGGGTGGGCGTTCAAATACCCCTTAACTGCTTCTTCTAACATACCCACATTTGGACTTCCTACTCCAGTGACTAGGTTGTATCCTGCATGTACTGAGTATTTACCATTAAATCCTTGAGTTATCTCATGGAATGCTTCTTGATATAATGTAGAATTTTCATATATCGCATAAAGTAGAGGAGCGGCCAAGCCTAAAGGCTTTCCTAGATAAGAATCGATATCAGCTATCACTCCTCCCCACAACTGAGTAGACAAGCTAGTACCTCCTATTACTTCTTCAGTTCCAAGAACTATGGTTGTAAAACCAGTATAAGGATTAGCATCTGCAGAAACATCTGGTATAGTCCTAACGTCTGATGAAGTAATATGTCTCTGCCAATATGGAGATGGGAAGAACGTGCTATAGCCACCATCTGAGGATACGGTAGAAGTTCCTAATTCTTCATATTGTGGCAATACGCTCCAAGCATTCTCATAGCCGTAAACTGCGGTAGAATTCATTGCGGACACATAACCGGAGGTTATTTGTGGATACAGTGAAGTGCCACCTACAGAAAGAACGAATGGCGATGAAGAGGGGAATGAAACTCCTCCATATGTAGTATAAGTCCCAGCATACGCTCCACTATCTCCAGAGGCCGCTATAAACGTTATTCCCTCAGCAGTGCCTAACTCAAAGTAATAGTTTACTAGAGGATAATTGACTATTGGTGTTCCTTCGTAGAAGGCATAAAATCCGCTGTCACTAAATTCGTTCTCAGGAGCTCCGAAGCTCATATCTACAACTTGTGCATTACCTGCAGAATCTATGTATATTATTGCTTGGAGAATATCACAGAACGCACATCCGTGAGACAAAACAAGGTCTATATGAGCATAAGGGGCCATAGAATGTACTGCCTCTACGTCTAGAGCAGTCTCTTCATACCAGCCCGTAAATAATCCTTCAAGTGGGAAATAAGGACCTACGGGGATAATAGTTAAGTTCGCAGGAGGCAAGTGAAACTCTTGATCGAATTGCTGTACATCTTCACATATTAGTGGATCTCCCCATGCGTCAATAATTGCCACAGTAACGTTTTTGCCCTCAGGACCTGTAACGTTATAAGCTCCTTCAAAATCCTGCGGAGTATACATTGTAAAAGCGAAATTCAAGCCTAAGGGAACTTGCCTTGATGAGTTAGTAGGCTTTAATACGCCGTTAACAAGTTTTCCTAAGACTAAATATTGAGGACTTGCAGTAGTATAATTAGTTAAACCGCCTATTAATAAATCATGTAAAGTTGAAGGAATAACCGGATTATTATTTGGTTTGTAGAATATTTCTTGACCATCTTTATACAAGTAAAGTTGAGTGCTGAATAACGCATCAACCTTACCGGCCGGTGCCTCAGCCATTAAGGAAAATGGAGTTGTAAACACTACATTAAACCCGTTTGATTGCAAATAAGAAGAAATTTCGTTAATCCTCTGTTGATTTCCGAATTCCTTTATTATTTGTTGTCTACTTAAATGTACTTGACCGTGAAATTCTTCTTGCATTAGGAATAGAAATTCATTCATATTTTTTGGCGGTAAAAATATATTAACATAAATAGGAGTATTTGCAGGAAGAGACCTTATAGGAGTTCCACCGATATTTGGAGCAATATAACAGCTGGAAGGTTGCGAGTAAGCTATTCCTTCTACTGCCATTATACTGCCTAAAAACATCATAAAAACTAATATGAAGACCGAAATACTTTTCATATACATATTGAACAAATATAACTTTTTAAACATTGTGTTTATAAACAATATAAATCCTTAAATTGATGTAAAAGAAGAAAGAAGGTATTTAATATTTAGATAATAAGTCTTTCAGCATGAGGATAATCTCTTGGAACGTTAATGGGCTGAAAGCTATTATGAACAAGGGTTTCGTGGATACAATAAAAGGTTTTGATGCCGACGTTCTTATGTTTCAAGAAATAAAAACTGATGTAATCCCCTTAGATCTTCAAGCTTTAGGTTATGGAATTTTTGTCTTTCCTGCAGAGAGAAAGGGATACAGCGGAACAATGACAATGAGTAGAATTCATCCTATTTCAGTATCTTACGGAATTGGAAAGAAAGAATACGACAGCGAAGGAAGGACGATTATCCTAGAATTCCCTGAGTTTTATGTAATCAACACATACTTCCCAAATGCGGGAGAAGGGTTAAAGAGGTTAGATTTTAAACTTGCATTTAACAAGGATTTTGAAAAGTTCATTTTATCCCTCAAAAAACCTTGTATAATTTGTGGAGACTTCAACGTTGCTCATCAAGAAATAGACATTGCGAGACCTAAAGATAACGTAAATCATGCTGGATTTACTCCTCAAGAGAGGGAATGGTTTTCTCACTTTTTATCCTTAGGTTTTGTAGATACATATAGAATGTTCGTGAAAGAGGGAGGGCATTATAGCTGGTGGTCTTATAGGTTCCACGCTAGAGAAAAGAACATAGGCTGGAGGATAGACTACTGTGTGACTTCAGAGAAATTAAGAGATAGAATAATTAAGGCAGATATCCTGGAGAAAGTAATGGGTTCAGATCATGCTCCTATCTTACTGGAAATACGATAAACTTTAATATCCGATATCGAAATCGATAATTAATGAGAATAGCTATTCCGACAACTAACGGAAGGGTAGACGGCCCAGGAGAAGGAGAAGACGTACTGATTTATGAGATTAACGGAGATGATATAAAGCTTGTTGAAAAATACGAGAATCCTGCACTAAAAGCTACTGCAGCTAGAGGAGCACGCATGTTAAAATCCGCTCTAGACAAAGGAGTTAATGCGGTAATAGTAGCTGAAATAGGTCCTCCGGGAGTTAGATTACTTAAAGGTAAAGCAAAAATATACTTAGCTGAAGGATTGACCGTTGAGGAGGCACTTGAGAAATTCAAGAGAGGAGAACTTCAGGAAACTGATAAGCCTACGCACGAAGAACACCATCACGAGTTTTAAAAGTTTTTATACGTTAAACTTTTTTTACTCTAAAATAGTTCTATCATATGGCAAAAATCTTCGTTATTTCAACTGCAGGAAAAGATGATATTAACAGAGCAATGATGGCAATGAATTTTGCATTGGGAGCAAGGAAAAATGCAGGAGCGACGGTAGCTTTGATGTTCTTAGGGAGAGGAGTTGAAACTTTACTAAGAGAAGCAGGAAATGCAGCACAAATGAAGAAAGTAATAGAGGACATGGTTAATGCTGGGATAGACGTGAGTTACTGCGGAATTTCGCTGAAGAACATGGGTTTAAATAAGGATTTAATATTCGACGGAATAAAAGAAGTAATGGGTGGAGTAGAGACTGCTAAGAGAATCGACGAAGGATACTCAGTAGTAAGCTTCTGATGAGGAACTCAGCTCACTCAGAAATGATGAAGAAAGCTAAACTACTGATTTTTTAATCTTGGTTTTCTCATTTTCTTTATGACTAGAAAAATTTTAATGCATGTTGGTCCCGAAACAATAGATTACGACGTACTTTTAGGTGGAATTAAAGGAGATGTAGGTTTTACATCAAAGGAATTCGTAGATGCATTGTCTTATTCCCTAAAGTTTTTGAGAAAATTAATGGGAGTAAGCGAAAAATATCAACCTTTTATAATCCCTGGAGGAGGAACTTCCGCAATGGAAAGCGTAACTTCACTCCTAAGAAAAGGAGACAAAGTTCTTGTAGTATCAAATGGAGTCTTCGGTAACCGTTGGATAGACATATTTTCCAGATATCCCGTCACAGTAAAATCAATAAGGGCAAAAGCAGGGTATTACATCAAACCTGAAGAAGTAGAAGAGGAAATAAAGAGAGAGCATTATAACCTAGTAGCAATGACTCATGTTGAGACAAGTACTGGAGTTAAGGAACCTATTCAGGAGGTTATTAAAAGGATAAGGGACTATGCAGACTTAATAGTTGTTGATGGAGTTGCAAGTGTAGGAGGAGAAGAAGTTAAGGCTGAAGACTGGAAGGCTGATGTGTTTTTAACAGCCAGCCAAAAAGCTATAGGTACTCCTCCTGGAGCAGGATTACTAGTGCTCTCAGAGAACGCAATTAATAAGCTAAGTGATGAAAGCGTTGCAGGTTATTACCTTAATCTAAAGAATTGGTTGGGAGTAATGCAATCAATGGAGAAAAGTAAGGCTTCATACTTCTCTACCCTACCCGTTCACCTGATTTTAATGATAAGGAAAGCGTTCGAGCTAATAGAAGCTGAAGGAATTGAAAATAGGATTAAAAGACATGAGATTGTATCCTCTGCAGTGAGGAAAGGAATTGAAGCTCTAGGTTTAGAAATAGTTGCAAAAACTCCGGAAGCTTATAGTAATACCGTGACAGGAGTAATGTTAAAGAAAGCAAATCCCAACGACGTACTTTCACAGTCTCTCGCTGAGGGAATAGAACTTGCACCAGGAGTTCATCCCGACTTAGCAGGAAAATATTTCAGAATAGGACATATGGGATGGGTTAATGTTAACGATGTGATTTCAACAATAGCCGTAATTGAGAGAGTTTTAAGCAGACTTGGAGAGCCAATCAATTTTGGAGAAGGAGTTAAGGCGGTTCAAGAATACCTCAATAGCGGTATTTCCATTTCCTCCTCTAACATTGCTCCGTGATGTCCCTTATGACCTGCGTAGCCGCCTTTATACCTATATACGTAGACCTTCCTATCGGTAGGTACTCCTAAATAATCCGCATGAATATCCAGATTTTCCCCTTTTTCTCCTAATAATCCTAATTCCTTAACCTCATCAAGCGTAAATACTTTAAAGTTTGGATACTTCTCCTCCATATACCTAAGATCTTTCCTGCTCTTCATGAATACTGCCCTTGCATCACCGAATGGAGGAGAATCTAGGTAAGAAACAAGACCTTTATCCTCATCTAGCATTATTGCGGTATCTGTTTGTATAAACCCATGATCTGCAGTTATTATCACGTCATATCCTTTTGGAATGTCTCTTAAAATCATTGAAATAATATCTTTCGTTGCGCGCAAAGTGGGTTCTGCATAAGGACCGTATCTGTGTGCTGTTAAATCAACGTCAGGAATGTAAAGTGTAATGAAATTTACTCCTTTTTCCGCAAAGATTTTTGCCTTATATATTCCGTCCCAAAGAGTTCTATACTCCTCAACATTTGTGTAAAGTGTCTTTGTGAATTCACTACCTGCAATACATTTAGGCAAAATTGATGCAGATTTCTTACCCTTTTCTCTGGCTTTCTTTCCTATACTCTTTAAATTAAATGCGTCCTCCATGCTTCCTAAAGCCTTTTTAAGCAGATCGACTTCGGAAGTTTCTGGCATGGTATATTTTAGTGCATTTATTACCCCTATTTTGTCGACGTAAGTAGTGTAACCTAGTATCTTATGCTCTGCAGGTTTTTTTGCTGTCATTAGCGTAGTTAATGCTGTTGCAGTAGTTGAAGGAAAAACTGTGTAAATTTTATCAAACTTTATTCCTTCAGTTGCGGACTTTAAGATATTGTAACCCATTCCGTCAACAAGTACTAAAAATATTTTATCTGATAGTGTAATATTTGAGCAACTTTCCTTATCTCCAATTAACGAATTCTCTATACTGCATGCAACGTTATATAGGTTGTTCCTTGTGTAATCTGGATATATCATTTTACTCTAAAGTGTCTACGTTCATTATTAAATCATGCTAAACGTTTTTTAGTTAAGACTAAATATTTTCATAAATGGAGAAATCACCAGAAAGCAAGCTAAAAACTGTAGCAATATTACTTTCGTTATCTACTGGAGTGTATTACATATCTTATGTACTTGTTTTCTATTTCGTTTATGTAATAAAATACAATTTCTTTGTCGAAATGATTTTTCCTGGGCTTTTAGCAGTATCTTTAATAGCGTTATTTCCAATAGGTTTCCTAACAAGAGGACTAAGAAATACTAATTTCAACATAGGGTACTTAATGTATGTTGCAGGAATTATTCTTTTTGAATTCATACCAATTCCTTTCCTAATATTTTTAGGAAATTTCTTCTTGGGAATAGCTTACAGAGATATAGGCAGACTAGAGAAAAATAGAAATCTTGAAAAAGCTGGCTGGGTAGCTTCAGTTCCTTTTGCCTCTTTTATAGGCTTTTCCTTATGTTATGTATATTATAAATCTCCAGAAGAAGTTGAAAAGGAGGAAGAAATGAGAAGAGAAATGGAGGAAATTAAACCTTCTCCCGTACCTTATCAGATAGGTATAGGAAAGCTGAACAGTAACGGAGACTTTGAGTTCTCATTTTATTCTCCTAGAGAAGATAAGATAATAGGCGTAAAATTTGATGATAAAATTGTAAACACGGAGATCCCAGTAAAAACTGGCAAAAATATAGTAAAAGGAAAAGTTGAAATTGACCCCTTAAAGATGGTTGCGGGGAATCTTTATAATATTACCGTGACTTTTACTAACGGAGAGACTTTTACTGCAGTTCTCCAATACTCTCCATAGTACTTTTTAATCTTCTGCCATTAATCCCTTTTATGCTAGGAAAAATAGATAGAAAAACATTCGACGAAGTAATTTACCCCCACTTAGGGGAAATTCATAAGGAAGTCATAATCCCGCCAATGAACGGAGTTGATACCGGAGCTATAGAAATAGACGAGAAAAGAGTAATGGTAGTTAAAACAGATCCCGTCTTTATAGTTCCTCAATTTGGGCTTAGAAAAGCAGCTTGGTTTGCAGTGCATATTTTAGCAAGCGATGTGATGACTTCGGGTATTCCGCCCAGGTATGCAATGATAGACCTAAATTTACCTCCTTCCATGACTGACGAGGAATTTAAAGAAATGTGGATAGGAATGCACGAGGCAATGAAGGAAATAGGAGTAATGGTAACTGCAGGTCACACGGGGAGATATGAAGGAGTTAATTATCCTATGCTAGGAGGATTCTCAATGATAGGCATAGGAGAAAAGGATAAGTTAGGTTCTCCTTATAAAGTAAGGGAAGGAGATTTAGTTATAGTAACTAAGGGACCTGCTATTGAAGCAACAGCTCTTCTGGTTAACTTATACCCTGAGTATTTTAAGGAAAAATTGCCTGCAGACGTATTCAAGGAAGCTTACGATATGTATTGGAAAATGAGCTGTTGGAAGGACGGATTAATAGCTAGCAAAATAGGAATCCATTTAATGCACGATGCAACTGAAGGAGGATTATGGAATGCATTAGTTGAAGTTTCGGAAGTTACTAAAAAGAGAATAAGAATCCTTGAAGATAAGCTATTCATTAATAGGGCAGTAAAGGAAGTAACATCGCTAGTCAATATAGACCCTTGGATTTCAATAAGCGAAGGAACGATGGTAATACTAACCGATAAGCCTGAAGTTAAAGATGCACTAATGAGAGAAGGATTTGAAGCTGAAATAATAGGAAAAGTCGAGGAGGGAGAGGAAGGAGTTTACTTAGGTAGTAAGAAAATAGAAAGACCTAAAGAAGATCCGTTCTGGAGGGCATTCTTCGACTTGCAAAAGAAGGTGTCCTAACGCAGAAGCTCTACATCCATTGAGAAGTCCAGCGCCCTTGATGAGTGAGTAACGTAACCACTAGAAATTATATCAACTCCAGTCTTCGCATAGCTCTTAACGTTATCAAGATTTATCCTTCCTGACGCCTCAAGTATTACCTTACCTTTAAGCTCTAAAACTACTTCAGCAATCTCATTAACGCTCATATTATCTAAAAGTATTGCGTCAACTCCTGCCTTATACGCCTTAATTGCATCCTCATAACTGGAGACTTCGATTTCAATCTTCTTAGTAAAACTTGCAATCTGTCTAGCCATTTTTACTGCTTTCTCTATACTGCCTATAATAGTCAAGTGATTATCCTTAATCAGCACAGCGTCAGACAAGTTAAACCTATGCGGATCTCCGCCTCCTACTTCTATCGCATACTTCTCAAAAACTCTTAAGCCGGGAGTAGTTTTTCTAGTTCCCGCAATCCTTACTGTGGGATTAACCTCCCTAGCAAGTTTCACCATGGTATATGTAGCAGTAGCAATCCCTGAAAGCTTTCCCAAGATATTTAGTATTAACCTCTCTACGGATAAAGACTTATCAGCATCTCCTTCAAAAATAATTAAGTTATCTCCTTTTTTAACACCCTTACCGTCAGCTTCTGAAGATTTAACCTCAAATTCCAAGTATTTAAGGAACGGAATAATGAACCTATTACCCGCAAGTATTCCTTCATCCTTAGACCTCACATAAGATCTGATTCTATATCCCTCAACAATTCTGCTTGTTAAATCTTCTGGATAATAATCCTCTTCTAGAAACTGCATTAGCCTTGAAATGAAAATTTGCTCTATCATTTACTTTTTACATACAGCCAAGTAATTCTTAAATATCTCTATTCCGTTCTCTGTGTGCTTAACCTCTGGATGAAACTGAACTCCAAATATTGAGGAATCCTTATTAACCATTGCTTCAATCTTTGCGCTTTCACTGTGAGCAATTATAGAAAAACCGGGGGGAACTTCCTTAACTTCATCGTTGTGACTTTCCCATGCATTAAACTCATTCTTTAAGCCTTGTAAGATAGTGTCGTGGTCCTCAACAGATATTCTTGCTAATCCGAATTCAGGCATGTTGGCTTTACCTACTTTTCCACCTAAAACGTAAGCTAAAAGTTGATGGCCTAAGCATATACCTAACTTTGGCACACTGAGATCTTTAACGAATAGTGGGGAATTACCCATCTTTTTAATTTCCTCCTCGACAGAGTAAGGACCTCCGCTGAATACCATACAGTCGAACTTCTTCACGTACTCTAGGTCGGCATTAATATTTACTACCTCCACGTCTACGCCTAGGTATTTCAAGTTTTTTAATATAAGATGATTATATTGACCACCGTAATAAACCAGCCCTACTTTCACGCGTTATTTTAAAACTTCGAATAATTAAGCTTTTCTAAATACATAAGGTTTCTCCAATCTTTGAACCTTGAACTCAGAATTCTCGAAGATACTCTGAATAAACAAGGAAGGTCTATAGATAGGCAAATTATCAGCTACATACTCAGAAGTTCCTTCAGGGTCTTCTTTAAATAGATCTATTCCTTCCTTGTATGCGCTCTCAAAATCCTCATTTAACCCTTCTGCACCACAAATGCCAGGTAAATTAAAGTCCTTTGCTAAAAGGAGGTCCTCAAAATAAAGTCCGTCCCTGCTAACTGCAGTTGTTACAACAGCAGAGTCTACCTTACCTTCCTTGTAGAGCTTGTAAACTTCTGCTGGGTCGTCAGTAAATACAACTTCAGCCGAATGATTGTAAAGCTTAAGTACTAAATCTAAAAGCATGTGATTTGCACTTCCCTTCTTCCAAACAGCAATCCTTTTACCCAAAGAGGGAGTTATTACCAACATCCTAGAAACCAAAACGTAGTCAGTCCTTTCTAGAAGTGGGATTGCATTAAGTTTAACTTCTCCGTCTCCTTCAAAAACTACCTTAACGTCTTTCCTCTTCATTGTCGATGCTATTATTGGGTAAGAAACTGGACCGGGAGGAGTTAAAACAGTTACCATTATTTAAAATAAAAAGGAAAGTTTAAAAATTAAATGGAAACTTTTCTAGCTTATATGCAGAATCCCAGAACATGTATTCCATTATCGAGGTAATCCTAAAAGTTCTTATTGCAGTTACATCCTCTTCTGGAGTTAATTTGAAAGAATTCACAATTTCTATGACAGCTCTAACTCCTTTTTCATACTCCTCTCCTCCGTAAGTTTTAATCCACCTATCGTAAAGGGGATTTGGAGAACCCTTCTTTAATAGCTCCTTTCCTACCTCCATATAAATCCAATAACAAGGTAAAACAGCGCTTACAGCCTCAAAGTACGGTTTATAAAGTACAGTTGATAAAAGGAACGAAGTATAAAGCAGATTAGTGGGCGACGGAATTAGTTTAGCCCTTTCCTCTTCGCTTATGTTCCAAGTGCTCATGAAGAAATTATGTAACTCTCCTTCTACTCTCATTATGCTCTGGAGATGGGAAGAGAATAACATTGATTCATCCCGCTTTTCAGCCTTAGCTGAAATAATTGCTAATGCCCTAGAAAATTCCCTCAAATAAAGGTAATCTTGAAGAATATAATATTTGAATTTCTCTTCTGCTAAAGAGCCATCAACTAACCCTTTAATAAAAGGGTGAGAAAGGATAGCGTTATAAATGTCGTTTATAGCATTCCACATCTTTTCAGTTAACATTTGCTAATCCCTCGGTCGTCTTATATTAATACTATAGTTCTAGCATCTTTAGATATTAATTCGCAAAATATTTCCTTATTAACGCATTTGCCTTTTCCTGCTTCCTCTATCTCCTCTTCTTTCAATTTCTTTATTAAACTCTGTATTCTGTTATATTCGTTTTGAGGAATAATAGTTGTAACTACGTAAGCAGAATTCCTTATTGCACTTATTGCGGCTGCAACGCTCATAGCTTTCCTACCTCCAGTAAAGTCAACGTAGTCGCCTTTCGATATTTTACCTTGTAATCCTTTTCTGAAAATCTCGTAATCCTCCTTTGTTGCAATATCATTTATAGGAAGAGGAATATCAGTAATCTCAACGTCTTTACCGCCACAACAAACAAATATTGCCTTTACCAGCTTCCAAGCTAATTCAACTGCCTTATCAGAAGTTCGTATTATGTAGACTTCCTTAATATCTATCGGCTCACCACCGTAATTTCCAGACTTCAAATTCATATAAGTTTCAAAAACTCCTCCTGGGGAAGTTCCTAAGGTAGCTACTAACTTTACCATAACATAGAATGATGAGAAGAACAATAAAAATTCTGGCGGTATAGTGGTAGGGATGGTGGGAAGACTTATTTAGAGGAATGTAATAAGTACTATGCATGATAGGTGAGATTTTCGTAAAGAGAGCTGACGATAAGGGTAGGATTCTTATATCTGGTTTTAAAGGAAAAGATGTTTATATAATAGATTTAGGTTCTGGATATTTTATAACCGACAGTAAAGAAGTTGCAGAAGTTGTGTCAAGACATGCTTCTAAAGCATTTAGTGATGAGTTTCTAAAACTGGTGGAAGAGCTTTTCCCTGAAGAAGTTGAGGAGATCGTAGAAAAGGAGGTCGTAAACAAGGTTGAGCAGTGAGAAAGAAGAGGAGAAGAATGAGGAAATATATCTTATCGATACTGATATTCTATTTTCTAAGAAATATTTAAATTTTAGAGAAAAGAAGTATAGAATAACAAGTATAACATTATACGAATTTATAGTGATTATAAGAAACAAATATATAGAAATGATGAAGAAGGGATATAAACATAGAGCAGAAGGCTATCTAAATTTCCTAAAACTAATAAAGAATGAAATAAAAAATTCCGTGGTTGATGTTAATAAGGATGATATTTTGAAATCAATTAACTTAATATTCGAGAGAGAAATCAATGTAGGGGACGCGATAAATGTTGAGATTGCTAGAAAAATTAATGCATTAATTGTGAGTAACGACAAGGATTACAGCAGGGTAAAGGATTTAGTAAAGGTAATAACACCTTAACTCTGGAATTCATCTTTACTTGCTTCCTTTATCTTATCCATTACTTTCTTAGGCAATGCGTAATCCTCCTTCCTCTCTTGAACCTTTCCTAGGAGGACTATTCCCTTTCCTGGAACTATATCAATTTCCCAAACATACTTATCGTGATTAGTCTGCCTCATTTTCTCTATTAGCACGTAACGGTGAAGCATTCCGTCCTTAACTACTCTCCTAAACCTTATTATACCGTCAGCAACGTGTTCAACTCCAAAACCAAAAGCTTGAGAAGTAGTTATTGCATATTGAGAAGTAGCTACTATGGTGAACTTCCATTTATAAAGGACTCTCTTTAAGTAATAACTTATTTTCCTTGCCATTGCGGGCTTATCTAAGAAGAAAGCTGAAACGGAGTCTATAACTAACCTAGCTCTACCGTAACCTAACTTCTGCTTTGCAGCAATTACTTTCTTAACCATTTCTTCTGGAGTTACCTCTTCTAAAGACCACTCATCCTCCTTCTCCTTCATGAGCGCATCAATTATTATTAACTTCTTATCAAGGTAACTCTCCACATCCCAGTTGAACTGCTTTGCTTGTCTTAATATGGAATCCCTACTTTCTTCTGTAGTCACATAGATGCCTATGTCACCTTCTTTCAATCCCTCATGAATAAAACTGAGGGAAAAGATAGTCTTTCCAGTTCCTGGCTCTCCTGTTGCTGCGACGAAGAATCCTTGAGGTATACCTCCCTCTATTAGCTTATCGAAGTCTGGTATTCCTGTTGACAACCTAGCCATAAGTTAAATTTGATTTTAGAAAATAAAACTCTAGAAGACCGCGAGCGTTTTATATTAGAAAATCAAGTGTATTTTAGATGAAGAACAGCGGATCTTCTGAGTGATAAAAATGTATTGGGTGAGGAGAGGCATCATAGGCGGATCCTGCTTACCTTATAGTGTAGATGAAATAAAGAAGTGGAAGGCAAGCGGAGTTAAGAAAGTTGTTATTCTACCGGAAGACTGGGAAATTGAGGAAGCTTGGGGTAGCGTAGATTATTATTTCTCAGTCCTAGAGGAGAACGGATTAAAGTTCATTCATGTTCCTATTACCGACGGATACCCACCTACAGAGAAACAATTTGAGGAGATTATGGAATGGTTAGAAGGAGGAGGAAACTTAGTCCATTGTGTTGGAGGAATAGGAAGGACTGGAACTGTACTAGCAGGTTATTTAATGATAACTGAAGGATTAAATGCAAATGAAGCCGTTGAAGATGTCAGGAAATATAGGAGCGGAGCAGTTCAGACGCTTCAACAATTTGAGTTCTTACTCTCATTAGAAGGTAAGGCTAATGTGGGAAAAAGAAGATTACCTACTTAAATTCCTTATACTCTTCCAAAGGTTAATAGCAAAAAACGTGAATTTAACTCACTTAGGCCTAGAAAATGTAAAGACGTTATGTGCAGTAGACGTAGCTTACGATAAAGATGAAGGTTACGCAGTTGCGGTTAAGCAAAGCGACGGTAAAATAGAATATAAAGTAACAAAAGGAAAAGTTACTTTCCCCTATATTCCAGGATTTTTATTCATGAGAGAAGCACCTATAATGATTAAGGCAATAGAAGGATATCAATGCGATTTATTGCTTGTTGACGGTCATGGTCTAGCACACCCAAGGAAGAGTGGAATAGCTACAGTAATTGGAGTACTCCTAGATACTCCTACAATGGGAATTGCTAAATCTAGACTTGCAGGAGACATAGTTGAAGAGAATGGGATATCTTACGTTGTTATTAATGGAGAAAAAGTTGGAGTAAAAGCAGGAAAGTATTTTTACAGTCCGGGAAATAGGGTCGACCTTCAAGACGCTATAGAAATGTCTAAGCGTAGCTATCCAGAGATCCTTAAGATAGCTGATAAACTTTCTAAGCAGGCGAAAAAGGATAAAAACATGAGTTCGGATTAATAAAATATGGTAGAAGTACCTAAAATTCCAGAAGAAAAAGAGATTGAACTTAACCCTCACGATACTGCGCTTCTAATAGTCGATATGCAGAATGATTTCTTAAGAAAAGATGGCAAACTTCCTGTTCCTACTGCTGAAGGAACTATACAGCCCATAAAAGATCTCATAAGAAAAGCAAGAGATTCTTCAACTCTGGTTATTTATACTCAAGACTGGCACATGAAGGACGACCCAGAGTTTAAAATATGGGGAGAACATGCACTAGCTGGAACTTGGGGAGCCGAAATCGTTGACGAACTAAAGCCGGAAAAGGACGACTTCCTAATAAAGAAATATAGGTATGATGCATTTTTCGAGACTCCTCTGGATTACATTCTTAGGGTCAAAGGAATAAAGAACTTAGTAATAACTGGCACTGTTGCAAATATCTGCGTTTTACACACTGCAGGCAGTGCTGCACTTAGATGGTATAACGTTATAATGCCTAAAGACGGAGTTTCAGCAATAACTGACTTTGATTACTATGCTACACTTAGACAAGTAGATTTTCTCTACAAAGGAAAGATAACAACTTCTACCGGAATAAAGCTTAATACTAAATAAAAGTAATTTTAAGCAAATGGATTACTATTCAATAGTTCATAACGACTTTGACGGAACTGCTTCTGCAGCAGTTTATGCTAGAGCAGTAAAGTCTTTACCTAAGAATGTTTGGTTTACTGAGCCTACTAAAGTTCACATGTTACTAAATAAATTAGAGCCTAGAGGAGTATATAACATAATGATAGCAGACCTTGGACTTAATGAAAGCACTTTTGATAAAATTGTTGAAAGTTGTAAGAATTTGATAGACCAAGGAGTAAAAATACAGTGGTTCGACCATCATGTTTGGAAAGATGAATGGAAGTCAAAGCTTTCAGAAATTGGAGTAGAAGTTCATCACGATACTTCAACTTGCGGTGCAGGAGTAGTTCACAAGGTAATGAACCCTGACGATGAATTCTCCTCAAAACTTGCTTCAGCAGATTGCTCAGTGGATATTTGGCTTCATGACGACCCTATGGGAGAAAAGCTCAGAAGAATAGTTGAAAGCAATAAGGATTATGGGTGGAAGAAGAGGCTAATAGAGACCTTTTATAACGGAGTACTATGGAACGACGAATTTCAGAAAATGCTGGAAGATCAAATAGATCAAGAATTAAAGGGTTATCAAAAACTTCCTAAATATTATCGTGTAATAGAGGTTAACGGAGTGAAAGTTGTCGTGGCAATAAGGTGGCATGGGCCTCCAGATATAAGTTACGCTGCACAATACTTAATGACTCGGACTGGAGCTAAGGTCTTTGTTTCTGCAAACGGTAAAGCTGTTTCTTTCAGGAGTTCAACAATAAATGTAAGGCTCTTTGCCGCTAAATTAGGCGGTGGGGGACATCCTTTAGCTGCAGGGGCTTCTTTGAAGATTCCTTTAATTTACAGAATATTAAGGAGAATTGGATTAATATCCCCTGCAAACAGATGGGTTTGTAACGTAGTAACTAAGGTAATAAACGATGTTGGATTTAAAGAGTACCAACAAAAGGATATTACTCAACACTGAGGTTAAAAAATCTTTATACTTAAAACTGAAAAAGAAGTGTTTTAAAATAGTTATAACTACTATTTTATAGTGAATCTAAAATGGTGAAAGTATACCAAAAGTTCCCTGATACTCAAGTATTAACAACAAAAGGACCAATAGACTTCTATAAAGACATCTTTGGGAAAGGAAAATGGTTATTCTTATATGCACATCCAGCAGACTTCACACCAGTTTGCACAACAGAGTTCGCAGCATTCGCACAAGCACAGCCAGAATTTGAGAAACTAGGAGTACAGTTAATGGGATTAAGCGTTGACAGCATTTATTCACACATTGCTTGGTTAAACGATATTGAGCAGAGATACGGTGTAAAGATAAACTTCCCAGTAATAGCAGATCCAGACAAGAAATTAGCAAGAATGTTAGATCTAGTTGATGAGAACTCTGGAGTAACAGTCAGAGGAGTCTTCATTGTTGACCCAGAAGGAACAATAAGATTCTTAGCACAATACCCAATAGAAGCAGGAAGAAAGATAGAAGAAATGTTAAGGATAACAAAGGCTGTAATAGTCGCATACAAGGCAAAGGTAGCAACACCAGTAAACTGGGAGCCAGGACAGGACGTAGTAATGGGAGCACCTACTACATTAGACGAAGCAGAATTAAGAATGAAGATGCCGAACGCAAAAGCATGGTACTTAGTATTCAAGAAGTACGACGAATTACCCGCAAATCAGAGATTATAAACTAAATAATTTTTTCTCATATTTCTATAATTACGAATTTTTTGTTTGCAGGTAACGCTACATTATAAACCTTCGTATCATTTATTTTAGCAAAAGTTACTTTAGCGTAATGTGCATGACCATGAATTGCCAAATTAGGCTTACACTGTAGTTCTTCTACCAGATCATCTCCTAATCCTGGGTAAGCAGAAGGTCTTTCACCGTAAACCGTTTTGTAAGTTGAAGCATAATGGGTAAGGAGAATTTTAAATCCTGAAGAGGAGCAGAGCATTTCTTCAATTTTCTTCTTTCTGTTAGCATAAAATTCTTCGTTTATCCCTTTCATTTTCTGCCACATTGTAGGTTCCCTTATTACTCCTTCACTGCCTATAATACTTAAATCTCCAAATTCTTTCTTCTCATCGTCTAACCACATTACTTCCGGATATTTTTCCTTATATTTTTCTCGTTCTTCTCTAAAGTCTTCGTTACCGAAAACTGCTATCACTTGAAACTTTTTTAATGCATTATAAACTGGATCAAAATGCATAAATTTTCCCCTATCTGCAAGATCTCCTGCTAGTAATACTAAATCAACATGTTGTGGGAGATATCTTAATGCTATGAAGAAATCATTGAGATACCTAGGTGAGTGAATATCCGAAGTAGCAGCTATGAGCATGTTTAAATAATTGGATTTAACAATTTTATTAATATATGGAAATAGAAGGTATAGCAGATTTACCTTTGCACACAGGCCATGTACCTCCTTGGCTAGTACCTATAATGAGGAAACTATCTAGATCAATTTTAGATATAATGCTTATAGAATGGGGACCTCAGAAAGTCGTGGAAAGACTTTCAAATCCACTTTGGTTTCAGGCTTTTAATAACGTAATAGGCATGGATTGGGATTCCTCAGGGTCAACTACTGTTACGCTTGGAATACTGAAGGATGTTGTTAATCCTAAAGTTGATGGTATTGCGATACTTGGAGGAAAAGGTAAGAATGCGTTAAAAGTTCCATATGAGCTTCACTCTTTAAGCTTTAATATAGATGCAGATAAGCTCGCTGACGTAAGTAGGTTAGTTGCTAAAGTCGATACTACATTAGTCCAAGATGGACATCAGCTTTATCATCACTCAATGCTTGTTACGGAAAATGGATACTGGGCAATAATACAGCAGGGAATGAATGAGGAAACTAAGTTCGCTAGAAGGTATCACTGGAAGAATACACAAAATTTTGTTGTAGAGCCTCAAGAAGCGATAGCAGGTAAGAAAGGAATTGCAGTTAATATAATAGAGAAGGACAGAGAAAACACTAGAAGACTAGTTTTAGACTTGCTTAGGCAAGATCCTAGGAAAATTATAAATGAATTGCAAAAAGCTAAGGCAGAACTAAAGGGACAATCCACTATAGAGAGCTGGATTAACGGTGCGTCTTTTGTAGGAATGTCCAAGGAGGCAAAGATCATTTACATGAGACCTTTAGATGAGAGGAAAATTAAGCCTGTTCTAGATAAGCTGTATGAATCAAACCCAGAAAATTTAGAGGAAGCAATGCTTGAAGGATTAGGTCCTTCAACTGCTAAAGCACTTTATTTAATTTCTGATCTAATTTACAATGAGCCACCTTCATACAACGATCCAGTAAATACTCCTTATGACCCTTTTAAATATGCTTATGCAATAGGAGGTAAGGACGGAATTCCATATCCAGTAAATAGGAGAGTCGCAGAAGAAGTCATAGTGACCCTTGAGGACATAATACAGAAAGCTAAATTAGAGAGTAATGAAAAGAAATTCTCATTAAATAAATTGAGGGGTTTAAACGTTGGAATTAAGGAAAGGTCTTGAAGATACAGCAATAAAGGAAACAGAAATAACTTATATTGACGGAGTTCTAGGAAGGCTGTACTATAGAGGTTACTCAATTTACGATTTAGCAGAATTCTCAAACTTTGAGGAGACTGCTTATTTGATCTGGTTCGGAAAATTACCTAATAGAAAGGAACTCCAAGGAATAAAGGAAAGCCTCGCTGAAGAAAGGGAAATTCCAGAGTATATTACAGAGTTTATAAAAAATGTTAGGAAAGATGCTAATCCTATGGATGTGTTAAGAACTGCAGTAAGTATGCTTGGGATAGAAGATAAGACTAATGAAGAACTCTGGAGGAAGGCTGTAAAGCTAACTGCTAAGATACCAACAATTATTTCATATTTTGATAGGATTAGAAAAGGGCTAGACATTATACATCCTGATCCTTCACTTTCTCACGCTGAAAACTTCCTTTATATGATGAGAGGAGAAAAACCTAGTGCTACAGATTCAAGAACAATGGACGTAGCAATGATTTTGCACATAGATCACGAAATGAACGCATCTACCTTCGCTTGCTTGGTAGTAGCTTCAACGCTTTCAGATCTTTATTCAGCTGTAACTGCAGGAATATCCGCATTAAAAGGACCTTTACACGGGGGAGCAAACGCAGAGGCTCTAAAGCAATTCATGGAAATAGGCAACAAGGATAAGGTAGAGGAATACATCCTTAAAAAACTTGAGTCTGGACAAAGGATAATGGGTTTCGGACATCGAATATACAAGGCTTACGATCCAAGGGCTAAAATCCTTAAGGAATACGCCAGGGCTTTAGCCAAGGAAAAGGGTAATACCGAACTTTTTGAGATTGCAGATAAAGTCGATGAGATAGGTTGTAAAATCCTTGGTAGGAAAAATATTTATCCTAACGTTGACTTTTATGCGGGATTAACGTTTTACTTCCTAGGTTTTGATCCAGATCTGTTTCCTACTGTTTTTGCTTCGTCTAGGATTGTAGGTTGGACTGCACACGTAATGGAGTACTTAAAGGATAATAAGCTGATTAGGCCTAAAGCCATATATAAGGGAGAAATAGGTAGAAAATACATTAGTATTGATAATAGAGAATAGCCTTTTTAACTCATCTTAACATATTCTAAGAGATGCTTAAATTCAGTATAAATAAAGAAGAATTACTCTTCTCAAAACTTTTGGATATAGCTGAGAATATAAAAGATTCCACGTCTATGTTAAATTCTGTTTATTTGGACATTTTTAATAGTAATTATAACGATGCTACTACATTGGTTGTAAAAATTAAGGGGGTATATGAAAGAATAGGATTAATAAGAGAAGATATTATTTCTATGCTTTACGGAGAAGCTTTCCTGCCGGATTTTAAAGAATCAATGCTTACATTGACTCAATCATTATACGAAGTAATGAAGTCGATAAAAGACGCTGGAAGAGCTATAACTTCGAGAAAACCTGATGAAAAACTTTGTAGTACTTTACAGACTAATTTTATATCATATTTGTCCTTAATACAAGACGGAGCTGAAAAACTCGTTTTAATGATTTCTTTGTTAAAAAACGATATAAAAGAGGCAATTAGAGTCGGTAAAGAAATCCAAGTTATTGAAAGAAACGGTGACGATATAAAAGATTTGATGATACAGAGACTCTATGAGAATGAAAAAGAGTCGGATATCATTAGTGTGTTACAGCTTAAAGACGCAATAACTTTCCTTGACGACATCTTAGATGGAATGGAAGATTCTACATTAAGCGTTGAAACACTTTATGCTACCCTAAAATCCTAATATACTTTTTACTACCCCAAAAGCCGCAAGAGAAGAAATTATTGCAACTAAAGGAGAAATTCCCCATCCTCTAGCAACTTGAGAGAGTTGTTTCTTTACATCGTAGCCAAAACTCCTAAAACTTAAACCGATTATCCCTCCCATCGTAGTCTGCGTTATAGAAATCGGGACTCCAAGCAGTGTGAAAATCTCAGATATAATATCGCTTCCCACTAAAGCAGATGTAGCGCTTATATACCCAAGTCTTGTAACTCTAAAGCCTACCACTATCGAAGCCTTTTTCGAGCTTAAATAGATTCCTAGTGCTGAGGCAATACCGTAAGTTGGTGCGACTAGATAGAATGGTGCAGATAATAAGCCTGCTGAAACTATTATTCCTATGGCATTTGCTCCAGTTACGAATGTAGTAAAAATAGAGGAAAATATTATAAGAAATTTATAAATTCTAATTTCAGAGAATAAATCCTTTCTTTTTACTGTTATCTTTTTGATTACTAAATAAAGAGCTATAGAAGATATTATAGCTAAAATCGGAGAAAAACCCCAGGAAGACACTGTGAACCAGAACTTTACCCAATTAAAGCCTAGGTTCCCTCTCGAGATTAAGACCAAAATAGCCATTGAAGGATAAAGCATTTGACTTAAAGAAGATGGTATACCAAGTTTATTTAAATAATAAAAAGCTACGACGGAAGCAAAAAGAACTGAAAAAACTGCTGACTCTAAGATAACCAGATTTTTAGAAAATATTGTACCGTAAATACTGCTCTGCATTGAATAACTACCTAAAGCTACACCCACAAATATTGTCAATGCACTTATTAAATACGAATATTTTCTCTTTAATGCATTAGTTGATATCAATATTCCTAAAGAAGTTGCGGAATTGTTACCGCCTACAATAAAGGAAGAAATTAAACCCAAAAGAAATATAGCATATTCAAGAATTTCCATCTCTTTTACCTTCTAAATAGGAAATATATTCTAATATTGCGTCTCTTATTAGATCACTTCGATTACTATAACCTAAATTTTTTACTGCCTCATCCACTTGTTTCAGAAGTTCTTCCTCCAATTTAAAGGAGATTGTTAAAGTTTCGTTCATTTCTACTTCGAACATACCATCGCCAACTTTTTTAACTTGCTCCATCGGCATTACCAAAATTAATTAGTAGAGTAATTGATAAAGCTTTCTTATACATCTTTTCTAGTCCTAATTCTTATAAACCTTAGAATACAATTTACTTAAGATTCATGGAATTCACACCCATAGACAAGCTTGACCTGAATGAAAAAATAATTAAAATCATAAAGAGGAAAGGAATAGAAAAATTGAACCCAGTCCAAACTGATGCTGTAAACAGCGGCCTACTAGAAGGAAAAAGACTACTAATAACTTCCCCAACAGGCTCAGGAAAAACTTTGATAGCCGAACTAGGAATAATATCTCATTTACTCTCTAAAGGAGGTAAGGCAGTATACATAACACCACTAAGGGCTTTGACTTCAGAGAAATATACTGAACTAAAGGATTGGGAAGAACTGGGATTTAAAGTAGGAATGACTTCAGGAGACTACGATAGTAACGATGCTTGGTTAAAAAATTACGATATAATAGTATCAACTTATGAAAAAATAGACTCATTATGGAGGCATAATCCATCTTGGTTAAATGAAGTTGATTACTTCGTGTTAGACGAATTTCACTATTTAAACGATGAGGATAGGGGACCCGTAGTAGAAAGCGTAGCAATAAGAGCAAAGAGAAAGAACTTACTAGCACTAAGTGCCACAATAAGTAATTATGAAAAAATTGCCAACTGGCTAAACGCTATTCCGGTAATAACAAATTGGAGACCCGTACCTTTGAGAGAAGGAGTTATAGTTGAAGGAAGAAAAAGCTACCAAGTAATGTTTCAAGATGAAACAATAGAAATCAAAGGAAATGACCCAATAATTGCTTACACTCTTTACGTAATTGAACATGGAGGACAAGTTTTAGTCTTCAGGAATTCAAGAAAAATGGCTGAAAGCACTGCAAAGAAGATCTCATCATCAATGGGATTATTGTCCTTATCCGACAAGGAACTGCTTAAGATCGGAGAAGAAATAAAAGATGTTGAAGATGCAGGAAGTGATGAAAAAGAAGAACTTTACGAATTAGCTATTAAAGGAGTTGCTTTCCATCACGCTGGGCTTTCAAGAGGGTTAAGAGAAGTAATAGAAAAGGCTTTCAGAGAAAGGAAGATTAAAGCAATAGTAGCTACACCAACTTTGGCTGCAGGAGTTAACTTACCTGCAAGAGCTGTAATAATAGGAGATTTTCATAGGTATAATAGGAAAATACTGGGATATCAAGAGGAAATTCCAATAATGGAGTATAAACAAATGGCAGGAAGGGCAGGAAGACCAGGGTTTGACAAGGAAGGAGAAGCTGTAATTGTAGTAAGAAACAAAAAAGAAGCTGAAAAAGTATTTAAAAAATACATTTTATCTCCACCCGAGCCCATAGAGTCAAGACTTGGAAACGAGTCTGCATTTTACACTTTTCTGCTAGGAATAGTTTCGTCAGAAAAGAAGATCTCTGAGGACGATTTAAAAGATTATTCAATGGATACTTTACTTGATAGAGAAGTTGTTGAAAATTATGTGAAAAGAGGGATAAACTGGCTAAGGGATAACGAATTTATTGCAGGAGATGATGAACTAGTACTGACAAAATTCGGCAAAAGAGTTGCAGATCTTTACATTAATCCTTTTACGGCAAAGGTATTTAAGGATTACTTAACTAAGAACGAGAAAAGTTGTAATATTGCATATTTACACTTAGTAGCTTATACTCCAGATGGGCCTACAGTTTCAGTAACGAGAAGCGAGAGCGAAGAATTAGTCGATGAAGCTCCTTGTCCACTATTCGTGGAAGAACCTGATGATGAAGATGAGTTCTACAATTACGTTTCAGCACTTAAAGTTGCGATGATAATAAACGATTGGATTGAGGAAGTTGACGAAGACGTTATATTAGGTAGATACGGAATTGGTTCTGGAGACCTTAGAAGTATAGTGGATACTATGGATTGGCTAACGTATAGTGGGTATAACGTTGCTAGAGTTCTTGAGCTAACAGAGCATTAC
Source organism: Acidianus sp. HS-5 (assembly GCF_021655615.1). Classification (GTDB taxonomy): domain Archaea; phylum Thermoproteota; class Thermoprotei_A; order Sulfolobales; family Sulfolobaceae; genus Acidianus. Next base: position 859,048 of record NZ_AP025245.1, read on the forward strand.
GATGCACTTCATACTTTAAATCTGAGAGTTAAGGATGGAGTAAAAGAAGAATTACTTGACCTTGTTAAGATTCAAGGAGTAGGAAGGAAAAGAGCTAGAATGCTCTATAATCACGGAATAAAGAAGCCGGAAGATATAGTAATGAATGTTGAAAAGGTTAAGTCATTACTAGGTCAGAAAATAGGTGAAAAAGTTGCAAAGGAAGCTGCAAGACTTATTGCTGGAGCTACTTAAGGCTAAAGAAGGAGAAGAAATAGAGGTTATTGAAGACGAAGAAACTTTAAGAAAATTTAGAATCATTCTCCTCTCCTTAAACCAAGAGATTATACTTACAGAGAAAAATAGATTAATCTACAGAAAAAGAGTTTAAAGAGGTATATTCCCATGCTTCTTAGGATATCTGTATTCTCTCTTATTCCTCAACATTTCCAATGCGGAAACTATTACCCTTCTACTGTCCTTAGGTTCAATAACATCGTCTATTAATCCTTTCTCTGCAGCCCAATAAGGATTGGCAAACAGCTTTTTGTACTCTGCAATTTTCTGCTTTATGAAATCATCAGGATTACTTGAAGCTTGAATCTCCTTCTTATACAAGATCCTTACTGCACCTTCCGGTCCGGTTACTGCAATTTCTGCAGTAGGCCACGCGTAAACTAAGTCGGCTCCTAAACTCTTTATGCTCATGGCTATGTGAGCTCCTCCGTAAGATTTCCTTATTATAACGGTGACTTTAGGTACTGTAGCTTCAGCAAAGGCATAAAGCATCTTTGCACCATGTCTTATTATTCCTTTATATTCTTGATCAGTGCCTGGAATATAACCTGGAGTATCTACAAGGCTCACCAAAGGTATATTAAATGCGTCACAGAACCTTATGAACCTAGCCGCCTTATCTGCGGCATCAATGTCTATTGCTGCACCCATATATTGAGAGTTGTTAGCAACTATTCCTACTACGTTTCCTGCAATTCTCCCAAAGCCTACAACAATATTTTGAGCCCAGTGCTTATGAACTTCGAGGAATTCTCCGTTATCGACAATTCTATATATTACCTCTTTCATGTCAAATGGCTTTGCTGAATCAGTAGGAACTATTTGTTCTACGTCTTTAACGTCTCTATCAGCAGGATCTCCAGTATCCATAAAAGGAGGCTCTTCCATGTTATTTGAAGGTAAGTAAGAGAGCAACCTTTTTGTAATGTTTATCGCGTCTTGTTCGTTCTCGGCTAGGAAATGTACTACTCCTGACTTAGTTGAGTGAATAACTGCTCCTCCCAAATCTTGGAAAGTAACTTCTTCTCCTAGCACCACTTTAGTTATTTCCGGTCCAGTAACGAACATGTAGTAAGCGTCTCCTTTAATCATGATTAAGAAATCAGTTAAAGCAGGAGAATATACTGCTCCTCCCGCTGCAGGCCCTGCCATTATAGTAATCTGCGGAACTACTCCAGAAGCCATTACGTTCCATTTAAATACTTGACCATAACCTTCAAGCGATACAGCACCTTCTTGAATTCTTGCTCCACCAGAGTCGTTAATTCCCACAACTGGTGCACCTACCTTCAGCGCCAGTTCGTAAACTTTTCCTATCTTATTTGCGTGTGTTTCTCCTAAAGTTCCGCCTAACTCGGTAAAGTCTTGGGAATAAGCGAAAACAGTTCTTCCGTCTACTTTACCCCAGCCAGTTACAACACCGTCTCCATACATTTTCATCTTATCTAATCCGAACTCTGTAGCTCTGGTAGTGGCAAATGTCATTACCTCGCTGAAAGAACCTTCATCGAATAGTAATGCTAATCTTTCCCTAGCAGTTAGCTTACCTTTACTATGCTGAGTTTTTATCTTATCTTCTCCTCCACCTTCATATGCCTTTTGTTTCATATTTTTTAATTCTTGAATTAATTTATCTATAGTTTTTTCTTCTTGAGACATGTGTATACCACCTCGAGACATGAGAAGAAAAACATTATTTAATAATTACGAGAGTATCTCCTTTCTTTACTCCCTGACCTTGCTTAACCAGTACCTTCTCAATAACTCCTGCAACTGGAGCAGAGATTATAGTCTCAGACTTCATTGCCTCAACAGATAGTAATGGTTGACCTTTATTTACAGCATCTCCTTCTTTAATCCTTATGCTCACGACTCTACCCTGCAAAGGCGAAATTACCTCTCCTTCCCTTCCTTTGATCATTTCCTCTACTGATTCCCCTTCTTTCGTTGGTAATTCAGTAGCTCTCTCTAACTTAAATACACTAGCGTTATCAACAAATATGTAACCACTGTCAACAAATACTTGATGGATTTCTCCATTAACTTTGAATAAATACTCGTTTTCCCTAGTTCCCTTTCCTAAATACTCTATGTTGAACTCATTACTTTCAGTCTTTATTTTATCTACATTGTTCTTATTGTCTACAGCTAGTAAATACGTGTCTCCAGTTTCGGAATAAACTCTGTATAACTTCATTACCACATCACCCTAGAAGAGGACTGGGAAATCAAACCGTAAGATTTCCACGCTGACTTAGGTTGTCTTTGAGAATTCGTTAGTGTATTAGCTCCTTGTCTATTTAATCCCCTGCTCTGGATTTCCAAAGCTAAAGCCGCTCTTAACTCTTCTTGTTCTCTCAAATATTTGTTAAATTGTTCGGTTTTCTGTGCAATATACGATGTAGAGAACTTAGCTTCTTGGAAGTCTGGATCCCTCATAATCCACTTATATAATTCTATTGTAGTCTTTATTCCACCTATTTTATAATCGTTTAAGGCCCTTATTCCAGCTTGGATTGCGTATGCTCTGCTTTCGCCGTACACAATAAGCTTAGACACTAAAGAATCATAAAATGGTGGAACCCAGCTTCCTGACTCAACGCCACTGTCTACTCTAACTCCAGGGCCTGTGGGTTCCTTATAATAAGTAACATATCCAGAACTGCCCGTGAAATTGTTCAAAGCATCTTCAGCGTTTATTCTATATTCTATCGCAGAGCCTCTAACTCTCCTATTAAGTTCCTCTTGTGTAAATGGTAAATGTTCTCCTGCCGCTATATTGATTTGAAGTTTAACTAAATCTATTCTGAAAATTAATTCAGTAGTTGGGTGCTCTACTTGTAATCTCTTATTTAATTCTAGGAAGTAAAAATCTCTAGTAGCGTCAGAAAATGCAGTTTCAAAAGTACCCATAGTGAAATAATTTATTATTTGACCGAACTTAATTATAGGCTCAAACATCTTTTCTCTTTCTTCCATTTTCAATGCAGGAGAAGGCGCTTCCTCTATTAATTTCTGGTTTCTCCTCTGGATAGTACATTCTCTCTCCCAAGCTACTACGTAATCACCGTATTTATCTCCTATTAACTGGAATTCAATATGTCTAGGATTAACTGCGTATTTCTCTATATATAGGTCTGCTTTACCGAATGCTTGATAAGCTAATCTCTTATTCCTCTCCCACACATCAGTTAATTGATCTGGATTATCAACTCTGGTAATTCCTACTCCTCCACCTCCGCTAGCTGCCTTTACCATTATAGGATAACCTATTTTCTCAGCGAGCTTAAGAGCCTCATCTAGAGAGCTTACCGGGCCGTCGGAACCTGGAGCTATAGGAACTCCAGCCATTTTTGCAACTCTTTTACCGTCTAATTTGTCCTTTATCTTGTTCATAACTTCTGATGATGGGCCGATAAATGTTATCCCTGCCTTCTCTACTGCAGCTGCAAAGTCAGCGTTTTCAGAAAGGAATCCATAGCCAGGATGTACTGCGTCTACATGAGCTTTTTCTGCCGCATCAACTATGTGATCAATATTCAAATAACTATCTAAAGCTGGAGCCTTACCTATGTAGTAAGCTTCATCAGCATATTTAACGTGTAATGCATACTTATCTGCCTCTGAGTAGACTGCAACTGCTTTCATTCCCATTTCTTTTATTGCTTTCATTACTCTGACTGCTATTTCTCCTCTATTAGCAACGAGGACTTTACCAAAAGGAGGCATTTTTAACCATATAATAATGTTTATACGGGTTTAAAAGGTTTTTATTTTAGAAAAATAAACGGATGTTTAATATAAAATATAATGATAAATAAGGAGTAAAAAGTTGATTTTGTTAAGAAACAAAATAAAAAATAAAAATTCAGAGTTCGCGCGTATCTTCACCAATCTGTTCCCGGATTCCACATCATCTATGCTGCATATATTCCCTCTTCTGCTACATATTTATTTCTAGCTAAATCCATCATTTTCCTAGTGAATAACACGGAATATATTACCACAACAATTGCAAATATTAACGAAAGCCAACCGACTAAAGGAAGGTTACCTTGATTATCTGCTAATGCTAAAGCCTTCATTAATCCCGTCTTAACCTCTAGGGTCTGAGACTGATAAATATCTGACCAATATTCTCCTATTGCTAAACCTCCCCAAGCACTGTTTATTGTACTACTTAGACCAGCTATTATATATGGGAATGTGGCTGGTAATATTATTCTCCTCATTTTAGTCCAGAATCCTAACTTTAGATTATCCATTAATTCCCAGTATTCTGATGGAAGGTTCTTTACTCCTATCCAGAAGCTGTAAAATACATAATAGAATGTTGAGACAAAACCTAAAAGTAAAACATAAAACTCGTTAGTAAATGGCCCTAGAACTGAACTTACATATGTGTAAGTAAAACCGTAAAGTAACGGGAAGTATGCAGGTGCAGGAAAGGCTGAGAAAGTCTGTATTATTGGAACGATTACTCTGTCAGCAATAATATGTCTTGCAACATAATATCCTACAAATGCAGCAAATATGAAAGATACTAAGGCAATTATTCCAACTCTCAAATAGTCTACACCTAATTCTATCAAATCCTGAGGTATAGTAGAAATTAAGTAGCTCCACGTTGAAGGCTTAACGGAAACTATTATAGAGAACGCACCGTATAGAATTACAGCTAGGAGAACAATTCCTATCCCTGCAGAAATAATATTAAGTGGAATTCTTTTCTTTTTCTCTTCTTCTTCGTCTTCTGTAACTGTAGTATGCCTTGTAAAGTACGGTGGTTTAGCTAAGTACTTACCCAGTTTGGAAAATACTCCTTTAGAATTGCTTAATCTAGCTGAATATCTTATTCTAAATCTCCCCCTCTTAAAAGAGTTTAACGAGGTCTCGGTATCTAGACCATATTTTTTGACGGAATACTCTGCAAACTCTCTCAATAGGAGAGTTATTGTTGTAGTGAAAATAGCTAAGATTATTAAAGCATAAATCGCATCAGCATAATTTCCTTCTGCTGTATACTGAGCTATTAAAGTTCCTATTCCTGGTACCTGGTAACATTTTGTACCTATGCTAAAAACTTCACTCACAGTGATGTAAAATAAGGCGTCTGCAAAACTGGGAATTAAGTTTGCTGCAATTCTGGGGATTGAAAATGGAATATAAAGCCTTATCATTCTTCCCATAAATCCGAATCTGTAATTCCTTACTACCTCATCCATTTCTGAAGGAACTGTTTTAAATGCTTGATAAATTCCCATCCAAATATTCCAGACAACTGCAGTAAATACTAAAAACAGTACTGCAAGTTCTATTCCTAAACTTCCTCCTATTGTAAATACGAAGAAAATTAAGACTACTGGGAAGAAGGAAATAACGGGGACGGATTCAAAGATTTCCGATAACGAAATATAAATATTCTCAAAAGTTTTACTTTTTATTGCAGCATATCCTAGAAACCATCCTGTTATTATTGATAAAGCTATGTCTATAAAGACTCTGCTTAAAGTTAGGAGGGTATCATAAATTGCAAGCCCTATATCAAGCATTTTCATTACCCCTATTCTTTTGTTCTACGCTCTTCTCCACCGGAGTTAGTAGAGAATAAAGCTGGTCGAGATAAGCTTGAAACTTGTCATCCTTAGGCTTTCTAGGCCTATCGAGTTCTATCTTAACTTCACCTACTACGCTAGCAGGCCTACCGTTCAAAACGTAAACCCTATCTGCCAATTCAATAACTTCATTCAAGTTGTGAGATACTAAAACCGCTGACCTCAAAGATGTATCCTGATTGAACAAAATTGAGTAAATTTCTCTTCTAAGACCTTCAGCAGTTAATTCATCCAAGTGAGCAAAGGGTTCGTCCATTAACAGAACTATTGGGTCTGCTGCTAAAGCTCTGGCTATTGCTACTCTTTGTCGCATTCCTCCACTCATTTGCTTAGGATAAAAATCTTCAAAACCCGAAAGACCAACTAGCTCTAACATTTTCCTAGCTATTTCGTCCTCTTTTTCTTTTGGTAACTTCTTATACTTTAATCCGAGCTTTACGTTTTCCAACGCAGTAAACCAAGGGAAAGTCACGATAGACTGGTGTATCAAAGCTATCTTAGGAGTAGGCTGAGTTATTTTCTTTCCTAATAATCTAACTTCTCCGTGATCGGGCTTAACAAAACCACCCAGAATTCTTAATAAAGTAGATTTTCCTATTCCTGAAGGACCTATTATAGCTATTAATTCATCATCGTAAGTCTCTATGTTAACGTTATCAAAGACTTTATATCCATTAGGGTAAGTATATCCTATGTCTATTCCCTCTAGGATTCTTCCAACTGTATTCCCTCCAAGATGAGATAAACGCAAATTCTTATAAGCTTTTCCTTAATATTTTCCTTATGGAATTTTTAGAGAAAAAATTCATAGTAAAACCCGAGTATTCCGCATCTAAGGTTTCTAGCGGTGCAGTAGACGTTCTATCAACACCTTGCTTAATAGCTTTCACGGAAGACGTATCTTTCACTCTACTCCAAGAGAAACTTAAAGATGGTCTAACGAGCGTAGGCTATCACGTTGATGTAAAACATTTGGCTCCGGCTCCCATAGGAGCAGAAGTAATAGTCAGATCAAGTATAATAAAGGAAGAAGGTAAAAAGGTCACTTTCAGAGTTGAGGCGTTTTACAAAGATAAAAAGATAGCCGAAGGAATACACGAGAGGGTAATAGTAAACAAGGAAGAGTTCATGAAAAGGGTTGGATAAAATACATTGTTTTTTTCTTACCATCTTTTTCCTTCATTACTCTCTTCTCAACTATGCCCATGGAAATAAGCCTATCAAGAATATCTCCATCAGCTTTACTTCCGTCAAATTCTTTCCCATAATATTTTGTTACGATTCTTGCCATCTCGTATACATCGAGGTTTTCACTGTATATTCTCCTACAGATTCCTGCAGGATCATAACCTCTTTCTTTAATTAATATCTTAAGCTGAGGCGTAAATATCTTTATGCAAAGTTCATTTTCATCCTTTATCTTCTTCTCAAGCAATCTCATTACTGTACCTCTATCTAAACCTAATTTAGCTAACCTAACTCCTTCAAATGGAACTCCATATTTTATTTGATAATACAGTTTTAACGCTTCCTTAGATTCGTCGTTTTTACTTAGGGCTTTTAATACTCTATATAAAGCAAAGGAAATCCACCTAGCGTTACTTATTACCTCATTAATGTCCTTGGCAGACAAATTTTTACATAGAGAAGAGAAGTCCTCTCCTTCGCTCCACTTCTTCAATAGTTCCCTTCCGCATTTGCAACCTCTAAGCTCTTGGGCTACTGCATTCGATGAAACCACAGTAGTTAATAGGTCAGATGAAATTATTTGAAATCCTTTTAAGAGGTTAATATCAATATAACTTAAAGAAACGGCTTTACCTAAAGGCGTTAAAAATATTCCTTCATTTTCCTCGATCAAGTTAACTTCCTTTAGTGTACTTAAACTTTTATCGAACTCCTCGTCTCCTACCTTACTGAACTTTAAGCTTCCTTTTAAAATCTCAAGGAGATCATCCTTAGTGTATCCTTCCCTCCAAGAAATTACTCCTAACGACAAGTCATCTAATGAGTAAGTATTCTTTTCTTCATCGTAGGAAGAAGAGAAATATTTCTTCTTTAATTCCTCTGCCTTTCTCATTGAGGTTGAAATAATTATACTCATTCCTTCCTTGTCAAACCCTGGTCTTCCTGCTCTCCCTGCCATTTGTTTAAATTCCATTAAGTTTAAATCCCTCCATCCTTTCAAGTTACCATTCTCGTCTGACTCAGGTAGTACAGTATCGTAAAAGATAGTAGCATAAACCGGCAAATTTACTCCTTGGCCTAGTGCAGTAGTAGAAACTACTACGTTTATTTCTCCTTTCTTTAGCATCTCAACTATCTCTCTTCTGTCTTCTAAAGGAATACCGCTATGATAATGAGAAGCATTGAAACCAAATTTTCTTAAGGTTTCAGCTAGGTTTTCTGTAGATTTCCTGCTCCTGACGAAAACTAATGCGTTCTTTCCTTGTTTAATTATGTATTTTAACGTAGGGACTAGAATTTCAAGTTTTTCACTCCTTATTCCGTTCAGCGGTTCTAAAGGTATTGTAAAATCATTATCGTAACACCTTATTACGTAAGGATAAGCAATGCATTCATGGAGAGGAACAGCTCTTTTATTATATTCTATTACTTCAGATTTTAGCCAATCTGTGTATTTTTTTATGTTTGGCAAAGTTGCACTTAAGCCTATGATTTGGACGTTGTTCCTCTTTGCCCAGAGTACTATATTCTCTATTGCTAATCCTCTATCGCTTTCTACATTATGTAACTCATCGATTACTATTACTTCAACTTTTCTCAACCAACTGTATTTATGCCTTATAGAACTGTCAAATTTCTCATAAGTTGAAAGTAAAGTTTTGCTTTTAAAATTCCTGAGATCATCTTCATAAACGTCTGAATCTACATATTTAGTATCTCTCTTATCCCTTATGTCGTCATAAACTTCTCTAGATAATGCCTTTAACGGTGAAACGTAAACTGAAATTCCTTTAGTATTAAGAAGTATTTCCTTAGCTAAGTAAGTTTTCCCAGAACCTGTAGGTGCTGAAATTAGAAAATTCTTCCCTTCTTCGTATTTTTCCTCGAATATCTTCTGTAGTTCGTTCACTTCATTACGTATATTGATAAGGAAAAAATTAAAGGCTTAGGTATATCCAGCCTTCCGCTTGTTTTCTTACAATCTCTCCTACTCCTGCAGTAACTATCGAAATACCTTTTATTAGCGACTCAACTTTAAGGTTAAGTGCATTAATACTGTTCATGCAACCTACAACATTGATTCCTGAAGTTATCATTTTTTCAACATAATCCTCGTTTGGATTTCCTTTAACTAAAGCCCTTATAGCAGATTGGTGAAAAACCACTTCTATTTGAACGTCTTTTAAATCGTTGTATAAATTTATAACAGATTTTATTGCTTGAGGAACTCTTTCTTCATCCTTTACTTGAACTATAACTTTATACATGGTTTAAGGTTGTTAAAAATGGTTTAAAGGCCTTTTTCATAGTACCAGCAGGATACTCTATTTCTTTTAACTATGAACATCGGAGGATCTTGTAACCTACATTTAATTGAAAGAGATTTTTCCTTCTGCATTAAATCACAGTAATCGTGAAATGGACATCCGTGATCTGAAGGACTTCCTATTTCTCTTACAGGAATTTTTTCTCCTCTTCTCCCTACTGTTATTTTGGAATTCAATAACGAAAGTGAATAAGGGTGAAATAACTCTTTGCTATCGCCTTCCTCTATAATCTTACCTCCGTAAATAACGTAAATTCTTTTACAAATCTCAAGATTTTTTGTAGAGCCAGAGAATAGGAGTAGGTCACCCTTGATTAATTCTACAATTTTTATTAGATTTTTTAACGCTTTATATTTTAATTGTTCCTCCATTAACTCCAGAAAATCCTCTGCAATTACAAAGTAAGTTTTACCTATAAGTATTGAAGATAAATATAGGTTGAAAAGCTCATATTCGGATAGAGAATTTCCATTTCTTATATTAAGAATATTAAGTAAGTTTTCTGGTTCTACGTTTCCTCCGAAATTTTTCATTAAAATTTTGATGAAAGTTAACGAATCTATCTTTGGTCTTTCCAATTCTCTCGGTATAACTCTAATATAATTTCTTGCTTGTTTTTTATCAATTTCTACCTCTTTGTAAAATTTTATCTCACCAGTGTATTTTTTCTTACCCAATATGGATAAAATTAACGACCTCTTATCTTCGTCCCAATCTCCTAAGACGCAAGTAACACCATCAATTATCATGCTTACTCCTTTCAATTTATCAGTATATATATTGTTAATAATTATCATTTTAACCACGAGTAAAGCAAACATTTTACGTTATTATTACCTACCCTTGTCTCTTCAGGCTCCTTCTCCTTACACTTAGAGGAGGAATACCTGCAGTTTTCACTATAAGGACAACCTTTGCCTAAATGATTAATTGAGATTTCACCCCTTATTAAGTCCAAAGTATAAGGATGATATACTTCATTTATATTAACTCCACGTTCAACTATTTTACCTCTATAAAGGACGACGAATTCATCAGAGATTCTTGAGATTACTGCAGGATCGTTATCTAAAACTATGAATTTTGATGATAAAATACTTTCTAAATCTATTATTGAATTGATTATTACTGCTCTACCATTATCATTGATACCAAACTCTATATCATCAATTAAAACATATTTAGGTTCTAAGAAAGTAGCTAAAGCCAAAGAGACTTTCTTAGCCTCTAAAGGGGTCAATTGGTAAGAGAATTTCTCCAAGATAGATGAGTTAAGTCCTAAAATTTTTATAAATTCTTTTGCAATATCTAAAGAAAAACTGTAATTTCCTATGTTATGAGATACTGCTATTTCAGCAAAATGAGAAGCTATATTATAAATTGGATTAAACATAGAATAAGGATTGTAAAATACTGCTGAAATTTCCTTCCATCTTATGTTATTGGCATTATCTTCTTTAATTTCATTACCATCAAGTAATATCTTACCTTTCTTCGGCTTTTTCAAAAGCAATGAATAAAATATTATTTCCTCCTTACCGCTATCTCTTTGACCCAGTATTCCTAAATTGCTTTCAACTTTTGATGAAAAATCATTAAGTATATCGCCGTAAACACTTACGTACTCTAGCATGAAAATCACTTCAAATTGTCTGAAATTAAATAGAGCAAAACGATAACTATTGCCCTAAATAATGCAGGAGGTAAATATAACCACCAATATGGTAAATACCTAGATGCTACAGTGAGTAAAGTAGTTAAAGTTGGGAATCTAGGATCCCCTACTCCTGCTATTACTCCCATTGCAGTATAAGTTGAAATTCCGTCTATCATAGCAGGGATAATAAACTTCTTTGAAAGGTTATATATCTCTTCCTTATTTGAAAAGAAAAGTAGTGAAAATGGAGTTTTAGACACAATCTCGCTTAAGCCAGAAGATGTAAATAGGTATTCGCTAACCTGTCTTGCGTAGTTTGCCCAGCCCGTTAAGCCTACCAGTACTGCAGTAATGAAAAAATTAGCCTTTAACGAAGTTCCCGTTGGCACTCCATAAATTAAGACTAGTGACAAGAGCAACAGAATTCTTGGTATAATATTTATTGAATCCGAAATTCTTACCATAACAGTCCTGGTCTTGCCTCCCATTAGACCTGCAATAGACCCATAAATTACTGCAATAGAAGTTTCCACGATCCCCGCAGCAATTCCGAAGATTAACGTATTAATTATCGCCTCAGCGTTCATGTTTATCATATTTTCACCATTGATGTACGTGCCTAAAGGATAAGAAGGACAAGGACAGTGCAATTGCCTACCTTGAGGCAATTCATAAAATGTAAAAAATCCCGAAATTACAAATATAAGGAACAATAGGGAAACGTAAACTTTAATCATCTTGTAACCCTCGGATCAATTATGCCGTAAATCACATCTGCAATAAAATTGGACAGAATAACAATGCTTGAGTAAATCATTAAAACGCCTTCAACTATCTTAAAGTCGTCGTAATCTACGCCTATTCGTATTAAGTAACCTAAACCTGGCCAAGCAAAGATTGCTTCAACTAAAAATTCCGCTATTAGCATTTCAACAAATGCAGCAGAAATGCTAGAGAGAGTTACTACAGTTAAGTTTCCTAAAATATGCCTAAATACAATAATATCTCTGCTTAATCCTTTGGCAATAAATTCTTGAGGTACTTTACTTACATTTAATAGTATCCTATTAGCAAAAATTCCTATAAACGGAAAGAACAAAGAAATCAAAGGTAAAATTAAATAATATATTAAATGTTCCCTTGTGGAGCCTATAGGTAGTACATTTAAATAAACATGAAATACATAAATTAAGCCTATTGCTATAACCCAAGATGCTAATGCATTACCTATGTACTTCCATCTCCTGAGGAGTATGTTAATTGTTCTTGAACCTAAAATTGCTTTCATTACAAGGAAAGGACTTAAATAGACTGTTAAGGCAAACGCTATCCCTGTCAATAAGCTAGTGAATGATAAAGAAGTTAAAAGTAATGAAGTTACGGAAATCCCGTAATGTCTACTGTAGCCCATGCTGAACGTTATTAACTCTGTAATTGATCTTGTTATGTAAACACCGTGTATGGCCTCAAGCACTATTACAACTGCTGAAACTACTAATAATGAAATTATAAAACTTGAGAACCTCTTAAGTGCATATTTATAAATAGACCCGCTAATAGCGTAGCCTTTAGATAATTCTCCTAAAGTCCTTTCTTGAATTAACAATATCATCCCTCTAAAGCCAGTTGCAGTGCCCAGAAAAATTAGAAGCAATCCTATAGGAGATAAATAAGCGTAAGGTTGAATATATCCCCTTACTACGTAAACGTAAAAGTAGGAAGAATTGAGATTCACAGAAGAAATGTTGCTTAACTCCACTGTCTTCGTTCCGTTTAATATAACATAAGCTGAAGGTATACCTTTATTTAAGACGCTCCACAATTCATCATGCCATTCTTGAGGAGGATTAGCGACACTACCGTAACCGTAGTTTATTAATTCGCATTGCTTCGTAATAGTAGAAACTGCAGAGATCGTTATTCCCGATAAGAGAAGAAGAATTGAGAATAATAATATTCCTAATTTCATTAAGCTGAAGTTATATCTCCTTTTTTTAAAATTTTTTGATAAAAAAGGTCTTAGATTCCGACGGTCTTGAAGGAAATGTTCTTTATATGATCAAATACTACTGTGAAGCCGAAAGATACTCCAAGTATTAGCAGAACGTACTGGATAGGAATAGGAGAAACTAGGATACCTAACACTGATATTGCTGAAATGAAGATTATATCTACAAGACTGCTTATCATCAGGAAGTTACTGGGCCTAGAAGACCACATGCTTCTCCTTTCTCTCACCATGTATACAGTAAACTGTCCAGTAAATACTAACATATCAAAGATAAAAGTATGGATTTCGTTTATTGACATGCTTAAGTACAGCGCCAACCAGAGAGAGAAGAAAGACTCTGCAACAATTAATGCAGCTAGAATTAACGACGCTTTAACTATTTTACCTGCATCTAACCTTTCAGGCTTCTGGGAATATCTAACATTGTCAGTAGCTATGGACATTGTAACGAAATCGTTAGCAAAAAGCAAGAGTATAACATCAAAGGGAGTTGTGACGAAGAACCTTACAATGAAGAATGAGAGCGTTAAGAATAATACAACCTGTAATGTCTTAATTATCTTATTTATAGTATAAGTGAGCATTCTTTGATAAATCCTCCTCCCTGTCTTTATTGCTTCAACAATATCAGTTAGTCCCTCGTGAGTTAATACCATACTTGCTGAAGCCTTAGCTACGTCGGTTGCATTAGCTACTGCTATTCCTACTTCGGCTTGTTTCAAAGCGGGGGCGTCGTTTACTCCGTCTCCAGTCATCCCTACGTAATGGCCTCCTCCCTGCAAAGTCTTTACAATGAAATACTTATCCTCAGGAAAAACTTCAGCGAAAACGTCACATTCTTCAACTTTTTTAATTCTCTCCTTCTCGTCTAGCTTCTTTATTTCATTAATATTGCAAATAACATTACCTATGTCTACTTGTCTTGCAATCTCCTCAGCTATTAATTCATTATCCCCTGTAACCATCTTAGGTTTAACGTTAAGACCCTTAATTTCGTCTATAAAATCCTTACTGTCTTTCCTCGGCCTATCGTAAAGCGGAAGAATTCCTACGAGTTTAAGTTTACCTTCTTTATCTCCTATAGCAACTGAAATTGTCCTATAACCTCTTTTAGAGAGATCCTCAAGAGTAGAATAATAGCTCTTTAAGTCTTGAATTTCGGCCAATTTAGCAATAACTTGTGGAGCTCCCTTAACTACTCTAACAGTGTTATTTTCTGTCTTAACTAAAGCCTCTGTTCTTTTAGTAGAAGGATCAAAAGGCCTGAAGTCCAGCCTCTCATAATTACCGGGTGCAATGTTATTTTCCCTCAAACAAGAAATTACTGCAGTATCTATAGGATCTTGACTGGCTTCGTCAGAAGCCATATAAGCGTATTTCACAACTTCTTCCTTAGTGAAGCCTTCTGCCGGTATAGGATCTCCTACCCTCATTCTGTTTTCAGTAATAGTCCCGGTTTTATCTAGGTTCAATACATCCATAGACGCCGCGTCTTCTGATGCAGTTAGCCTTGTTACTAGTATTCCCTTCTTAACTAACTCTTGGCTTCCTAAAGCCATGGCTATGGTGAAAGTTGCTGGCAAAGCTACGGGAACTGAGGCAATTAAAACTATTAAAGAGAAGGGAAGAACGTTAGATAATGGTACTCCTACTGCCAACGAGAAGACAAAGAGAGCTATTACTAGTGCTACATCTACTATAATTAGGTATTTCACTATGTTCATTATTAACTTCTCTAGATGAGACTCAGCCTTTGCAGTTTGCACTAATTCAGTAGTTTTCCCAAAGTAAGTTTTTTCTCCAGTAGCTATAACAATACCAGAAGCTTCTCCTCTCCTAATTATTGACCCAGAATAAACTACGTTGATCTTGCTCTTTTCTACAGGAACAGATTCCCCTGTGAGAGCTGACTGATCAACTAGCACTTCTCCTTCAAAGAGCTTAACGTCGGCTGGAACTATATCTCCTAGCCTTATGTGAACTATATCTCCAGGAACTAAAAGCCTAGCAGGCAGAACTTCCCATTTCCCGTCTCTTAAAACTCTAGCTTTAACGTTGAGTTTCTGTTTTAACAACTCTACAGCGTTTTCTGCTCTCTTTTCCTGGACGAAGCTCACTATGGAATTAAATACTAGCAGGAAAAGTATTATATACATGTCCAGATATTTTCCTAGGATGTAAGTAATTACAATTGTAACTTCAAGCATCCAAGGTACTGGAGCCCAAAACTTCTTGAGGAACTTAATAACTGGATTTTCCTTCTTTTCCTTAACTTCGTTATAGCCATACTTTTTAATTCGCTCTTCTGCTTCTTTCTCGGTTAAGCCTTTCAAAGATGTGTTTAACTGTGTTAATGTTTCTTCTATACTCATTTTTTCAAAGTTACTTGCCATACGATTAATTAATAATCACGCTATTTAATCATATCCTTCATAAATCCAAGAATAATGAAATTTATAATTTTTCTATATATTTCTCGTAAAATAATACCGCTTTCCTAAGGTTTTCTAATTCATTCTCCCTTTTAGAAAGCTCAGCATAAGCTCTAGCAAGAAAAAGATAATCACCGTATTTTTCAGCCACCTTGATAGCTTCCTTTAAGAAGTTAACTATCCCCGTTCTTTTATACATTTCATAAAGTAATGCTTGTCTCTCCCTATCTTCACCGCTTTCCTCCAACCTTTGAATAGCCTCATAAAGTAATTCAGGCTTTTTAAGGGAAAGCTTATAGAGAACTTTAGCTTCACCACTTACATCGTTCAATTTCCTAAATATTCCCAAAGCCTCCTCAAGGTCTTTGTCATCATCTGAGGAAAGTAAAGCTTCAGCTAATAACTTATCATTTCTAATTACCTTCGCGATTTCAACTGCCTTCCTATAGAGGGATTTATCCTTAAGCCTTGAAAGCAAAATATAAGTAACCGCTAAATCCTCGTTAGGCATATCAAAGCTTTCCAGTATTTGTCTAGCTTCTTCCAAGTGCTTTAGGTCTCCCTTCTTTATGCACACTTGAGCCAAAAACCTTCTGGAATGTACATAAGCAGAAGTCTTAGGGGGTATTGATTTGAGTGTATCATAAGATGAATCCACATCGCCTTTTCTGAAGAGTGCTAAGGCCTTATTAAAAAGGAGAGTTGCCTTATCCTCATCGTCTTTTGCATTTTTTAACGCAGAATCAAGAGCGTTAATTGCATCACTATATTTTCCTTCATCAATGTAAATCAAGGCAAGTAAATTTAAACCTTGAACTGAAGAATCTCCTTTAAGTAAATCTTTTATTCTCCCTAAAAGTTCTTTATTACCGGTCTTCTTATAATCATTATATAACTTGTAAGCCTTTTCTATGTCTAACATGTTATTAATTTTTTTACACAAGGTTTTATTTGTGATTCTAAGTCACCAATCAATTAAGGAAATAATTAAAAAAGAAGGAATTATACGCAATTATACTGAGGAGAGTATAAGGGAGAACGGTTACGATTTAAGAATATGTGGAGAGAAATATTACGAAGTTGAAGGTAACTCAGCGCTTCCAGAGAAAAAGAGTGAAATCAAAGAAATTGATTTCAAGGACTACGCAGCTTTTTATCCTTGTAAAACTTACCTCTTTGAAACTTGCGAGGAGTTCCATATGCCCGGCGATTTAGCAGCTTTAATTACGCTGAGGAGTACTTTAGCAAGGAACGGATTCTTATTACCTCCAACTATAATAGATGCAGGTTATGAGGGAAAGATAACACTGGCTTTATCTTCTCTTTATCAGAATAAAATAATGAGAGAAACTAGAGTAGCTCACGTAATTTTCCTCAAACTTGATAAACCAACAGAAAAATCTTATAACGGAAAATATCAAGGTGGAATAATAATATGAAAATAGAAGACGCTTATAAGGAATTTATACAGAGACTACAATTAATACTTGCAGTAATAGTAATAACAATTATAGGTTACGTTATTTCCATATTCGTTGACACTACGCCTTTCTCATTAATTTCAAATTTCATAGTAGGATTGACATTATCTTATAGTGTTATTGCTTCGCTTGCAGGATATTTATATTCCCCGAGGTTCTCCGATCAAATAGATAAAATTAGGGAATATTTTCCACAGTCTACGGCGTTAGGATTAATTTTAGGCTTATTTTTCCTAGCTTTTTCTTACCTTTCAATACGCATAGGTCCTTTAACATTCCTTTTAGACGGCTTAGCTTTAGCTTTCGATGTCATATTATCTCCTTTAATTTTCAGAGGAATCTCTTTCCCAAAAGTGATAAGAGAAATACAAGTAGGAATAAAGAGCGATTTCTTGTCCTTTGTAATTCTCTACGTCCTTTCTTTATTATCTTTGTTGCCTCTAATAGATATCCTTGCAATACCTCTGGACGCAATACTATCGTATCTTTTATTAAAAGAGTTTTATCCTTTTATTTGAATAAAACTTTAATTATCTGCTTAAGTATTTGACGTTATGAAATACGAGATAATAAAGATAGAAAGCCAAGAACTTAAGGATAATTACTTAAAAGATCCTTACGTTAGGGAAGTTCTTGTTTATACTCCAGACGGAATAGAGGAAGGACTTCCCCTATTTATTGAGCTTGCAGGAATAAATTGGTCGTCTAACGTAAATAACAGATTCCATCAAATAATGACTCACTTGCTAGGAAAGAAGAAAATGAAGGCCATTGTAGTTAATCCTAACTTTAGGACAAAGTATTATCTAAATCAATATATTAATTCTCAAGCAGTTGGAAATTACGAGAACTTTATCATAAAAGAGCTCATACCCACACTAAGGGATAAGTACAAAGTAGGAAACGTTGCACTTTTCGGAAAATCGTCAGGAGGCTTTGGAGCTTACACTTTGGCAGTGAGACATCCTGACGTTATTCAAGGGTTTGCAGACCATTTCGGAGATAGTTGCTTTTACTACCTTTATGCCAACGATTTCATTTACACTATTAAGGCTTTAGAAGGAAAGAAACCGAAGGACATACTAAACGAACTGCTCACAAAGAATAATCCCAGCGATGACGATATGAAAGTATTGAACGTTTTCGGAAGTTCTGCATTCTACTCACCAAACTTAAGCTCAGAGACAGGGTTTGATTTACCTTTTAACGAAACTGGAGAAATTATTGATGACGTATGGAGGAAATGGATTGAGCATGATCCAGTAAGGAATGTAGAAAGGCATACAGAACCCCTGAAAAAATTAAAGGCAATATACCTAGATGTAGGAAAATGCGATGAGTACAACCTTTTCATCGGTATGAGATCCCTTCATAAGAAGTTAGAGAGGTTAGGAATTCAGCATTATTACGAAGAGTTTAAAGGAGGGCATTTTGGAAACTCTACTAGATACTGTACTTCACTACCTTATCTTTACGAGAGGCTCAAATTAAGCTAATCTCTTCTACAAAATTACAAGCTAAATTATT
Organism: Acidianus sp. HS-5; assembly: GCF_021655615.1. Classification (GTDB taxonomy): domain Archaea; phylum Thermoproteota; class Thermoprotei_A; order Sulfolobales; family Sulfolobaceae; genus Acidianus. Next base: position 877,562 of record NZ_AP025245.1, read on the forward strand.
ACCCTGCTTGCACATTTCGAGTAAGTCTTCCTCATGGTTATCCTTGATAATATTCCTCACTATAGAATGGAGAAGAAGCAGAGAGCTCTCTTTTAGAGGAATTTCAACTCTACCGAAATAGTATGTTGAGAGGTAACAATTTATCTCATCTTTTTTAGAGTTAAATTCGTTACAGTGGTAAATCATTTCAGTTATGACTTGAGCAAGAAAAATCCTTTTTCCTACAAATTTCTCTATATAATCCTCCATAATTCTCTTCTTAGTATTATCTTCGAAAGGTAGGGAAGAAATAACTAAAGACGCACAACCCCAATCGTTCCTGCACTTATTATATACTTCTTCCTCTATCATAATTAAAAGTAAAAATTGATGGTATGATTTTTAACTCTTTCTGCTATATATTACCCTCTTCCTTACTTTTCTCTTTATAAAATTCTATTAAGAATTCTATGACGGAATTTATTGTCACTTGCCTTTTTCCTCCTCTCTTATCCTGTAATTCGCTGGCAAGTTTTAGTAACTCCTCCTTTACGTCCTCTGAAACCTTTAAGATTGCCATAAATATTAAAAGGAAATGCTAAAATAAAATTCTTTACCAACCACACAGATGCCTATCATCGTGGTAATATCGTCGGATTACCATAATCTAGTCACTTTATATTTTAATATCAATAATACTTTTACGATTAAATATGTTTTAAATGATAATCGTATAAATATATTGTAGAAAGATTAAAAAGCTTTAAAATCAATATGTTAAATTGAATTACAATTTTTATGGAGAATAGAGCTAATAGTTGCGTTAAGCAAAGCACTCTGTAGATAAATGTTTACCACGTTGAGAAGATGGGTAAGCCTATTGATAAAAATCAAGAGACAAAAAAGAGGAGGAAGTCAAGGACATTAAGCTTCACCGTAAGCGAAGAAGAAATACAGAAGTATCATGCTCTTACAACAGAGCAAAAGAGAGTAATTAAAGCCGTAGTTAAGTTGTTAATCTATAATCCTCAGTTATTAGATAAACCGGAGTACCTTTATAATTTATTAACCAAGAAGGCAATCTCACCTTATGTCTGCCCACTTTGTTTAACTCCTTTCAGTTCATCAATAAGCCTTGAAATCCACCTACGCTATGCAGAGCTACAAATGAATGCCCTATCTGCCACAAGAAGTTTACGTCAGTTGATGCGACGCTTGATCATGTCTGTAAGAAGCACGGGATCTGCGTATCCTAGCCATTTTAAAAGTCATTCGTTTTTCCTTCTTTCAACATGAGGAAGTCTCTACGTCTTCTAGGGTTAGCGTTCTTAGCAGTATTCCTAATATCCGCAAGCCAAGTAGGGGCAAACAAGGTAGTTTGTAGTTATACGCCAAATTGAGCCGGAGTAATATATTCAGCCGAATATAAAATTCTTCTTTGTTGTCAATATGCACCAATTATATATGCTTAGAGTTGATTTATATCGGTAACCTTAGCTTAGGTTATGTTAAAGATTCGTCCAGATATGACGCTGTATCTATATGGGTTGCATTAGGCCCTTGTATGGCATGCAATGATAATACGGCACGTTATTTTACACAAGCAGGATATACGATAGGCTTTACGGATTTTAATGGCATCTCCATATTCACGATAGGAGCTTTCTTATGTGCGTATAAAGGTTCCTGTACATCTGTTTATTCAGTAAAGGTTCCTGTTGCAAGTGGTATATATGTTCAGGGCAAAATTACATATCTTAACGTCTTCCTAGAACACCTCAACGGTAAAGTCCTTGCATAATTCTAGGTGTTCTTCAGTAACGGTACTGTGTGGTGCAAGAAGATATGCAAATGCTGGATATACGGGAGCAGTGACGCGTATTCTGCATATTCAATTGTTGAAGCACCTTCATACAATGGAGTTTACATTGAATTACCAATAATTAGAGGTGGTATGATTAGCTTCCAGTTCACGTATTGTGTGTGCGGTAATCAATATGCAGGACCCGGCACACAGAACTGTTTCTGTACTATAGCAAATGTTATATCCCTATCTGAAAGGACATCGTGCAATAAGGCAACGGTATTCCTATGCAACGGTTGGCAAAGGAAATGTAGCGGTTGGGAATATTTATACCTCTTTAAATATCCCTGCGGTATATCAACCTATGGACTTTAGAGATAGTTAAATTTTTTATCAAAATTTTTGTAGACTTTCTATGCAACCTTATAATGAGTCAACTAATTCAACTGCTATAGCTTTAGCGGAAGAGCAACTCCAAAGAGAGCTTAGTCAACTTTGTAATGGATATTGCACACCTATACATTCGTTGCCTGAACCTTGGTATATTCAGTATCTTCCGGAAATTATAGCGTTAAGCGTTGTTACAGTTTCGCCATTCTTATACTTCCTGTTTAAGAGAATAAGAATGTACATTATGCTAAAGAGGATGTTCCGCAGTTAAGTTCTCACTTACTGAGGCCCCTTATGAAGTCAAACTCTTTTGCCTCTTAATAAAGTGGAGTCTACTCTTTCTGATTCTTTTAGGTCTGTCCTTCTTCTCATACTTAGGTTATGCTAACACCCTGCAACTACTCCTAGATCCGACGTCAGCCCTAACAGTTACGTCCCATACAGCGAGACCATCAAAGTGTAGGATTGTATAGAAACACCAATAACGAAGGACGGTTGTACGCTCAGTTCTGCAACTTGGTTAAACAGTGTAGCAGCCTGTTGCACTACAGACTTGAAGGTACTCTGTAACGCAGAGTATACGAATAACAACGGCACACTCACTCTTTCGGCAGCGGCGGTTGCCCTTAATGTAACTTTCTGGATAAAGTGTGGAGAAAGTTGTCACCATACTTACGGAGGTAAGGAGCAATACTATCCTTTACTGTGGTAGACATAGCTGGAAGTTCATGGACTGAAGGACAGAGCAAAGAAAGATATGGTGAAGCAGTTTACGCAATATTAAGTACCAAAAGTGGTAAAGCACTACGACGTAATGGAAAGGGCTTGGTTTATACACTATTCAGACGCTGAGGATAAGTTAAAACGCATAAGTGCTTTGCAAATTATTAACTTAGAGAATACAGAATAAGATAAGGAAAGATAAGTTCTAGAGGGATGCGGTTAGCCATTACTACTTAATTACGTTGTAGTATTAGAAGAACTTGACGCAATTAAGGATAGCCTTAAAAGGGTTCTATCAGAGCTTTAAGGAGTACTTAGCTAGGATTGATAAGTAATACCTATTGATAGTATTATTACCGAGGAATCTTTGCCATCTTCTTTCAACTCAACACTTTCCCGCACATTGTACGCAATTTGTAGTCTCTCATGAAAAATAAGGAGTTATGACACGTGAAATTATACGTACGGACAACTTCTCTATACGTGAGAATAAGGGGAAGTATTACACCTACTATATTGACAGATCTATGCCTAAGTTAAGGTACATTTACGTTGATACCTTAGAGAGGATAATAGAAAGTTACATTAAAGTAGGGGGATGCGCTCCCACAATGCGGGGAGCGGGATTTGAACCCGCGAGGGCCTACGCCAGCGGAGCCTCAGTCCGCCCCCTTGGTCCTAGCTCGGGCATCCCCGCACTTTAAAATATTTTGTAAAAAACTAAAAACGTTTTCGATTCAGTATGTGTATAACTTTTTAAGGGAAGAACTATAAGTAAATATTTGATCAGGGATGAGTCTTTGACAAATATGTCTTAAGTAAGCAGGAATTGAAAGTTTTATTAAAAGAGTTAAAGAAGTGGTCTGCCCCAGCTACGGTCTTACTTTCCTTATATATTCCTCCAGGAAGACCTGTAGCTGACGTTCTAAATAACTTGCGACAAGAAGCGTCAATTTCTCAAAACATTAAACTGAAGAGAACTAGAGACGCTGTAGAATCTGCAATAAGTGCTGCAATAGATAGGCTTACTTCTATCCCGAAAGTTCCCGATAACGGACTTGTTTTGCTGTGTGGAGAAAATTTCGATAATGAAGAGTTCAAGTGCTACATGTTCTCTCCTCCAGAAAAAGTTACAGTTTACTTCTATAGAACAGATAAGTACTTCCACCTAGAGTTCCTAGAAGACATGGTTGAGGAGAACGAAGTCTATGGTCTGATAATAGTTGAGAGGGATACTGCAACTATAGGCATGCTGAGAGGCACTAGAATAGAAGACCTTGAAGAGATCGAAGGTTACGTACCAGGAAAGCACATGATGGGAGGACAGTCTCAGAGAAGAATCGATAGGATAATAGAAGAGCTGTACCACGACTTCTTAAAGGAAGTAGGAGAGAAAGTTAATAGTTACTTCTTACCTTATCTCGAGGAGAAGAAGCTTAAAGGTATACTTCTGGGAGGTCCGGGTTATGCTAAGGAAGACTTCTATGAGGGAGACTACATGGAGTACAGACTTAAGAATCTTGTACTGGAGCCTTTAATAGACGTAGGAGATCAGGGAGAAGCGGGTCTAAGAGAGATGGTAATGAAGGCAAAAGACGTTTTAAAGAACCAGAAGTACGTAGAGGTCGAGAATTTACTGGATGAAATAAAATTCCACTTAGCTAAGGATGACGGTTTAATAGTTTATGGTAAGGATGAGATAAAGAAAGCAATGGACATGGGAGCTTTAGATTCTCTCATAGTCCACGAGGATTACGAGGAGGATTCTCTGACTAAGGAGGCTGAGAAGTTCGGAACTAAAGTTTACGTAATAAACGATGAAGTTCCAGAAGCTGAATGGATAAAGAAAACTTTTGGGGGAAGTATAGGAAAGCTCAGATTTAGAATAGAGTAATCAGATTATTTTTCTCCTTCTCATTTCTTCAATGATTTTTTCCACAGGTATTGGAGGATCTACGCCATAGCTTTCCTTGAAAGCATCCTTCAATTTGTTGAGATCTGTAGTCTTAACCTCGTCCATTACTTTCTTTAATAGGTTAATCTCATCTTCCCAATAATTCCAAGGATACATGAACCATGTCCAGTCTGTTATTATGTCTGCATAAAAGTTAGGAACGTATTTTGAGCCTTTAATGTATTGCAGAGTTGAGGTCTTTATTTCTCCTGCATTAAAGTTTTCCTTAACGTGCTTTTCAGCTAAGATGAGACTGTCCCCGGTATCAGTTATATCATCAATAATTAGGACTTTTTTACCTTGCAGGTCAACTTTATAAGGATACTTTATCTTTGCCTCTGGAGTGTGAGAGGCTGTTACTATCCAATGTTCTACCTTAAGTGAGAGGACATCGTAAATCCCCATTGCGTCTGCTAAAAGCCTTGCTGGGACTAATCCTCCTCTAGCGATAGCGATTAACACGTCCGGATTAAAATTTTCCTTCTTTAAAATGTCTGCGAGCTTAAAGGAGAGGTCTACTACTTCTTCCCATTTAACTACCTTCACGGGAATTTTAGGCAATATTATTCCCATACCTTTTTTGCCTAATACTTAATCAAATTTTTGGTTTTGATTTATAAGGCAGTTAAATGAGAATTCTATATGCTCGAATACGAAAAGGTCCCGATCGCAATAATAGGTGGTTCTGGGCTTTACGACCCTAAGATTTTTTCTGAAAGCAAAGAAATAAAAGTGTATACTCCTTATGGCGATACTAGCGATTTAATAACTATTGGTACTGTAGAAGGTAAGAAAGTAGCGTTTTTACCTAGACACGGAAGAAGGCACAGGATTCCTCCACATAAGATTAACTATAGGGCAAATATATGGGCATTGCACGAGTTAGGAGTTAAATGGGTAATTTCAGTTTCTGCAGTAGGAAGCTTAAGGATGGATTATAAACCAGGCGACTTCGTTGTCCCTGACCAATTTATAGATATGACAAAAAAGAGGGAGTACACTTTCTTTGACGGTCCAGTAGTTGCACACGTTTCAATGGCCGATCCTTTCTGTAATCACTTGAGGAAAATAATTATTTCTGCAGCAAAGGATTTGAAAATTACTACACACGAGAGCGGAACATATATATGCATTGAAGGACCTAGATTTTCTACAAGGGCTGAAAGCAGGGTATGGAAGGAGACATTTAAAGCTGATGTAATAGGAATGACCTTAGTTCCAGAAGTTAATCTTGCGTGTGAAATGCAAATGTGTTACGCTACTATTGCTACAATAACAGATTACGATGTCTTTGCTGAAGTTCCAGTAACTGCTGAGGAAGTAACGAGAGTTATGAACGAAAATACAGAAAATTCGAGGAAACTTTTATACGAAGTTATTAAGAGAATTCCTGATAAGCCGGACGAAAGAGAGTGTTCGTGTTGCAACTCCTTAAAAACCGCATTAGTGTAAAATCAATAAATCTTCCGAAAGATTTTTCAGTAATAGCTTACGGTAAGGGGATGGAACTTCCTGCATACTCTCTGGAAAGGAGTATAATAAACCTTGAAGGAAGAATAGTAAAAACTGTTCCAATTCACGAGCTTACTCTTATGGAGGATACTTATGCAGAGCCGGGTAAAATAATTCTCTTTATCAATGATCAGAACGAGAGTAGGGAAGTTTTAGATAATACTTGGGCGTTAAATTTAGAAGGTTATCTTTTTTCATGTGGCGAAATTAAAGCTAAGGGCAAGGTAGGAGTATTTAAGTTTAATCAAGATCTTTGTGAGATTAACTTATCTCTATCAATACTCTATACTGAGGCTTCCTTGATTAAAGGAGTTAGGGGGAATAGAATTCTCCAAGACATGGATTTCTCAGATATTGATGATTTCGTAGCAGAAAAGAGCAAGGACATTGACCTTTCCTTGATGGATATTGTTCTTTCTCCTATTCTTCTACCTTCTAGATATTTTGTAGAGAAAAATCTAAATAAAGATGTTAAAGATTATTATAGTGTGAATTTCTTGAATGATGCCAATATTATTTACACTGGTGTTGATTCAATTCCTATGAGAAGAATTTCTTTTGAACTGAGGAAGAAAGGTAAGAAAGTTAAGGAAGTATTGCTTGATGTTGAACCGCTCTTAGCACCTATTTATTTAAGTTTAATGACATATTATATGATGGAAGGCTGAGAACAGTGGACTTAATAGAGTTCTGGGAGAGGAGCAAGGTTACTATAGATTCATTAGTTACGAAATTTGTTGATGACGTTAAGGATTGGGAAGTAATGGAAATGAGCAAATACATTATGAAGGACGGAAAAAGGTTTAGAGGAACTCTTGTGTTCCTCTTTAACGATGCTCTAGGAGGCGAAGAGAAGAATGCTTATCAAGGTGCTCTTGCCACTGAAATTCTTCACTCTGCTTCCTTAGCTTTAGATGATATTGTAGATTACGATTTAACAAGGCGAGGAATGGCTTCCGCTTGGGCTGTTTATTCAAATAGGAGAGTAATTTTTGTTTCTAATTTTCTAATTCCTACTGCATTAAAGATTATTTCCTCTTACGGTAAAGAGGCATTAAACATAAGCATAGAACTTTGGAAGGACACGGCAATAGGAGCTTTAAAGGATATTTACGGAGATAAGAGAGAATATTTTAAGACCGTAGAGCTGAAGACTGCTAGTTTATTTAAATTACCAGCAATGCTAGCATCTTTCTCTTCAGGAAAAAAGGATTTGATAGAAAAACTTCTTGATGCAGGAAGAATACTAGGAATTATTTATCAGCTAGTTGATGATTACGTAGATTGTGTTAAGCTTGATCCAGAAAAGCTCGTTGGAAGTGCTAAACAATTATTTGAATTAACCAACGGTAAGGTTGATCCTTTCGTAGTAAATAAATACGCAGAGTTAAAAAGTGAATATTTGAAACTCATATCGTTGATACCTTTCTTTAATGAATATAACGAATTGATAATGGCATTACCAGATTTTCTAACAATGGGTTTATTGGCGGAATCAGGAATAAAAAATAAATTGTTTTAAATTGGGTTTTCACTTGGTGAAAGCTTATAAAGATAGGCGTAATTCACGAATCTCAGAAGGTAACAGAGCCTTCTAAAGAGTTGTTAGTAGAAATAAGAGATAGATCACATACAGCTTATTATATAAGACCTTCAAAACTCAATGGTATAATTGATGAAGGAATTGAATTCACTTATGCAGGAAAGGAGTTATCCCTAGATGGAGGGATAATAAGGAATTTAGGATTCTTACTCACAACTGAACAGTTGGCAAAAAGAATAGATATACTAACAGAAATGGAAAAGAGCGGGGTAGTTTTTATTAATAATCCTCAATCCGTTCTCTTAGCTAGGGATAAGTTCGAAAGTTTAATGAAATTAAAGAGAGCAGGAATACCAGTACCTCCTACAGCAATGGTTGAAGATCCTTTTGAAGTAATGAGGTTAGTAGAGAAGTGGGGAGAAGTTGTAATTAAACCAGTAATAGGTAGTTTAGGCTTAGGTTCAGTTAGAGCTAGCGACCCCGACATAGCGTTTAGGATTGCAAAGGCAATATTATCTGTAAACCAACCAGTTTACGTTCAAAAATATGTTAAAAAACCGGATAGAGATATAAGGGCTTTCGTAGTAGGAGAGAGGTTGCTTGGAAGCGTATACAGGATTTCTCAAGGTAGTTGGAAAACAAACGTTGCTCAAGGTGCAGTAGTTCAAGTTTTTAAGCCTTCAAATGAAATAGAGGAACTCAGCTTAAAGGCTACTAAAGTCCTGGGTTTAGATTACGCTGGGATTGACATAGTAGAAGATCTAGAAGGAGGATTAAAAATACTTGAAGTTAATGCTGCTCCACTGTGGAAAGGATTCAGTTCTGCAACACAGATAAATCCAGCAAAATATATTGTCGAGTACTTAATACAGGAAATTAAGAAATGAGGAAAATAAGCAAACCGTCTGAACAGTGAGGAAGAGCTCTCGCCCTGATCATTCAAATGCATTTTTCTTGTCTTTTATTACTCTAAGGACAAACATTGTATAAGTAGACGTTACTCCTTCCATATTACCTAGCTTGTCTAAAACTCTAGCAAGTTCTTCCTTATCTGAAACTCTAACCTTAAGAAGAGCATAATATTCTCCTGTAACATCATAAATCTCGAAAACTTCCTTAATTTCTGCCAGTTTTTTAAGTATATCTTCGTAATTCTTTGGGTCAGCCTTTAGAAGTACGAAGGCTAAAACGTTCATTCCAACTTTATCTAAATCGACATCTATGCAGAATCCCCTTATTACCCCTGCCTCTCTAAGTCTCTTTATCCTCATGTGTATTGTTGATTCGCTTAAGTTTAACATTTTTGCCAATCTAGAAAAAGATATTCTGGAATCTTGTTGTAGTATTGAAATTATCTTCTTATCTACATCATCCAAATAATAGTGCTCGCTCATATAATCATTCTTCCAAATATTTTTAATAAATCAATCTTTGTAAAATCACCTAAAGCAAACTTGAGAACAAGCTCTGGAGGAGTCTTGAGTAATACTCTCTCTAACCCTTTTATACTTTGTGCGCCTTTCTTTTTAGCATCTTTTATTACCATAGCGTGGATTTGCAAACTCCAGTATAGCTTACTCTTCTTAAATTCTTTCGAAAAATCCTTATTTGACAGCAGGGAATCCGCCATTATTTTTGATGATATTATTGAAGGCCTGATTCCTTCTCCGGTAACGGCGTAAACAGTACCGAGAGACTCTCCTATATAATTCCCGTTTAATCTATCTTCTATTATACCATAATCAGCTACTTTTGCGCCTTGAAATTCTTTTATATTACCTTTAACTAATCCCTTTAACCTTTCCTTAAGGAAGTTTACTTCAGCATAACCTCCAACGCCTATTTTAGAGCCATCTTCTTCTGGGAAAACCCAGCCGTAGCCTAAAAGATCTGAGAAGAAGTACATTTCCACGATTTCAGGATCTATTTTATAGTCCGTTATGTACTGAATTGCAGGAATTGCGTAGTCTCCTTTAAATGAATAATGTCCATTAGCATAAATTACCTTATCTGCATTGACTTCCTTCTCGTTCACAAATATTTTACCTTCTTTTTCCACAACTTTGGAATTTAATTTTAAATCAACTTTTTCGCCCAATATCCTTAAGAATTTAGGCTTATTAACAATATAGCCAAGAACTTCCCTATCCCTTATATCATATAAAAGTTTACCATCTAAATATATTCTGAATCCTTTTATTTCACTGATGATCGATTCCTTAGGTATTTGGATATATTCTTCGATGCCTTTCATTACTCCCCATGCACAAGGCTTTAACCCAACGTCAGAAAGACCTTCATAAACCGTAGCATTTATCTTACTTCCCTTTAGAAAATAAGCTAAAGAAAGTCCTGCAGGCCCTCCTCCTACTATAGCTAATTCCATTATATCACCTATTCTTTGAAATAAAGATAAGCTATTATGCCTAATGCAATAAAGCCAGAATACAGAATTATAAGCTCATAAAAGTTATGTAGAAATCTGCCTGCAAGACCTCCAAGTATTATAATTAATAGCATTGCAAAGTATCCATTTCCTACTTTTAATATATCCTTATTGATAGCCTTTACTAAAACAGCTTTTGCCACATAGGCAAAGCTGATAAAGAATGGAATTGATTCTATTAAGGATACTAACGCAAATTCCTTAGGTTTTATAGGCATTGCAAAAAATACTCCTAATGCTAAACCTAACGAAAAAACTCCAGTAAAATATAATGAAACTATCGCTTGCCTTACTCCTTTCCAAGGTAGATTAGCTGAGAAATAATACATTACTATTGCTAAACCAACAATAGATGCTCCTACAAACGCATAAAAATTAAAGAGGAAACCAGGTATTGCTGGCAGTAAGATTAATACTATTGAAACCAGTAACGTACTAGGTTCTCTCATTTTGCTCCAGAAGTATAAAGTTGTAAAGATAAAAATATCTAATGCCAATATTTCCTTGTGAAATATCAGAAGCCAATTCTTCTAATCCACGGCGGTGCAGGAAACTGGAAGGAGAGAGATTCTGAAAAAGCAATAAAGGAAATTAATAATGCAATGGATAGAGGATTTGAAGAATTTAAAAAAGGTAGCTCTATAGAGGCAGTTGTTGAAGCTATTTCTTATATGGAAGATTCGGGAGTATTCGATGCAGGAAGAGGTAGTGTAAAAAACACTAAAGGAGAAATAGAAATGGACGCAGGAATAATGTATGGTAACAAGTTAAGTGCTGGAGCAGTTGCAGCAGTGAGAGTAAAAAACCCCATAAAGCTAGCATTAGAAGTAATGAAAGATGGAAGACATGTATTGTTAGTTGGAAAAGAAGCAGAGGAGATTTTTCCTTCTAACCCTTTGAGTGTTGAAGACACTGTAGGTGCAGTTGCTTTGGATTTAGAAGGAAATTTAGTAGCAGGAACAAGTACTGGAGGAATTTCGAACAAGTTACCCGGCAGAGTAGGAGATTCTCCAATACCCGGTGCAGGTTATTATGCGACTTCTAGGGTAGCTATTTCTTCGACCGGCATTGGTGAGGTTATTCTAAAAATTTTGCCTGCAAAGGAGATTGATATTCTAGTATCTATGGGTTTCTCAATATGCGACGCCGTAAGAAGCGTAATAAATAAGGTAACTAACATTTTTGGAAAGGGTAATATAGGAATGATTGGTATAGATAATAATGGAAATGCAACAGCTTACTATAATACGGTTGGAATGGCCAGAGGAATTAAATACGGTAATGGATGTAAAAAAGCCTTCGTATTTGAGGGTGAAATATAATGAAAATCCTGGTTATGAGTAATATACGGTTTCCAGAGCCTCATATAGAGAGCACACTCTCTTCTATAATAAAAAAGGAGGAGCCTGAGACTATAGTCTTGGACGGAGATACTACGCAGTGTTACTGGGATTATGAATGTCCTAGAGTTATAGACGTACTTTACGTGATAAGGAGTATTGCCCCTTGGGCTCAAATAATTTACGTTCAAGGAGATATGGATCCTCACGCAATAAAATGCATAATGGCTGAACCGAGATATAGAGAGGAAATAATCGGTACTACAATGTATATTGCTGATGTCTCTTCAATTAAATATTATATCCTTCATGGTCACCAAGGTGATATAGATCAGCTTAGAAGGAGTGTAGGTGCTGGACCTTGGGATTGGATAATAGTAGGACAGTATAAGAGACTGGAGATGGATAAACTTGCCAGGGTTATTTACGTAGGTGGAATAACTAGGGAATTTCCTCCAGAATCAAGAGGTTATTTGGTAATAACTGACTCTAACCACTACATAAGATCCTTATCTCAGTAAATCGATGGAATCTTACCCATCTGTTTTACAAGATGTATAATTTTTGCATCGTAAATCTCTTCCACAGGATCTTTATTATCATTTTCTTCCCATATCTTCATGTTGTCAGCAATAATCAAGTTCTTTTTCCCTTTATAAAATATAATTTCCGATGCCAACGCTTTCCTCTTTATTTCCCTTATTATTTCCATCATTTCTAAGCTAATATTATTGTAAATAACTTCCACTATCATATTATATATATTATTAAGAGTAGATATAAGGGAAATAAGATAATATCCGGTATAACTTCCTGCTGATCAGTCATTAATATTAACTTCTGCGATAGCTTAATTTCATGCAACCGGACTATAGACCTGTAATTGCCCTCATTTATGTAAAAGATGACGATTTAACTGAAATTTTTAGAAAGATGTTTAAGGATGTAAGACTCTTGGGAGGTAAGAAAATTGTTGCTAATGTCATTTCAAATTCCGAATATTGGAATTTTTTTGCTAATGCTAGGGAAGCAATTCTGGATAATTTAGATTTAGGTCTTGAAATTTTTACTTGGAAGCCTAACGAGATTGATAAAATGTTAAAGAAAATTCAAGAATATAATTATAAGGGATTCATTACTTATTGTAGTGACGAAAATAAATATAATATGAGAAAAATTTTGGATAATCTTCCGACTCAAATGAAGGCTAACATGTTAAGAGATTATTGTAAGTAATTTTTTATCCCTCTAAGGATACTAGACTACGGGATCTTTTTGAAAAATAATTATGACGTATTAATTATAGGTGGAGGCTTCGCAGGAGCAACTACTGCATGGCACTTAGCTAATCAAGGATTGAAAATCCTTTTAATAGACAGTAAACCTTGGAATAGAATAGGAGATAAGCCATGCGGAGATGCGGTTAGTAAGGAGCACTTTGATAATCTAGGAATGCCGTATCCAGAAGGAGAACAACTAGAACAAAAAATAGAAGGAATAAAACTTTACAGCCCAGACAATAAGACAGAATGGACTGTAAAAGGAGAAGGATTTGAGATAAATGCTCCCGCATATACTCAAAGACTTCTAAAGGAAGCATCAAATAGAGGAGTAGAAGTTTTAGATATGACTACTGCAATGAAACCTGTATTTGAAGATGGATTCGTAAAGGGAGCGGTTCTTTTTGATAGGAGACATAACCAACAAATGGAAGTTCAAGCTAAAGTTGTTGTTGAAGCTACTGGTTACTCAATGAGCTTTAGAAGTAAGCTTCCCCAAGGGCTTCCGGTTACCGAAAATTTAGATGATAAAGATGCTGACATAGCTTATAGGGAAGTAGCTTATACAAAGGATGATATAGATGAACCACAATACCTTAAGATATTCGTAAACCAAAAAGCTTCTCCAGGCGGATATTGGTGGTATTTCCCTAAAGGAAAGAATAAGGTTAATATAGGTTTAGGAATTCAAGGAGGAATGGGCTATCCAAGTATTTATACTTTTTATGATAAATATTTGAATGAATTTGGTAATGACGTTGATAGAAATAGGTTAATAGTTAAAGGCGGAGCTTTAGTACCTACGAGAAGGCCTATAACTACTTTAGCATGGAACGGGATTTTAGTAGTAGGGGATTCTGCATTTACTGCAAATCCCGTACATGGCGGAGGAAAAGGTTCTGCAATGATTTCGGGTTATTGTACTGCAAAAGCGATCCTTAACGCCTTCGAAGTAGGTGACTTCTCTGCGAATACCTTATGGCAGGCAAATCTATGTTACATTGAAAGATATGGGGCAAAACAAGCAAGCTTAGAACTGTTTAGAAGATTCTTACAGAAGCTCTCTGACGACGATATAAATTACGGTATGAGGAAAAAGGTAATTAAAGAGGATGACTTACTTGAGGCAAGTGCAAAAGGAGATTTACAGTTGTCAGTAGCAGAAAAAGCAATGAGAGTTATTGCAGGATTAGGTAGACCTTCTCTATTGATGAAGTTAAAGACTGTTGCTGAATACATGAAAAAGGCTAAGGATTTATATAGAACCTATCCGGTCGATCCTAAGAATTTAGAACAATGGAGGAACGAAGTTAGTAAGCTATTGTTAGATTTTGATAATCTCATGAATAAATAGGAATACTATCAGTATAGCATAAGGTAGAATTATAGGAATCCAAAAAGTCTTCATTGCAAAACCTCCTACTTTTTCCAATCCTTCTACCATGGACGAGATAACTTTTCCAACTACTCTTGTTTTAACTTTAGTTATTCCAAACTCTATATCTTTTACATCCTCCATCTTTTCCAAACTTTCCTTTACCAGCTCTCTCGATTTACTAATAAGTTCCTCACATACTGTGGCAGGTTGGTAAAGATTACCGAAACTCATTGCAGTACAAGAATGATCGTCTGGAGTAACTAGAATTGCATTAGTTAAATCACTTAGGCTTCCCTCTATTCTTTCCCTTAATCCGTGACATGCGTTATTGGCATAAATATAAATTATAGAGGCTTTTTTCTCTTCTTCTATAGAATAAAAAGATAAAACTTTAACTTTATTGCTACAAAGCCCTTCGCAATTTACTTCTCCTTCCGCATGACCTATTTTAAGTTTCTTATTTCCCAAATATCTACTCTTACTATAAATATAATTCTTAAGAGTTACATATTCTTTTCTGCCTATTTCGCCAACCAAAGATTCATTATGACAATCAACTAGGAAATTATTAGTAGAAATCATATCCCTCCACAATGCTCCAGGTAAGTCATCTATACCTTTAGAAGGTCTTTCAACAAAAGATAGCGTAAACTTATCGAAATTTAGCGCAGTAAACTTAAAACCTCCATATATTTCTTGTGTGATTCCAGAAAAGTTTGCCTTTTCAAACCTAGTATTAAGTAATTCTTTAGCTATCCTTTTAGATTCCTTGCTTGAAGTTATGTCTATCTCATGACTTCCAGGACCGTGAAAGACAAGTGAATTTGGTAGAAATTCCTCTACTTGATAAGGGAACTTTGAGCTTCCTATATCTCCGTACATTCCGAAGTGAATCTGTGGAAGTACTAGATATTTGTCGTTAATCTTTACGGTAAGTATATTTAAAATTGTAGGTGTTGATATTTTATCCAAGAAATCTTCAAGTTCTGAATTCCTATTATAACTTAGTGCCCTTAAAAACGGTCTTATTATTTTTAGGGAAGATATTCCAATAATTTTGTCTCCTTTTCTATTTATCAACGATATGTATGCATAAGACGAAATTCCTACAGCTAATACATAAATGATTCCTAAAATTGTTAATTTTGCCAATATTATTGAGGGAATTAAAGAGGCAATAGATGCCAAAGTTATTGAGATTTTTTCATTATAATCAACTAAAAGTGAGTAGTTAACTAAAGGAATAAATGTTCCGAAAATGAAAACGTAAGGAATTGGAAATAATGAGAGAATCAAATAAATTGCGGAAAATATTGAAATTAAAGTTAGTGTGGTTTTAATTCTTTTACCTAGAATAATTAAGAGAGATACAAAATATAATAGAAATGAATAAAAAAACAATGTGCCTATCTCAAAGCCTCTAAGAGCTACTAGCACGGTTTCAAGCGCATCAATGGAGAAAAGTATTCTTATGTTAGGCAAAGATATTAACTTCGAATAATATTTCCTAGTAACTTTTTCAGAATCCACGAGTAATAGATTGGCAAGGGGATAATAAAATGATTGACAAAGAAAAGTTAGGAGTTAATAAAATAATTCATAACACTTTATCCGGCTGTGATCTTTATATAATTGAGGATAAGGAAGGGAAAACGTACTTAGTATTCTCCTTTGGTAATTATTTTAAAATTATTCCTGCATATCCTGGAAAATGGGATTGTGAAGAATCCCTTTACAAGCCTTTCGGTCTCTTCGGTTTCTTGTTTGAGGGTGAAGATATTAATGAAAAGATAAAGAAAAAATTGGAGGAGTTAAAAAGTGCTGGACTATGATTTAATAATTTCCGATGTTGACGGCGTGATTGTTAGGGAAGGAGATCCCATTTGGGAAAACATTTTTGCGATAAGAAAACTAAAAGAGGAAGGTAAAAAGGTAATTCTCGTTACAAATAATTCTGGCTTTAGTAGAATACTTTTATCTAGACAATTAAATTATCTTGGATTAGAAATATCACCCAACGATATAATAACTAGTGGACTATCTGCGGCAATTTACATGAGGAGAAATACTAATGTAAAAAAAGTTTATGTAATAGGTGAAGAAGGGCTTGTTGAAGAAATGAAGAATTTCAATTTTAGAGTATTATCTACAGAGGAAATAGAAGAAAATAATCCCGATGCAGTAGTCCTAGGACTTGATAGACTTGCCACTTACGATAAATTATCTTCAGGTATGAGATGTGTAGCCAGAGGTTCATTATTCATAGTTACTAATATGGACAGATTATGGCCATCTAAGGATGGATTAAAGCTGGGAGCTGGAGCACTTGCATCTTCAATTATTTATGCACTTAAGAGAGAGCCTGATTTTATAGCAGGAAAACCTAACAAGTGGATAATAGAAGTTGCAATGGAAATGACTGGAATAAAGGATCTCTCTAAGGTACTCGTAATTGGAGATCAACTAGAGACTGATATTAAAATGGGCAATGATATAGGAGCTGATACTGTATTAGTTTTAACAGGAATAGCTAAAAAGGAAGATGTAGAGAAGAGCAATATAAAACCAAGAGTTGTTGTAGAAAACCTCTCATTGTTAATTTAAGATTAAACGCTTTTTAATCCTTTTAAAAAATTTAGAGACATGGAAAAACTTTCTTATGATGCGATAGTCATAGGAGGTGGATTAGCGGGCTTAATGGCTGCTCATGAGATAGCTGTTTCAGGGTACAAAGTTGCAGTAATATCCAAAGTTTTCCCTACAAGATCTCACTCATCTTCTGCAGAAGGAGGAATTGCAGCGTATATAGATGGAAATTCTGATCCTAATGATAATCCAGATTACATGACTTACGATACGATAAAAGGAGGAGACTTTCTAGTAGATCAAGATGCTGCAGAGCTGCTTTCCAAAAAATCTGGAGAAATTGTAAGAATAATGGAAAGTTGGGGAACATTATTTAACAGACAACCTGATGGTAGAGTAGCTATAAGATATTTCGGTGGCCAAACTTATCCCAGAACCAGATTCGTAGGAGATAAAACTGGTATGGCGTTACTCCATACTTTGTTTCAAAGAGTCTCTGGCTTAGATATAGATTTTTACAGTGAGTGGTTCGCCTTAGATTTAATTAGAGACGATAAGAGAGTCGTAGGAGTAGTCGCAATGGAAATGAAGTCAATGACTCCAGCATTCTTCAAGACTAGAGCTATAGTTATGGCAACAGGAGGAATGGGAATGCTTTATGCTCATTCTACTAACGCATATATAAATACAGGTGATGGTTACGCAATTGCTTTAAGAGCAGGAGCCGCATTAAAAGATCCAGAATTTGTGCAATTTCATCCTACTGCACTTTATCCATCAGATATACTGATAAGCGAGGCAGCTAGGGGAGAAGGTGCTATTCTAATTAATAATAAAGGAGAAAGATTCATGGTTAGATATGCTCCTAGAAAGCTAGATTTAGCCCCTAGAGATATAACTTCCAGAGCAATAATAACTGAAATTAGGGAAGGTAGAGGATTCCCAGGAGGATACGTGGGTTTAGATTTAAGGCATTTAGGTGAAGACTACATTAAAGAAAGATTAGCTTTAGCTTACGAGGCAGCGATGAACTTCTCTGGTGTTGATGCTACAAAAGAGCCGATACCTGTTAGGCCTGCACAACATTATTACATGGGAGGAATTGATGTGGACATTACTGGACAGAATCCGGACTTAATAGGATTATTCGCTGCAGGTGAAGCGGCGTGTGTATCTGTTCATGGAGCTAACAGATTAGGTTCAAACTCACTACTTGAAACTTTAGTTTTTGGAAGGGAAACAGGAAGGACTGTAGCTAAGTTCTTGTCTGAACATAAAGAGGAAGATAGCAACAACTTAGATAAAGAAGCAGAAAAAGTAGTAGACGACGCATACAAATTCGTTAAGAGCGAAAGCGGAGTCCATTTTGGAGAGATTCTAAATAAGCTTAGGAACGTTATGTGGGAGAAGGTAGGCATATTTAGGGACGAAGATAACATGAAAGATGCACTATCTCAAATAATTGAATTAAGGAAGATGAGCTCTTCCATGTATGTACTAGATAAAAGTAGTACATACAATACGGAATTCTTTAATGCATTAGAGCTTAGGAATATGTTAGATTTAGCTATAGTAATAGGAAGAACCGCAATTGAAAGGAAGGAATCCAGAGGCGCTCACTTTAGAACTGATTATCCTGAAAGAGATGATAATAATTGGTTAAAGCACACTATAGCTTATCTAAAAGGAGAAACCGTGGAAATTACTTACAAGCCCGTTAGGATTACAAAATGGAAACCTGAACCCAGGGTGTATTAAAATGAGCGAAGAAGAAAAAGAAATAGTTATAAAAATAAAAAGATCTTCAAAAGAAAAAGGAAATTGGTGGCAGGAATACAAGCTAAAGGTAGATAGATTTACTCAAATGACTGAAGTCTTAAGGAGAATAAAGACAGAGCAAGATCCTACGCTAGCGTATAGAGCGTCTTGTCATATGGCAGTATGCGGAAGTTGCGGAATGAAAATTAACGGTGAACCTAGGTTAGCATGTAAGACTTTAGCATTAGATATTGTAAAGAAGTACGGTAAAAACGAGATAACTCTTGAACCAATGGATTACTTCCCCATCATTAAGGATCTAATTGTAGACTGGACTGACTTTTACAATAGAATGTTCAAAGTTAAACCTAGACTATATCCATCGAAAGAAGTACTGGAAGGAAAGGCAGACCACAGACTTAAGCCTGAAGATCAGAGAGAATTATGGAAATTTGAACAATGCATATGGTGTGGTCTATGTGTTTCAGCTTGTCCTTCAGTAAAGAACGATCCAGAATTTTTAGGCCCTGCTGCACATGCTAAAGGCTACAGATTCCTCGCAGACCCTAGAGATACAATATTTGATGAAAGATTAAAGATTCTTATAGATAGTTCCTGGAGATGTACTTATTGCTATCAATGCTTTAACGTCTGCCCAAGAGATATTGAGCCAGTGACTACTATAAAGAAGACGAGAGCATATACTAAGTTTGTGAAAGAGAAAACTCCAGTATCTTTAACTGGTGAAAAACATGCTGAAGCTATAGCTAAAAGTATAGAAGATACAGGAAAAATTGAAGAAGCAAAAGTGTATATTTCAACTTACGGATTATTAACAGCGATAACAGACATGATTTACGCAATGCAAAACGGTAAGTTAAAATACGCATTAGTTACTGATACGAAAGTGAAAAATATGACACAAATTAGAAAAATAATGGAAGGTGAATAAAATGAAGGTCGCTTACTATCCTGGATGCGCAACTCACGGATTATCTAAAGATGTAGACATAGCTACAAAGAAAGTAGCTGAGGTTCTAGGATTAGAATTAGTAGAAGTAGAGGATTGGAACTGCTGCGGTGGAGGATTTTTAGATGAATATAATGAGAAGGCTCATGTTTCACTCAATTTGAGGAATTTATCTACAGTAGAAAAGATGGGAATGGATAAAATGGTAACTCCCTGTAGTGTGTGCTTACAAAGCCATAGACTCGCAGCCTATAAATATAAAGAGAATAAAGATTTGAGGAAGGAAGTAGATAAAAAGCTAAAGGAGACTAGTATAAACTATTCAGGAAAAGCTGAAGCGGAGCACATAGTCTGGGTTCTTGTTAGGGATATAGGATTAGAAAAAATAAAGAAGGCAGTAAAGAAACAATTAACAGGGTTAAGGGTTGGTGCATATTACGGTTGTCAAATGCTAAGACCAGAGCAGATAATGGGATTTGAACCGTCATTTAATCCTCATAGCATGGAAGATTTAATAGCAGTAACTGGGGCCACTCCTGTTAAATTTCCAATGGCTACAGCTTGCTGTGGATTCCCATTAATGGGCAGTAATCCTAAAGTTGGACTAAAGCTTGCATACAACGTGTTAAACTCTGCTAAATCTCAGAATGCAGATATCTTAGTTCATCCTTGTAGTTTATGCCATTTACAGTTGGATGTAACACAACTAAAGGTTAAAAATGAATTCAGTTTACCTTGGACCTTGCCAGCAATTTACATAACACAACTCCTCGGGCTTGCGTTCGGATTCTCTGCAGAAGAACTAGGAATTGGTAAATTAGCTCAAGAAGTATTGAAAAATAAGGGGATAATACAATGAGCGAAGAGGATAAGATAATAGATTCTCTAAAGAAACTTGGTGCAACATTAGGTAATTGGTACGAGGTCTATGAGAGACCTGGAAGACCTCCATTTGGGAAGGAAGTTGAATATAAAATAGGAGATATAATGTGGGGAAAAGTTCACTTAAGATTAGATGGAGATCTTTACATTTACATTATATCAAAAATACCGTTCAATTGGAAGGATAGAGTAAAGGATCTAAAAATAAAAGGTTCTATAGAAGACGCAGCAGGAGGTTTAATGTGGATAAAAACAGATCCAGAGAATGTATATGAAGATTTAGACTTTATAAAGGATTACTTGGAGAAAATCAAGAAAGAAAATACTAAAAGTAAGTAATTTTTTTGTCTCATTATGCCTCTACTACTTTAAGTAAATCGTTTTGATCCAATTTATACACTACAAGATACGTGTCAGATATTCTCCTTAGATCGGCATTATCTCCTCTAATCATTACGCTAATTAATGTAGAGTTAGCATCTTTTAGAGACCTCCTTACTGTAGTTTCCGCAATCTTGTCTTCACCATCTGTCAGTATTATTACCTCACTAACTCCTTTAACATGACCTTCTTTTATATCTTCACAAGCTGAAATTACTGACCTGCTTATATCTGTACCTCCTCCTCCTCTTATTTTTCCTATGTATTCTATCATCTTTATTACGTCCTTACTTTTTGCATTTTTTATTACTTTTATTAAAGGATAAGGAATATTATCGAAGAACCTTAAGTAAAAATCTCTGTTTTCTCTCCTAGCTCTACTGTATAACGCTAATGCTACTGCCTTTGCCCATAATATCTTCTCTCCATCCATACTGCCTGATTTATCTAAAAGTAAATATATAGGACCCAAACTTTCCTTTATCTGTTTTTGATAAAGCAATAGTTGACTCTCTGCAAGTCTTACATAGAATAGTTCCTCTGGCATTGCTAATTCTGAAGGAACTATCCTCTCTAAGTCCGAACCTTCTTCATAGCCAAATAATTCTCCCTTAGAGTATCTTGTAGTCTTCTTTTTAGTTAAGCTTCCTAATTTTGGTATTCCACTTAAGAATTCGAGGATTTTCTTTATTTCAGTGTTCCTGGCAAGCCTCAATACTTCATGCACATCTCCCTCGAAGTTAAGTACGCTCCCGGTTCCAGCCCCATTACCCCCTACAATTCTTTGCATACTCCTAACAGCGTTTGCATCTTCCGCAGCTTTAGAAATAGCTTTCTCATGAACTTGTTTTAAGAGTTTCTTTGAGGATTCATTAGTTTGTCCTTGCTGTTCCTTCTGTTCTCCTCCTTCTTTACCTTGAGAACCTTTCATTAAGCCGTTAAGAATCTGCTCTGCCGCCTCCCTTTCTTCTGCTGATTGTGAAGTTCTCCTTATTCTTTCTAATTCCTCAATTAAGTTCTGTATATAACTTACTGAGAGGGCCATGCTTACTGCTGAGTTAGCTATAGAATAATTCCTGTTTTTTAGTACTAAATCTGAAGACAAGGTCATATCCAGCAAAGAATATTTTATTGCATCTCCTTGCGGTATATCCGATTTGGACTTTAATAGCGGTAAAGGTAAATAATGAACATAGTAAGTATCAACTAAGAAGTCTGGATCTATATTTGAATCTTTCCCGGATATTTTCTTTAACGTGTAAAGAATTCTATCTCCCCTATATTTAATTATAGGGTCATCATAATCTATTCCTACTAAATATCCAGTCATGTGTAAATCCCCAACTTTCTGCCAACTTTTTCCAATAATTTATCGATCTCAGCACTCACTTCTTTTGAGAACTCCTCAACTTTCTCGTCACCGCTTTCCTTACCTAAAGCTATTACCCTATCCCTAGTAGCTTTAAGCGACCTTATTAAATCAATTAATCTGGGATCTGACTCGCTTGCCGCATCTACGTACTTGCCTGCCTCCTTTATATTGTTGTATATTTCATTCAATTCCCTCATATATTTTATAGGGGTCTTCAACTCTTCAGATAATAGAGCAGAAACTTTCTCGAAGTCATCTATTTCTTTAGGTGCTATGTATTTTAATACTATCAAATCTTCTTCAGTTGCCTTTAATCTGCCATTAAGTAATGCGTGAGCTGAAATAATCTTAAGAACCTTACCTTTTCTTCTATCGCTTAAATGAATTCCTTTCTCTTCTAGCATAGCATAAAGTTTAAGTAATTTACTCTTTACAGGGCTTAAATCCACTTCGGTTAAGAAAGTGTATATCTTATCTAAATCTTCTACAGTCATTAATGGAGAATCTACTCTCCATTTGTTAGTAAATTCCAATTCCCAAGCAGATTCTATTAAGTTCTTCCACATTTCCTCTCCTACGGGCTTAGCGTAGTGCCTTAACAATAACCTATCGTAAAGTGCCTCCAATTCTGGCTCGTCTGGAACCCTGTTGCTTGCACTTATTAATGTCCTTAAAGGAACATTAATTACGTTATACCCATCATAAATTACTCTTTCGTTTAGTAACGAAAGCAACGCATTTAATATTGCACTGTTTGCGTTAAATATCTCGTCTAGAAATGCGATTTCACTTTCTGGTAACCTATCTTTAGTTATTCTCTTATATATTCCCTGCTTTAATGCATTTATATCTAAAGCGCCAAATAATTCCGCAGGTTCTGTATATTTAGTTAGCAAATACATGAAGAACTTTGCATTTAACAGATCAGCGGCTCTTCTTGCTAATGCGGACTTTGCTGTTCCAGGTTCTCCAATTAATACTACGTGCTCCTTGGAAAGTAATGCTAGAGTAATGACCTTAGCTTCCTCTTCCCTACCCACAAAGGGACTCCATAAAGCTTCTAAAAACTTCTTTGGGAGTTCAAGGACTTTATTATCCACTTGCATTCCCATATAGATGAATTGTATTTCATAGCTTATAAAGAAAGGTTAAGAAAATAACCTCAGATTATTATTACACTATGAAACTAATTTAACTCTTCTATTTAAAATAAACGCTAGTTAAAAGCTCAAAAGATTTTATAAAGAAAAATCTTCGTTTAGATTAAATTTTTTGAAGATTACGATAATATCCAACTAAAATAAGCTCCACATAAGATTTAAATATATCCGTAATAAGGATATATTAACAAATCTCGTGAGTCGGGACATATGGAAGAGAAAATAGGTAATCTAAAAGGTGGAATGGAAAATATAAATGTAATTGGAAGAGTTCTCCAAGTTGGAGAACAAAAAGTTGTGCAAACAAGAAACGGACAACGTACAATTAGAGAAATCATGATTGGAGACGATACAGGTAGAGTGAAGCTAACTCTTTGGGGAAATCAAGGAGATACCTTAAAAGAAGGACAAGTAATAAAAGTTGAGAATGGTTGGACAACTGTTTTTAAAGGCCAAGTACAATTAAATGCAGGAAGCAGATCTAAGATTTCTGAGACTCAAGAGGAATTACCCGAAGCTGACCAGATTCCAGAGACAGTGCCGACTGACAATTCACCGCCAAGGAGAAACTTTAGAGGAGGAAGAAGGAATTTTAGAGGAGGAAGAAGACCTCCACAGAGAGGCGGAGAGGAAGAAGAATGAACTTTGACGATGTTAAGGATAAAAAGCCCCAAAAAGTAGGAGAATTTGTAGATAAGGCTGAAGACGGAGATAACTACATTATAAAAATTTCTGAAGATAAGATATTCGAAGTTGCTCCAATAGCTTACTATATATGGGCAATGTGCGACGGAAACAAGACAGTAAGCCAAATAATAGATGAAATAAGCAAGGAAGCAAACATAGAAGTCGATCAATTAAGAGATCCCATAACTGCCGTATTAGAACAATTACAACAAGCTTCTCTCATAACATTATAAGCCATTTTTGCACTATATTTTTTATGAGAGCTATTCTTCCGGAAGATTCTCTTTTATCTGCAGAAGATGCTCTATCCATTTACATATCAAAAGTTCCTCCTAAAAGGAAAGTTAAGGAGATAAACATAATAGATTCTCTAAATAAGATTTCTGCGGAAGATATATATTCCAGAATAGATCTTCCACCTTTTTCCAGATCAACAGTTGACGGCTTTGCTATAAAATCTTCATTTACTCCAGGAAAATTCAAAATATCTGGAAAAATAAATATTGGAGATTATAAAGAATTTGAAATTTCTGAAAATGAAGCGGTTGAAGTAGACACCGGGGCAGTTATTCCTAAAGGAGCAGACGCGGTCATAAAGATTGAAGAAACTAAAATCGAAGGAGAATACGTTGAAATACCTAAAAAGCTGAACTTTGGAACTAATGTAGCATGGATAGGAAGTGATGTACCTAAAGGTACGCAAATAGTCTATAAAGGAGAGAAAATTACTCCAGAAAAAATAGCCTTCCTGGCGTCTGCAGGAATAAGTAAAATAAAAGTTTACGAGTCTCCATCTGTTTACGTTATATCTACTGGAGATGAACTTGTAGAACCTGGTAATGAACTTCAGCCAGGAAAAATATACGAAAGTAATATTCATTTCCTAGTCTCGAGAATAAAAAACGATAACTATAGTGTAGTAGGCTATAAGCTTGTAAAGGATAATGAGAAGGAAATAGAAGATGCAATAAATGAAGCTAGTAAAATTGCTGATGTGATAATTTTAACTGGTGGAACTAGTGCAGGTGAAAAAGATTTTGTTCATCAAATAATTAGAAAAAAAGGAGAGATCATAGTTCATGGACTAAAATTCAAACCAGGTAAGCCTACATTATTGGGCAAATTTAATGGAAAACCAATATTCGGACTGCCAGGTAATATTGTTTCTACAATTATGATATACGATAGAGTAATTTCCAAGTATTTATCTTTAATGAGAGGACATGAAAATGAACAAGAGGAAAATGAGGTTGCAGAGTTATTACTTCCAGTTAAGGCAGATAAAAAGAGGTTTACTTACATTCCAGTATACTTAGTTGGAGGATTCGCGATACCCATTCCTTTTGACAGCTACATGGTAGGTAGCTTTTCTTTAGCCGACGGATTTATAGGTCTTGAACCGGGAGTAGAGCTTAAAGAAAACGATAAGGTTAAGGTTACTATAAAGAGAAGAGACAGCAGAATTACGCTCATAGGAGAAGAGGATAAGAGATTTGAGTCATTACCACTAAGGAAAATATATTTAGGATCTCAAGTTTCATGTAAGGCTTTAGAGAAGGGAATAGGAGATATTATAGTAGTGAGCTCACTATTCTGCGCTCCAGAAAAATACGACTATACAATAGAAAGGAGAATACTGGAACAAGGCGAAGGAGACGAAATAGGCTATTTTGATTGGCTAGGAATAAGTAAATTTAATAGGCATCCTTCGATTAAATTAAAGTCTCCTTCTACCGCATTGAACTTTATAGGTAAAGCAAAAGTATTTGCTCCTGAAGGATATATTAGTGAAGGTAAGGAGATAGGTAAGGAGAAACTTTTCGTAATTGTAAGGAATAAGGAGGCTTTCAAATTCCTAAATGGAATTTTTTAAGAACACACAAATCTGAAAAACCTTAAATGTAATGTACATATTTTTAGCTATGTCAGCAAAAGCTGAGGCTTACTCAAGTTCAGCTAATTTAGGCCCTGGTTTTGACATCTTATCGATGGCCCATAATGCATTTAAGGATATTGTAATCGCAAAAACAATTAAAGAGAAGGGAAGAATAATAATTAGGAGTAATAATCCCAAGATCCCTTTAGATGTAGAAAAAAATTCTGCAGGTTTAGCTACAAAAATTCTTCTCCAAGAAAAAGGGATAGATGAGGGAGTTGAAATTGAAATAAAAAAAGGAATTCCCTTTGGCTTAGGTTTAGGTAGTAGTGGTGCGTCTTCCGTCGCGGCAATTGCCGCAATAAATGAACTTTTCGACCTAAAGCTGGACGAAGAAGAGATGGTAAGATATTCAATGCTCGGAGAACAAGCTTCTTCAGGATCTCCTCATCCCGACAACGTTGCAGCAAGTGTTTATGGTGGAATAGTTGCTGTAACTTCAGTTTCTCCAGTAAAAGTAGTTAAAATTCCTGTTAATATTGACTTTAAAATTCTCTTAATTTCTCCACAAGGAGAAAGGGAAGGCAAAACTAAAAAAGCAAGGGAAATACTGCCAAATAAAGTAGATTTATCGCTTTACGTTAAAAATTCAAGATACTTGGCATCTCTCCTTTTAGGCTTTAGCAAAGGTGACAAATATCTGATAAGGCAAGGATTAAATGATGAAATAGTTGAAGTAGCCAGAGAGCCTCTTTACCCTCATTATAGGAAAATTAAGGAAGTCGCAATACAAAATGATGCTATAGGAAGTTGTGTTAGTGGAGCTGGACCTACAGTTTTAGTCCTTTACGATGAAAATACTAATGTCGAAGAGATAAAGAAGAAGAGTCTCGAAATTTGTAAAGAATTCACTCTTACTTGTGATTTTACCACAGCAAAATTAGCAGGTGGTGTTAAAGGTGAGAGACTCAACTAAGGCTGTAAAAGAGTATATTGAAGACTCAACTAAGGCAATAACTACGCCAATTTATCAAACAGTAGCATTTATGTTTCCTGAAGGAGAGAAATTTAGGTATTCTAGAGAATCTAATCCAACAACCTTAGAATTGGGGAAG
Organism: Acidianus sp. HS-5; assembly: GCF_021655615.1. Taxonomy (GTDB): domain Archaea; phylum Thermoproteota; class Thermoprotei_A; order Sulfolobales; family Sulfolobaceae; genus Acidianus. The sequence goes on from NZ_AP025245.1 coordinate 904,698, forward strand.
AAAATTGCCGAGCTTGAAGGAGCTGAAATTGGTATTGCTTTCTCTTCAGGAATGGGAGCAATTACTACAACACTATTAAGCCTTCTCTCTCCAGGAAAATCATTACTAGTAACAATGGATATGTTCGGTAGGAGTTTGCGTTTTTGTAAAGACTTCTTATCAAACTGGGGAGTTAAAGTAACTATTAGTAAACCAGGGAATGAGAACTTACTTGAGTTAGCTAAAAATCATTTTGATGTAATATTCATAGAGAATATAACTAATCCGTTACTTCGCGTTATTAATTTACCAGAAATTTCAAAGATCGCTAAGGAAAATAATAGCCTCTTAGTTGTTGATTCAACTTTTGCAACTCCTATAAACCAAAAGCCCATAGAGTTTGGAGCTGATATTGTTATACACAGCGCATCTAAATTCATTGCAGGACATAACGACGTGATAGCCGGACTTTCAGCAGGTAAAGAGGAACTTATGAAAAACGTCGACCTAATGAGGAGAACTATGGGAACCTCTCTTGAACCTTTCCCTGCATACTTGGTAATAAGAGGTATGAAAACGCTCAAAGTGAGAATGGATGTTATAAATAGGAATGCGGAACAGATTGCAGAATTTTTAGAAGATCATCCTAAAGTTACTAGAGTTTACTATCCAGGGTTAAAATCTCATCCTGATAATGAGATAGCCAGAAAAGTTCTCAAAGGTTTTGGCGGAGTAGTAAGCTTTGAGGTTAGGGGAGGCAAGGAAGAGGCTATCAAAGTTATGAATTCTACTAAAGTTATAATCCCTGCACAAAGTTTGGGAGGAGTCAACTCATTAATTTCACATCCACCCACAATGAGCCATAGAACTTTAACAGCGGAGGAGAGGAAGATAATAGGTATTAATGATTCATTACTGAGATTATCTGTAGGGATAGAAGACGTTGAGGATTTAATTGAGGATTTAGACCAAGCTTTAGGCAAAATTTGAATTAATTTTTAATCTAAATTACTGCCTTTATCTCTCTTTTTAATTCATCTTCTAGCATTGCTTTTATTTCAATTCTATGAACTCTGGTCAAATGTAGAAATAATCCTCTTTTAGTAAAAGGGCCTTTATTACAAAGCTTACAGTAGAGTAAATGATTTTGTTCATAAGATAACCAAAATGATACTTTATCCATTACCCTTTCAGCCATATCTTTAGAAGAGTAACCTACAGCTCTGACAATCTCATCTTCTTTTACATTTATTAATGAGGCTTTCTTAACCGTTAATTCTATCAGTTTTTCAGCAGTTATTGAGATTCCGCTATCCATTTTGACCTCACTGAGGAAATTCCTATAGCTACTACCAATATTGCCAGTAGTCTTCTTAACTTTAAATAAAAGTCCGACGTGTCCAAAACTGTTGCGAAATCGTTAATATCTACCCCTAAAGACCTTAGGATTCTTTCAACTCTAACTTCTGTATCGGCGTAATTATATATAATTTCTCCATTATCTAATGATTTTTTTAAATCGATTAAGTCATCCAAAGTAACTGCAAGCTCATCTTCTGTAATCTCATCGAATACTTGTGTTAATTTCTTCTTTATCCTGCACCCAAGCATTTCAGCTAAGCCCGGATAGTATTCTATAGGAGCCATTTCAATTATCCACGCGTCAGCATATTTTCTTACAGTTTCATTAACTTCTGGTAACTCTCCTTCAATTTCTTCCACTATTGAAGCTGCAGCAACTATGTGAGCCAAAGCATGACCTACTTTTATTTCCTCAGTAGTGCTAACATTATTATTATTATAATTCGATTCAATGCTCAATTCAACCACTCAATCGTAAAATTAAGACCTTTAAGTTTAAAGTAAGGACTCATATAATACATGGAAAGTCTAGAGCTTATTATTTAAGCTTAGCATATGATTGTAAAAAGTATAAAGTGCCAAAAACTATTTTAAGTAATATGAAGGCTTTAGTCTTTGGAATAGGTGGAGGCGGAGATATTTTATCGGCATTGTTGCCTTATACGTATTACAGAAAGCTAGGATATGAAGTTAAATTGGGAGCGGTAGTATGGGAAAGATATGTTGAAGATCCTCTGCCTGGACCTATATGTAAGGAGGATTTAACTAATTTCGATGAGGTAAATGATTATGTTTACAGAGTATATCCGAATTCTTACGCAGTAAGAGGAGGAATAAAAATAGTACCGCAGTTAATGAGAGTTTTAAAGGTAGTGTCGGACTACGGTTTTGCAATATGCAACAAAGGAGGAGACGTAGGAATGACAGAAGCTTTGAATGATCTCATAGCTAAGGAGAAATTCGATCTAGTAATAGGAGTTGATGCTGGAGGAGATGTTTTAGCTAATGGCGATGAGAAGGGTTTAGGTAGCCCATTAATAGACTCAATTTCTTTAGCATCCTTAGTTTCACTCAATTCAATGTCTATTCTAGGAATTATAGGCGCAGGAAGTGATGGTGAGCTTGATCATAATTACGTATTAAAGAGGATTTCCGAGGTTGCAAAGATAGGCGGTTTACTCGATTCTAAAGGAATAGACGAGGATACAGCAAAAATTATGGAGGAGGCATTAAAAATTGTGAATACTGAGGCATCGAGAATACCTTTTGAGGCATTCCACGGCTTATACGGTGAAGTGAAAATTAGGAACGGAACCAGGAATGTTTATGTAACTCCAACGTCTTCCATCATGTTCTTCTTAGACCCTAAGAAGTTATCTCAAATTTCAGGAATTTATAAAATAGTAATAGGCTCTAAAAGTTTAGATGAGGCTAATGAACGGTTCCATAAATTTGGGATATATACTGAATACGATTTTGAAAAAGATTTATTTGAAAAATTTGGATTTAATTCTAGAAATGCAAAATATGATGATTTACAAAGGATAAGAGAAGAAGGTATTTCAAGAGTAAAATCTGGAAATGTTTTTAATTCTTAACGTTATAAAATGCATGTGAATAGTTTAGAAGAACTGATAAACGAGTACGGATTTACAGATGAGGAAATCAATTTTGCCTTAGAAAGAGCTAAGGGTATAATATTTGGCTTTGCAATGGAGTACAGAGCGAGGAAGGTTCTTGAGGAATATAATTTTACGAATATTAAATCCGTAAATCTTCCTACTCATGATATTGAAGCAGAAAAAGATGGAGAGAAATACTATGTGGAAGTGAAAGCTAGTAAGAAATCGCCCACTAAGGAATATAGCGCGTATAAAATTGCAATGATAGCACAACTTCATGGAATTCATCTAACCCTAGTTATGTTACCTTCCCCTAAACTTTACATTACTGAAGAGATTTTAAGCGAACCGAAAAGAGTACTTTTGGAATTTTTCAAAATACTGTTTAATAATGAAAGCGAAAAACTTAAGGAGTTCTTATCTAATGATAAAAACAGGAAGATAGTAGAATCTTACAGTAAAGTTATAGTTCATTACTCTCCTGAAATAAAAGACTTAACGTCACTTGAGATTATAAGACCTGTTCTTTGATAAGTAAACTAGTTCTGCTTCAGCTTTGTCCAGGTATTTATAAACAGTAGAGTGTTCTCTTCCTTCTATTAGCATTTCTATTGCCTTTCTAGCTATCTGAACTTGATCATAAATTCCTATAATTGAAACGTAATGATCTGTTATAGATATTGAAACACCAGTATATTCTTGAATTATTTTCTTCGCTTTACCGTTTTCACCTATAATTCTACCTTTTATTCTTCTTAAGGTATCTGGATTGCTTCCCAATATTTGTTTTAAATCTATAACATCAAGCATATAATCGTCTGAAAGTAATTTTAATGACTCATCTACTGAAAATCCAAGGCCTATAGCCCTTATAACTGAAATTACTTTGATTGCCTCGTAAGGATTTTGAGAGGATTCAACGTTAAAAGTTTTAGTGTTTTCATCGTAGATTATTTCGACCCCGCTAAGTTCCTTCAATTTAGGTATAAGGGATTTTACAGCATTTATTTTCTCATCTTGTACGCTAACGAACATTGCCATTCATTTAGTTATATTTAATCTCTTTAAAATATCTTCAGTAGAGTAAACTTCAATACCCTTAGATGAGAAAAACCTATTCACGTTTTCTATGTCTCTAATCAATAAATCAATTGAGCTTTCACTTTCTATCGAAATTGCTTGACTTACGTCTATAATATAAACTTTATCCCAAACCATTATATTATATTCGCTTAAATCTCCGTGAATGAGCTTTGCTTTATTAACCATTATTTCAAGCTGAGAGATTACCTCATCGTATAAGTCTTTGCTTATTTCTTCCTCTGAAAGTTCCTTCAAAAGCGGTGCTCTAAATCCATTTTCACCAATAAAATCCATAACTAGTATGTTTTCTTCGACCCAAATTGGTTTGGGAACGTTTACCCCAGCCTCATACATGATACTTAAATTTTTGAATTCTTTTCTTGCCCACGTAATTATAAGTTTTCTTGTATTTGTAGCTTTTATATCTTCAAATCTTTTATCACCAAAAGTATACTTTTGGATTGCCCTTTTTGAGGCTGAAGTTGAAATATAATATATTTTTACTGCATAATACTTACCATCGGCAGTCTTCGCAGGATAAACTTTAGCTTCTTTTCCTGAAGAAATAGCACCTAAATAATAATCAATATTTAACCTGCTTGCAATTTCCTCTAATAATAAGTAAGTTTTAGGACTTAGGGTAGAATCAACTACTTTAAAAAGATCCTCATCTTTTCTCCTTTTTTCAACTTTTTTCTTTTCAAACAATTTTATCCTCTTAATTGATCTAATACTTCTTTGTCAATTACACCTTCGTCGAGTAACTTCTTTATTTCATCGTGCATGTATTTATGCATGATATCTGCTTTATCAGGCTGAAAATCCCAAGGGGCGACTAATACAACATCCCCTTCTTTTATCCAAGTTTTCTTCCTCATTCTACCAGGTATTCTGGCAGTTCTTTGCTTACCATCAACGCAAAGAACAATTATATGTTCAGCTCCTAACATTTTCTTAACCACGCAGATTACTTCGCCCTCTGCAGGCTTCATTACTTCCCTAACCGGTACTTCCGGATCTTTTTTAGGCAACTATTTGACCACCTCTATACTATTTTCTCTCGCTCTTAAAAAATTATAGAGGTCTTAAAAGTTCAATAGCCATTGCAGTAGAACCTCCAGTACCGTGACAAATACTTGCAATTCCTCTTTCTCCTTTCATTTTAGATAAAACGTTTATTAAGGTAGTTACTATTCTTGCACCGCTTGCACCTATTGGATGACCTAAAGCTATAGCTCCGCCAAAAACGTTAAGTTTATCGTAAGGAATACCTAGATATCTATTAGCTAAAACGCTATTAACGGCAAATGCTTCATTATTCTCAAAATAATCAAACTTTGAAATATCTGTATTCAATTTCTGTAAAAGTTTCTTTACTGCAAAGATAGGTGCTTCAGTGAATTTCCAGCTCTCTATTCCTGCCCAAGAGAATCCTAGAACTTTAGCTAAAGGATCTACTCCAAACTCTTTTACTGCTTTTTCGCTCATTAAGACAAGAGCGGAAGCACCATCAGATAATTGCGAAGAATTACCAGCAGTATGAAAACCGTCTTTGCTAAAGGCAGGTCTTAGTTTAGATAATTTTTCTATAGAAGTATCTGCCCTTATTCCCTCATCTTTAGATACTAAATTTCCGTTAACCTCTACTGGGACTATTTCGCTAGCAACTAAACCCTTTTCCGTTGCTTCTGCTGCCCTCTTATGGCTTTGATAAGCTACTTCGTCTAGTTCTTGCCTAGTAAAATTATGAGCCTTAGCTACCATATCTGCTTCTTCTCCCATTAGTTTCATGTTAAACGGATCAGTTAATCCGTCCATGAGCATAGTATCCACGAAATCTAATTGCTTACCCATAAGCATTTTGACGCCCCACCTAACGTTAGACCTCACTGCGAGTGCTGCTTGGCTCATGCTTTCCATTCCTCCAGCTACTACGATATCTGCATCTCCAGTCTTTATTAGTTCAACAGCGTTAGTTATGCTCATCATTCCAGAGGAGCAAACCATATCCACAGAATATCCGTCGACCTCGTACGGAATTCCGGCTTTAACTGCTGCTTGCCTTGCTAAGTCTTGACCGAATGCGGCCCTTAATATATTACCCATAATTGCTATGTCAACCCTTTTAGGATCAACGTTAGCTCTCTTTAACGCTTCTTTTATTGCTGTAGCTCCTAAATCTACTGGGCTTATATCCTTGAATACTCCTCCAAATTTTCCTACTGGAGTTCTAACTGCCGAAGCTATGTAAACTTCTGTCATAGCATTATATCAGTATAAAACAATTTAAATTTTTTAAACAACAACTCCTTTTAGATCAAAGAATGAATAATCAATTATTTCTACGTCATACCATTTCCCAATTTCTACTCCTTCTAAAACTACCGGAATATAATTAAGCGTTCTTCCTATTATTGAATCTTTCTTACCTTCTTCAGTCGCTATTACTTTCATTCTCTTATTTAAATACTCCCTATGAATTGAGAGAGAAAGATCTTCATATAATTTATAAGCTATCTTCATTCTCTCTTTCTTTACTGCATCTGGAATCTGTCTCATTAACGCACTTCTAGTATTAGGTCTTATGGAATACATTGCTAAATGAACCCTTTCAAATTTAATTTCTTTCATAAGCTGAAGTGTATTTTGAAAAGCATTCTCATCTTCTCCAGGGTGACCCACAATAATATCAGTGGTTATATTAACGTTAGGTATCTTATTTCTAGCTTCTCTTACAAGATCCTTGTATTCATCTACTGTATACTTCCTATTCATAATCTTTAGGACATTGTTGTCTCCGCTTTGGACGGGCAAATGCAGGAATTTAAACATTTTGGGATTTTCCATTACATCAAGAATTCCATCAATATCCCTTGCAAACTGCTCCGGAGTCATCATACCAATTCTTACCATAAAATCGCCTTCTACATTTACTACTTCATTGAGTAGATCAGAAAGCTTTATTCCTCCACTAATATCTAATCCATAAGCAGCTGCATCTTGACCAGTTAATTCTATTTCAACGGCACCGTTCTTCACTGCTTCTTTTACTGCTTCTACAATATTTCTCATTGAATAACTTCTTAGTGTCCTTCTAGCTAGTTTTGTAATACAAAAACTGCAATCTCCTGCGCAACCGTCAGCAATAGGTATTATGGAAATTTTACCTTCAAAGATCCTAGGAGCTATTTCGCTTCTTTCGGCATTTATTGAAAATACTTTTTCTCCTTCAACAGCATTAACTATCTTTGTTAGGGCTTGAGGACCTATTATTGATGCGTCCGGAGCCAACGTTTTTACTATACCTGGCTCTGCACCAGAGAAACATCCTGCAACCACTAGTTTTTTGCCAAATTTCCTCAGTTCTTTTATTCTGGATTTCATTCTTTCTCCGGTTTCAAGTCTAACGTCACAAGTGTTTAGTACTATAACGTCTGCTTCTTTAGGATTCATAACAATTTCGTGATTTCTCTGCCTTAGTAAAGTCATCATTATGTATGTATCTCCTCTATTTAGCGCACAACCATAAGTTTCAAAGTATACCTTCATCTCAACACATATATAAACCTCTATTGCTTTTATAGTCTTTGTGGGAAAATGGAAGATTATGAGTATCTTTTAGATAGAGTTTACTCAAAATTACCTAAGAAGTCACAAGTAAGCGAAACACAGACGTTGCCTTCCCTTATAATTTTTAATGTAGGAAATGCTACAATTATAAGGAATTTTAGTGAATATTGTGATAGAATACGTAGGGAGGACAAACTTTGCATGAAGTACCTGCTTAAGGAATTAGCAGCTGCAGGGTCAATAAACGACTCTGGGCAACTTTACATACAAGGTAAATTCTCTTCATCGGTAATAAATACATTAATGGAGAGATTCTTAAGAACTTACGTCCAGTGCAGTACATGTAAAAGCCTAGATACTGTTCTAATTAAAGAAGGTAAAATATGGTATATACAATGCTTAGCTTGTGGTGCCAAGAATCCAGTAAAACCATTGTGAGAATATGAAAGTAATCTTAAACGTAATTAGGCAAAACGAACATGTATTTGTTAATGTTTGTGAGAAAGAACTGCTAGGAAAGGAATTTAGGAATGATAAAGTTATACTTAATGTAAATGAGGAATTTTACGGAGGAGATGAGGTTGATATGGAATACGCATTTTCCTTATTTAATGAGGCAACAGTAGTTAGTATTGTAGGAAATTTTTTAGTTGAGGAAGCAATAAGGAGAGGATACGTTCACAAGAACGCTATCCTTGAGGTTAAAGGAGTAAAGTTTGCACAAGTTTATAACTTGTGACCAAAAATGTCGAAAAAATTCTGCATAGTTTGCGGTAAGGAAGATGTAGAACTTATAGATAACATGTGTCCTTCATGTTATATTAAAACCAAGAAGTTAGTAGAATTTCCTCCAGTAATTTTAGGCAGACTATGCAAAATATGTAATGCAGAATGGATAGACGGAAAATGGATTAGATTAGCTGAAACTGAATATGATGCTGTAAGAGATTTAATCTTAAGGTATTTAGCTAAAGAAATAAAACTTGATAAAAATGTCAAGGATTATAGGATTGATGTAATTAAAAAATGGAAGGAGAGAAATGGAAGAAGCTTTACTGAAATAGTAATTGAAGGAAAAGTAGGAAGTAAGGCATTCAGATTAAAGAAGAAAGTTGAACTAAGGTTGAACTATTCCATTTGTGATGATTGCTTAAAGAGGAAATCTGGATATTATGAGGCAATAATTCAACTGAGAGGAAAAAAGGAGTTTTCTGAAGAAAAAAGAGCATTGTTTGAATCATTTTTTACAAACGAGACTGTGCACTCTATATCCGACGTGAAAATAAGTAGAGAGGGCATTGATTATTATTTCATAAATAAGACTGCAGCTAAGAGATTAATTTCTACTGTAACATCAATAGTAAGTGCAGAAATTGTAGAAAGCTATGAAAATGAAACTATAAAAAATGGTAAAAGGGAGGCTAAACTTGTCATTTCAGTAAGAATTTAAAGTTAGGAATAGACGAGGCAGGAAGGGGCTGTATAATAGGCCCTATGATTATAGCTGGAGTTATAGTAGATGAGAAAATAGAAGGAATTTTGAAAGAAATAGGCGTTAAGGATAGTAAAATGTTAAGTAGAGAAAAGAGAGAGAAACTGTTTGATTTTATTTCAGATTTTGCTGAGGCTTACATTGTAAATAAGGCATACCCTGAGGAAATAGATTCCAATAATCTTAATGATCTTACTTACATGAAAATAATTCAGATAATTTACGCCTCGTTACCTTTTCAACCAAGAGTAGTTACAATAGATAAAGTAGGTAATGAAGAAATTGTGATAGAGAAAATTAGGGAGTTAGGTTTAAAAGATAATGTGGTATATGAGGCAGATGTAAACTTCATTGAAGCGAGCGCTGCTAGCATAATAGCTAAAGTAATAAGAGATAGGATAATAGATTCCTTAAAAAAGATTTACGGAGATTTCGGTAGTGGATACCCTTCTGATCCCAAGACTAGACAATGGATCACTGAAATGTATGAAAAAGATAAAAATAATCCTCCACCTATAATAAGGAGGACGTGGAAAACTTTACTTAAGATAGCTCCCAATTACCATATTAGTAAAGGTGAACTTTATGGTTACTAATCTTCCTGCTGAGGCCAAGGCTAAATGGTTAAGAGTAATGGACGCTAAAACTCCTGAGGAAAAAATTAGAGCAATACAAGATTTTCTAAGTTATGTCCCAAAACATAAAGGCACAGAAAACTTAGTTTACTGGGCTAGGAGAAGATTAGCAGAACTTAGAGAAGAATCTGAAAGACAGAGAAAAAAGAAATCGGGTAGCTTTTCTTTCTTTGTAGAAAAAGAAGGGGCCGGTCAAATTATTGTGTTAGGAAGGGAAGAGCTGAAGAATCCGTTAGTTAGAAAAATAACTAACGTAAAACAAGATCCTAAGGATTTTCCTATACCTGCAATGACTTATTATGAAGACGTAGGTATACAATTAGTTAATCCTCCTCCAGTTATTCTTGATTCAAAACTTATTGTAAGTAAGATAATAGGATTGATAAGAAATACTGATGGTTTGTTATTTGTAGTTGAGGATAAAAATGAATTCCTTAAGTTCAAAGAATTTCTTGAAAGTAATAACATAATTCTAGGAAAGCCTAAGGGTAGAGTAATAATTGAAAGATTAAGAAGCGGGAAGGAAGGTATAAGAATAATACTTTTAGGAAAATTAGTTAACACAAACGAGAATGAAATTAGAAAATATTTACAGGATTTTGGTCTAAAGTCTGCAATCATTAAAATATTGGGAGAAGTTAGCCTTGATGATGTAGAAAAGTCAATATTCGAGACTGTTAGTTATAAGCCGGCAGTAATAGTTTCCTTGAATCCTTTTGAGTATCCTAACATACCAGTATTGACAAAAATTGAAAATATACCAAAATATTTGTTCGATACTTTAGATATAATCAGAGTTTACACTAAAGAGCTTGGAGAAGAGCCTAGTAAAGATCCCCTCATTTTAAAAAAAGGTTCCACAGTTTTGGATGTTGCTAAAAAACTTCATTCATCTTTGTATGAGAATTTCAAGTATGCAAGAATTTGGGGTAAATCAGCTAAATTTCCCGGACAAAAAGTGGGAGAAGACCATGTTTTAGAGGATAAAGATATTGTAGAAATCCATACAAAATAGGAAATATGAAAATTTAAATTCTCACATTTCAATTTATTAATATGGCGCTTAAGCTTAAAAGGGGCAATAAGAACGAAATTAAACTTTCTAAGCAATATCAGTTGCCAATCTATGCATCACTTATAAAATTAAGAATAGTTAAGTCCATGGCAAAATCCTATGAGCAAAAATTATTAATTTCAGGAAGTAGCGAAGACCCACAATTATTTGCGGCAAAAATCTTCTTCTATTTACTTTTATCTTCTATACTAACCGTAATTTTAATGGGATTCGGATTATTTATTCTTGTTAAATTTTATCTACCATTCCATTTGACGAAATATCTAGCACTATCATTTATGATGATAATTTTCGGTATCATAATTCCTCCAGTTACATATCTGGCTAACGTAGCTACTATTTCACAAAAAATAGAATCAAGAAGAATAGGAGTAGATGCGGAGCTTTCCGCTTTTACATCAGTTTTTTCAATATTTTTAAGGTCAGGTTTAACTCCAAGATTGATGTTTGATAAGCTTTCATCTTCAACAGCTTTCCACTATATAAATGGCGTAACTCTGTATGTAAGTAAAAGAATTAGATATCTAGGAGAAAGCGTGGAAGATGCCATGTATCACGCATCCCAAATATCTCCGTCAAAGCTTTTGAAAGATTTCTTTTTAGCATATATAACTGCTGTAAGAACAGGGGCTCCAGTAATTAATACAATTGAAGCAAAAGCAAAGGATATTTTAGATCAGCTTCAACTAAGAGCTGCATTAGCAGCAGATAGATTATCTGGACTTGCAGAATCTTATGTTATCTGGCTGTCTTCTGGCTACATAATGTTCTTCTTAATGATGGTTTTAGAGGCTATTTTCCCAGTAGGTGGAACATCTATGATCCCAGTATTAGGAGCGGTTGCAGTTATTCTACTTCCTTTAGTTAACATAGTATTTATATACGGAGTTGAACAAACACAATTAAGATTTCCAGAAAAGAAACTAAATTATAACCTGTTCTTAATATTTCTTGGCATAGGACTTGCCGTAATGTTCGTTTTATTAATCTTAGAAAAACAATTATTTTACTTCTTTACATTATCTGGTGAGACAGCCAATATTACTCCAACTGTAATAGATATTACAATAGGATTATTAATAGCCTCTATACCTCCTGCCGTTATTTTAACGAAAGATCTAAAAGCGGGGACCGGTTACGATCCTTACGTCGTTAGCTTCATGAGAGCGGTAGCCGAGGGCTTAAGAGCGGGCTTACCCCCTGAGACTATCATTAAGAACATTAAAGATTCTAAGGAAATGGGGAAATTTGGGAAAATTTTGAATGAAATTTACGCTTACATTACTTTAGGTTATCCACTAAAGGATGCTTTTAGAAAAGGTGCAGATAGAATAATGGATTTCACTTCCAAGATATCATTAGTTTCACTAGCAGATATGATGGAAATCGGAAGTATGACTCCAGATACTGTAGAAAGTATAGCAAGACAAATAGAATCTCAAATAAAGATTAAGAGAGATTATGAAAGCAAAGTAAAGATTCTGTTAGTTACTCCGTATATGGGAGTTATATTATCCCTTATAGCTTCAGTACTTTTAGGCTCAGCAATTCTAAGCCTTTTAGTGGGTCAAAAAATTACTTATGCCGTAGGGCCATTAATTGAAGCTTCAGTACTACTACCTAGAGCAATATACATAACTGCAATTTCAAGCTTATTTAACTCCTTTATGGCAGGCTTATTAGTAGGAAAACTTGGTACTGGAAAAATTGCTACTGGATTAGTACACTCTGCGATATTAGTTATAATAACTGCAGCAATGCTATTAATATTGCTACATGTACACTTAGCATTCTATAGCCCTTCATCTACCACTATATAAAAGTTTAAATATGGAAAATACAATATGTTTTTTTAATGAAGTTCACTTTTCCCAAATTAACTTTGAAGAATGGCCAAAATAAAATTACTACAGTGCAACAAGCAAATCTACCTTCACCTCTAATGCCTATTTCTGCCCAACCGGAAGAGTTAACGGAAATCATATCAGATTATGAAATAAATTTACTTAACCTTATACCTAGTGATATAAAAAAGACGATAAACGATGCAAGTATTGAACTTAGTATTGCTAATCCTCATGTGTTCATAACATACGATCAAGAAAAGGGAATATACAAATACATACTTTTAGAACCTCCAATGGATTATCCTGCGTTTGATATTTATACATTTTTAATTTCAGAAATAGAGAGAAAATTGATAGAAGAATCTTCTACTGTAGACCTTGGCGGAATACTGTTAGCTGCAGCATCAAAAAGGCCAGATTTGAAGATAATACAAGGAGAAAGAGCGGGTTTAAAATTACTTAATACTAGAGCAAAGGTTGCTTTATATTACTTGCTTAGAAATATGTTCGGTTATAATGTTTTAACTCCACTTTTGGGCGACTTCAGGATAGAAGATATTTCTTGTAGCGGGTTAGATTTTCCGATTTTCGTTTATCATAGAGAATTTGAATACATTCCAACCAATATAACCTTCCAAGATAAAATGAAAGTATTGGACATGGAAATTAGTGGAAAAGAGTTACTAGATGAAATGGTATTAAGATTAATCTCATTGTCAGGAAAGACTATATCAATAGCAGATCCAATCTCAGATGGTATTTTACCCAAAGGGGATAGAATTGCCGCAACGTTTAGATCTGAAGTTAGTGCTAGAGGTTCTTCATTTGTAATAAGAAGATTCAGTGAGAAGCCTATCACAATTCTTGATCTAATAAATTCTGGAGTAATTTCTCCAGATGTTGCCGCATATTTATGGTACGCAATAGATATGAGAATGTCTTTCATGGTAATAGGAGTTACTGGAGCTGGAAAGACTACGATGCTAACTTCTATATTAAATTTAGCTAAAGATTCAATGAAAATTGTATCAATTGAAGATATTCCAGAAATTAGATTAGCTCAAGATAATTGGGTACAATTATATGCTAGAGCGTCTTATGGAGAAAGCGGAAAAGAAATTTCACTAATGGACTTATTGAAGTTGTCACTAAGGTATAGACCAGACATTATAGTAGTAGGCGAAATTAGAGGAGCCGAAGCTTATGTATTATTCCAGGCTTTATCTACAGGACACGGAGGTGCAACGACGTTCCACGCTTATGATACAGATTCTGCTATAAAGAGGTTAATGAATGAACCGTTAAATATTCCGCAAGAGTGGATACCAATGATGAATATAGTAATTAACGTAAGGAGATTGCCCGTATATGTAGGAGATAAGATAATACTTAAGAGGAGAACAGTAGGCGTCGATGAAATAGTTAGCTGGAATGATTTTAGAAGAGTAGTAAATTGGGATTCAAAATCTGATACTCATATCATGGATATAGAAAACGCCAAGGTAATGAGAACTAGATTAGAAGAATCTGGTAGAACTATACAAGAGTTAAAAGAAGAATTAGAGAGAAGAGCCCTTTACTTAAAAATGCTCGCTTCAGCTAGGGATATAGTACAAGACCCAGAAAGCTACAAGCTTGTAAAGAAGTATATTATCAAATATAGCATAAGGCCTGAAGAAGCATTAGCAGAAGTTAGTAGATTATCATCAGTTAAGTTACCTGCACAATAACTATGCTCAAGAAAAGAACAAAAAGTATTATAGACTCAAATATTAATCCTTTTGATAACTCTAAAAAAGATATAATAAATAAAATGGTTCCTAGAATTCTCACACAAAGCGGTAAATTTTCTTCACTCTTTTTCACTTTTGGAGTTACTCTCCAATTAGTCGTAATATGGAAAAGTCCTTGAAGAAATCCTATTAACGAAGACCATATTACTACTGAAGAAATCTTATGTAAATTATAAGATCTAATCTTAAAACTTATAGAGTAAAAAGCCACGGAAATTGAATAAATTAATAGTGAAATTAAATAAAAATAAATTGGAATATAGACTAAGAGCTGTAAAGAAGTGATTAAAATTAAGGAAAATATAAATGAGGAATAAACGCCCCATTGTATTACATATAAAAAGCCTTCAATTCCGCGTATCCCCTTTTTAAGTAGTAATAATCCTTCTGAAAATAATTCTCCAGAACCATAAGCCCACCGTTTTATTTGGAAATAAAGATCTGTTAGATTAAATGGGGAAAGAGTATAAACTATTATATCGTTTACAAACTTTACTTTTATCCCAAATAATGCAAGCCTAATCCCCATTTCTAAATCTTCAGTAACTGATCCTTCCTTCCAACCTCCTACCTTTTCTAACTCATTTCTCTTTATTGCAAATGCAGAGCCATTTGGAAATATTATAAAATATTTTTTATCTCTAGCAAGAAATAACGAGCTCATCGAATATTCTGTCATCTGATAATAAGATTTTTCAACATAGTTTTCTTTGTTCCTAACTCTTAATCTCATAGCTATAGCATCGAATCTGCTTAAATATTGGGAAACCTTAGTAAGGAAATCATCAGTAATCCTTGCTTCCGCATCTAAGAAAACTAAATACTCACCCTGAGCTAGTTTTACTCCGTAATTTAAAGCACCTGCTTTTCTACCTTTATTTTCACTTCTTCTAATAATTTTTATATTTCTCATAATATAGCTAATATTTGATATTATTTCCTTAAATCTCTCTGGAGTATCATCGGATACTATAATGGCTTCATAATTCTCATATTTTATATTTTTCAAGTTTTCTATTAATTCCTTAATAGTATCTACACTTTCATTCTTTATAGCTATTATAATTGATATCTTATTATTAGTATCATGCGTTAATTTTATATCGTCTACATCTTTAATTTCTATCTTTATACTCCTAACATAATAAACTTGGAGAATTAACCAAGAAGAAGATAATATACTTGAAAAAACTAAAATTAAACCTAAAAAAATCGATAACTGCATTACTTATGATTCCTCTCGATAGCTTTCTTAATTTCCTCCTTTGCCTCTTGTACAGTACCCCAACCGGATATCTTAACCCATTTACCTGGTTCTAATTCTTTATAATGTTCAAAGAAGTGAACTAACTTGTTCTTTACCGCATCGGGAATGTCAGTAACATCTTTTATATTAGAGAAAGTAGGGTCTACCTTATCTTTTGGCACTGCAATTATCTTCTTATCGACTCCTTCCTCATCTGTCATATAAATTAAGCCTACTGGCCTCGCTTCTACCACAGTACCAGGATTAAATGGATAATCACTTATAACCAAGATGTCTATAGGATCTCCATCTTCGCTTAATGTCCCCGGAATAAATCCGTAATTAAATGGATAGACCATTGATGTGTATAATATTCTATCTACCTTTAATACTTCCTCTTCTTCGTCATACTCGTATTTTATATTTGAACCCATAGGTATTTCTATAAAGGCATTTACTAAATCTGGTGCTTTAGAGCCTGGAGTTACTTTCATAAGTATGTTAAATAGTCATTCTTTAAATGCTTTACTTCTTATAACATTCTCTATAGAGTCCTTTATTAACGAAATAGGATAAGTTGAAATAATGTTTTCTATCTCTGGTAAATAACTTTCTGCTATTTCCTTGACTTCATAACCTTGTTTCATGTACCTTTCGCTTTGCAAATAAGTTGATAATCTATCTGATATTTTAGCAATTTTTGATTCTATAGTTTTTTGCTCTTTAAACTCAATAAAAAGATCTTTACCAAAGCCAAACTCATCAAACGCATCTTTTTCCGCATCTCTTTTGTTTATCCTTTCCGTCGTCCACTTAGGTAAATCTCCTAGAACGCTTTCTCCTGCATCGTGAAATAAAGCTATTACTGCAGCGTGATCTGGATTTATGCTTATACCTTTATCACTAAGTTTTCTAGCTAAGTAATACGCTATTATTGCAGCTTCGAAGCTATGAGCTGCTACTGTCTCACCAATAGCAGGAGGAATTCCTTTTTGCATCCAGCCAGTTCTTACAAGGTTTTTTGATGCATTAATCATTCTTTCTAGATCCATGTTAAAGACTTCTACATATTGCATTTAAAGATTCTATCATTTCCTCTACGGAAGAGGTCCAAAATCTTATCATGGCTTCTTTTCCTTTCATTCCCTTATCAAAGATAACGCTAGGTAATTTGGTCTTTATTCCATATGTCTCCTTTATATACTCTATTATCCACTGCATTGTTTTACCTTCTCCGTACTGAGGCTCTAACTCCCTATTTATTTCAATAATTTCATATCCTAAAGATTTCAATATTTTCAATATTCTCTCATCATATCTAATATTTATAAGTGAATTCCCTACCTTGTAGTTAAGTATTATGGCTAGTAAAAGCCTCGCTGTATGAGTTGGATTACCGAAAACTGGAGGATAACCAACCATAATCTTTTTATCCCAACGTTTAATTATTCTTCCTCTAAACGTTGCTATGTCATCTAGACTTTCTACATACTGAGGTGAAATACTGTGAGCAATATTAGATTGAACTTCTGGTATCAATTTCCAGAATTTTTCTTGATTTTCTATGAAATTACCAATTTTTATCATATCTTCAATAACTTGATATTTTTGCATTTTTTTCTCACTATATACTAAAGGATCTATAGGACCTATTCCGTGTCCTACTTCCAAGCCATAGTTAATTGCGTTCTGTAAAATTTCTCTAGCTTCTCTAAATGCATCAACTATACTATACCCTTTTGCAATTTTTCCTGAAATTGCTGAAGAAAAAACGCTTCCAGTACCGTGAGTATTTTTCTTACTTAATCTAGGATATCCTATTTCATAGAATTCTCTACCATCGAATAAAACATCAATACTGTAGTCCCCTTTCATATGTCCTCCTTTTATAATGACGTAAGGAACTCCGTAATTCTCATAAAGTTTTTTTGCTGCTTCTTCTGAGTCCTTTATTGTCTCTATTTTAATTCCAGAAAGCATTGAAGCTTCTACTGCATTAGGTGTAATAATTGTCGATATTTTCAAAATAAGCCTCTTATAATCATCAATATCATTAATTAACTGAGTTCCATCTTTTGCATAAATAACTGTATCTGTAACTATTTTATGCCCATAAAGCTCTTCATTTACTACTTTAAATTGCTCTTTATTATAAATCATTCCTATTTTTACAGATTTGATATTAAAATCTTCTTTAAGAACTTCAATTTGCTTCTTTAGGAAGTCAGCATTAACAACATCTATATCTGAAATTCCTTTAGTATTTTGTGCAGTTATTGCAGTAACTGCCATAACTCCGTGAATTCCTAACATTTCAAATACTTTTATGTCAGTTTCTGCTCCTGCACCGTTCCCTGTATCAATTCCAGCAATTGTCAAAGCAACATCCTTAATCATTTACTCTCTTCACCCTAGTATTTCCCGCTACAACCCAGAACTCTCCATCATCTCTTATCTCTAATTTCCAAATACCAGTAGTATTCTTTACAAGCTCTACTGCTTCTTCTGCTGCTTTTATCGAATCCTTTCTTCCTCTTCCCATACACATTATTAACATGACATCGTCTCCAGGCTTCATGTGCGATATCGCATGAATTATGTTAATTTTTACTAAATCGTGATATTTTTTCATAAGTTCATCTTCAATTTCCTTTAATCTTCTTACAGTATAATCTTCATATGTCTCATATCTTAGTTCGTAAACCTTATGACCATCAACTAAGCCTTTAACAAAACCTAAGTATACTACTAAAGAACCGGCCTCAAGAGGAGCACTTTCTCTGAATTTTTTAATTTCCTCAAGCAAGTCAAATTTACCTTTAATTAGTTCTCCTCCCGCAGGTGGGGGAAATATTGCTATCTCATCACCGTCGCTAAAAGTACTAGAAATTTTTCCGTTAACTAAAATCGTAACTTTAACGCCATTTATTCCATTCTTTAAAATTTCCTCCATTTTTTTACCATATTTTTCTGATAAGAATTTTATTATACAATCTATTGTATCACAATTAAGATCGATTGACTCTTCATCTTTTCCAGTTATATCTTTAATAAATGCAAAATATTTTAGTTTTATCATTTTTAATTACCCCTCTTACATTCATATTCTTCCCAAAATTATAAATGTCGTTAAGAGAAGAAGATAAATGGCCAGGAAAATTTGAAATAAGTGATAACGATATTAAGGAAGTTGAGGATTTAATGCTAAAAATAATAAATGGTGATTATTATGAAGTTCATAGTAATAACGATAATACACACACAACAAATTACAAAGAACGATTTAACAATAAATCTATATCCGACGAAATTCTAGATAAAGGTTACATTATAGCTAACGATAAAAACATTTCAATTAATACCCACCCTAACCTGGTAAAGATTCCTTTTGATAATGAAAGATGTATAGTTACATTTAAAGATACCATTGAGTTATTATTATCGTCCTTTTCCATATATAAAGAAGAAAATATAGAAGATAAGCTTCCCAAAAGATTATTACCGCTATTTATACTTCTGAAAAGATATGGATTAATATATTTTGACTGGAAAGAACGAAAATATAAACTGACCGCTAGCTATAAATAACTTCTTGTATTACGTCTTCTAATACTCTATCTATGATAACTTTCTTTATAACTTCCTCCAAAGCTTTTTTATAGTCACTTGTTTCTATAACTTTTCTAGCTTCATATTCCAGTTTTGTAGAGTTAGAAATTTTCGTAATCAAATCATTTACAAAGTCAGTAAAATTATATGAATTAATTATATCTAAAACCTTTCCGATTTTATCTTCGAGTAACAGTCTGTTATTAGATAATTCCTTCAGTGAGTTTACAAGATCCTTATTTTCAGATAAGGAAGAAATCAAGTTAGCAGAAAACTTTTTCCTAATTATAGGAATTATAAGAAGTACAAAATAGTTCTTACCTCCCATGATCCAGTTTATTGTCTTATCTGCTATATCATCAACGGAATCTAACGTGCTATTCTTTAAAGATGAGATGACATAATCTGCAAATAATTGGTCAGAAAAATCAATTGTAATCTTACCTTCTATAGCTACATCTTTTCCTTTATTAAAGAGTGAATATACAGATTGTGTAGAGAACTTCCATGTGGAGAACGGACAAATTGTTACTATATTCTTTTTAAATATAGGTAATTGAGTACCTTTATATGATGTAAATAGTAAACCTGCACAATCATGTTCTTCCCCTTCTAAGCCTAATTTTTTGGCCCAACAACCTAGATAAACCTTATCCTTTACGTATGGTTTAACAACTTCGTATGCTAAAATCCCTTTATCGCCAGATAGAGAATTATAAACATATAAACCTTCTGGGCAGAGGAAATATACCTTTTGTGCACCTAATCTATTTTTTATATCAATAATTTTAGAAACGTCGGTTTTAGCCCCTTCCACATCGCCTGTAATATATTTATCAAATCCACAGCACATGTTATCAATGATCTTGACCCTTGGAGAAAAGTCCTTCAATTCTCCTCCTTTTTCTAAAAGGAAATTCATAAAACCTTCTACTCCTAATGGATCGTATTTAGCCGCACACCCTACAAATAAAAGGTATATTGGATAATTTCTGTATTTGGAGTCAAGTTGACCTTCTACTTCCCTTAATCTATTTGGAACAGAACCAGTTTGTATGGAAACTTTATCCTTATTTTTACTTAACTGAGGTAAAACTTCAGTTAGCTCAGAAATCTTAATTCCTACGGGGCATGAATCTTCGTCATTTTTACATCCAAAGCAATACTCAAAATCCGAAATTCCAGTTAATAGCCTATTTATTTTACCTACTGGCGAAAAATTAATATTCCTTGTTGTATTGTAAGCTAAGCACTTATCTATACATAATCCGCAATTAATGCACTGTATGGCATCTAAATATTGTGCCTTAATTTTTTCAAAATTTTTTGGAATTTTTATTTCTTTTTTATATTTTGATAAAATAAACTTGTGAATTTCCTTGTATTCTTGTAATGAAGGAAAAGGATAAACAGAGGAACTCTTCTTTAAGAATTCCAATAATTTATCTAAATTATCTCTCTTTACGCTACCACATATTACATAAAATCTTGAAGGGGAATTGTAATTTATCACATATCCTAACTGGCTTTCAATAGGGGCTTGCGTTAATACAGAGTATTCTGATGACCTTAGACAAACTGGAATATAATCTCTTTTTAGTATGGACTTTATACGATCGTGTATATCATTAATTAATTTGTCCAAAGATACTACTTTTCCTTTACCTACTATATGAGAGTAAAATGACGGAACATAGTACTTAACAGCATTTTCGTTAGGAAAAACTAAAGCTGACCACGCGTAAGGAGTTTCTTGATCTAACTCCATTACCTCAGGATAATTAACTAAGCCCACTATAGCCGTATCTTTGTCTTTCAATTCATAGACTGGAATTTTATATTTTACAAAACCGTATTTATAACTACCAAAGCCCGACCCATTAGTAGATATGAACCCTCCAATAGTGCCCTTCAAATAAAGAGGAAATATTGCAGGGAATAAATTTTCAGATTTCAACTTATTAATTAATTCCTCAAAGGTTAGACCAGCAGGAACTTCTGCATAGGTCATTCCATATTTCCTACTTGTTATCTTATAAAAGGATCCATCAGACAACAAAGTTGCAGCTTTTACAGGTTTAGGATTTAAGTAGTTTAAGATCTCTCCAGACATAGAAGTTAAACTACCAATAACAATCTCCTTTTCTTCATTAACCATATATTTTTTCAGTGAAGAGATATCAAATGTAATAATTGCTCGGCTAAATATTGATGAGTCTAATAGCATTTTTGTCATCTCTATTTAATAATCAAAGATATATATTACTTATTGCAAAAAAGCTCAATATGTTAGAAATTATGGTACCGTTAAGTATTTCTGGAGTATGGTATCCAGTTTTTTCAAATAATTTAGAAAATTCGGGTTCTGTAGGCTTAACCATGGTGCTCGAACCTTATTCTAGGGTATTAATAAGAAGAGGGGACGCAGAAATTATATTCAACGGAAAGAAGATTAATTTTCCAAACCTGGATTTCCTTAAAAATAAGTTAGGATATTTACGTTTGGAGATAGAAAATAGTGCTCCTCTAGGTTTCGGATACGGATTAAGTGGAAGCATAAGTTTAGCTTATGCTTTAGGAGCTTCAGAAATATTTGGAATAAATGAGAAAGAATCAGTAAAGATTGCTCATGAAAGTGAAGTTATAAGCAAAAATGGTCTTGGAGATGTGATTTCGCAATATGTTGGTGGAGGATTAGTTTATAGAAAAACGCCAGGCATTAACGGTGAGATTAAGACAATAAAACTTGATTGGAGAAAAGTATGCAGTAAGCCCATAGAAAAGTTATCTACTACTTCGTTATTAAAAAACTCCGAAAATGCATTATCATATATTCAAGATTTTTTAAAGGAAAAAACTATAGATAAATTCTTCGAAGTCTCAAAAAAGTTTACTGAAGAATTAGGATTTTATTCTCCATATAAAAAATCATTTAGGAAGAAAGGTATAATAGTTAGACTTGACGAATGTGAAGAAGAATGGATAATACACAAACCGGCGATGAAAGGAGCATACGTAGTTTGATACCTTTCAACCATCCGAGAAGAGAATCCCTCTTAATTAGAGAAAAACTAGTTAAGGCGCTTGAAAATAACATTCTAGCACCACAAGGTTTAATTGCCCACGGAAGAGGAGAATGTTTTGACTATCTTTTAGGTGAGAAAACTCAAGAATTTGCAGAAAAATCAATAAACGCCGCCGCAGCATTACTTCTGCTTGCTAAATATCCTGTTATTTCAGTTAATGGAAATATGGCAGCACTTACTGCTAAGGATTTAGTTGACTTGGCAGAAGAGATCAATTGTAAAATGGAAATTAATCTATTTTATAGAGATGAAAAAAGAATAAAGGCTATAAAAGAAGTTTTAGAGAAAGCAGGAGCTAAAGAGGTTCTGGGTGATGATGATCTAATTACTATTCCAGAGCTCTTTAGTGAGAGAAGAAGAGTGAGTAGAAAAGGAATTTATATAGCCGACGTCATATTACTTGGCTTAGAAGATGGAGATAGAACAGAAGCCTTAGTAAAAATGGATAAGAAAGTAATAGCAATAGATCTAAATCCTTTATCCAGAACTTCAATGACTGCTTCAATTACTATCGTTGATAACATTACTAGAAGTATTCCTCTTTTAGCAAAAAGAGTAAAAGAGCTCAAAACTAAGGATAAAAGAGAATGGGAGAAGATTATCAATAATTTCGATAACAAGAGAAATTTAGCTGAAGCAATTAAGTTTATTTCGCAAAGACTTGAGAATCTTTCTGCAGACCTAATATCTCGTCCTCAGTAACTTTCTTTTGAGTTTTGCCTATCTTTGACGAGACTTTAGCTGCTAAATTCAATATAATCTTTATCCTTTCTACAATATCATAAGTTTCCTCATACATAGAAGCTTTTCTATATACTTCCATGACATAATTTAATTCCTCAAAGGCAATTTTCCTAAATAATGCCTTATCCACATCAGATAAAGTTGATTTATTAAGCATGAATCTTAATTTTCTTTCTAATTCTGCTAAATTTAAGCTATTAGCCTGAATCTTAATAAGCTGAATTTCTGGATCTTCTACACTATCTCCTATTGCATCCTTTACTCCCTCAATATCTATAAACCGCCACCAATGCTGATTTGCAGATCTATAGGAAGTCTCGATTATACCGTAATCTCTTTCTAGAGCTCTTAATATCATTTTAGGATCCTTATCAAATCCATCTCCTTGGAGTTTCTCTACCAGAGTTTTATAATCGAAGTCCCCTAACTCCTTCTTATCATTACTTTCAGCAATAGATATAGCTACCTTTAAAATAGCCTTACATCTATCACCGAACCTCAATAAGGCCTCAGTAGTTCTGTCCTTTACTCCTCCTATCATTCATTGATATTCTGTAAAGAAATAAATTATCTGTTTAGAAGAATGTAAACAGTATGACAGTGGAAGAAATTGCAGTGAGTGTTACTAACCTTAGGAAAAGCTTCAGCAATAAAGAGATACTTAAAGGGCTTACTTTTCAAGTAGATAAAAACGTTATCTTCGGGATAATTGGTCCTAATGGTGCAGGTAAGACTACAACACTAAGAGTTCTTGCAGGAATAATAAGGCATTATCAAGGAGATGTAAAGATATTTGAGATTTCTCCAACAAAAGCCAGGGAAAAAGGTTACATCTCATATATGCCAGAAGACGCTTTCCCTTACGATAGATTAACTGGATTAGAAAACCTAGAATTTTATGCAAAAATTTACACTAAAACAAAGGAAGAATTCAAAGAATACTTGGAAAAAGGAATAAAAATAGCTGACTTGGGAGACAGAATATATGATAAAACACAGGAATATAGCAGAGGAATGAAAAGGAGATTAATGATAGCAAGAACTTTAATGGTAATGCCAAAAGTAGCAATTTTGGACGAGCCGACTTCAGCCTTAGATGTGGAATCTGCAGTTAGGATTAGGAAATTAATAAGGGAAATGAAAGGAGAGACCACAATAATACTTTCATCTCATAACATGCTAGAGGTAGAATATCTTTGTGATGATATAGTATTAATCAGTAATGGAGAAATAGTAGCTAGAGGAACTCCTAAAGAAATAGTAAACAATATGGGTGTGAAAAACTTAGAAGAAGCTTTCCTTGTAGCTACAGGTGGTAAAATTTGATCTTAGATTTAATAAAAAAGGAATGGACTGATGTAAAGAGAGATAAAAAACTCGTATTAGGCTCTGTACTACTACCTTTAATACTTTTACCTTTAATTGGAATAATTCTATTTGCAGCAGTAGTTTCCCAACCACCCATTATTGATATAATAAATGAGAATTATAATAATACAAAGTATGTAAAAGAATTATGCAGTTATATTCAAAGTAATCATGGAATAGTTTACATTAATTCCACAAAACCTGCAGATGTCGAAGTAATATTCCCTTCATGCTTTTACGAAAATATATCTAACGTAAATAGAACAGCAATAGTTTATATCTCATATGTAATATCCTCGAGATCTTCTGCTTTACAATTAGTTGAGAACGGCCTATATGACATTCTATATAATACATCAATACAGAGGATAGAATATCTAGAGAACGTATCTCATACCAAAGTTTCTCCTTCAACGATCAGAGACCCTATAGAAGTAGCATTACTATATAAATTACCTACAGGTAAACAAGCATCTTACCAAGAGAGCCAATTTTCTCAATTAGCAAGAATAGTTGCAATCATTTTATTTCCTGCAGCTACACCAGTGATATTTTTTGTTAGCGACAGCATTATGGGAGAAAAGGAAAGAAAAACTCTGGAATCTCTGTTAGCATCTCCAATTTCTTCTAGAGATTTCATTTTCTCTAAATTGGTTATATCAATGGTATTAGGCTTAATATCTTCCATAGGCGATTTAATAGGTTTAATAGCATTTTCATTATTTGCTCCTTATATAATAGGAGAAAGTATATCTTTTAGTGCTACATTCACTGTTCTTGTAATAATAGTATATCTTACAATGATTTTACTTACAGCATCCATGAGTATTATAGTGCTCTTACTACTTGGAGGATCTAGCAGGAATGTTCAAATTATAAACTTCGTTATAACCAGCTTTGGCATGATAGCATCATTCTCGTCATTATTCTTAAACTTCGGAGACTTATCATATCCATTATCTCTTATTCTAGGTATTCCTTACGTGCAATTGGTAGCATCTGTAATGTTCTATGTATTTGGTTTGATACAAGAATCCATATTCTCTATATTAGCAACGCTACTCGTCTCAGTATTCTTGTTATTACTTGCGTCCAGATTCCTCGACTCTGAAAGGCTATTATTAAAATAAGATTTTTATTATCGCTTACTAAATATATATTATGGGAAATGTAAAAGCATATATCTTATTAATAACCAGTATAGGAAAAGAATTGGATGTTGTCAATGATGTGAAAAAATTAAATGGAGTAAGAGACGCAACACCCGTTTATGGAGAGTACGACGTCGTAATAGAAGTGGAAGCACCAGACTTAAACGAATTAAATAAGACAATTAATCAGATAAGGAGAAACTCCTCCATAATTAGAACAGTAACATTAATTTCAATGTAATTTCAGTTTTTTATTAATTTTTTCCTCATTCTTCAGTTCGTCCCTGCCACATCACAAGTAAGCATTAAGGGGACCCCTCCATGTTCATAAGTCCCCGGTACACGAGGACATTATCCCATGGACCCTTCTCATTAATATCTAATACAGAATAAGTTTTAATCGTTTTCCTCTCTTTCTTTAAGTTCTACTTCTTCTTCTCCGATATCTTCATCTTCTATATTCTTTAACTTTCTAACGAGCTCGCCAACTATAGCGTCAAGCTGAGCTACTTTTGCCTCTAGGAAAGCAATGTTCTCCTCATATTCACTGCTTTTCCCTACATCTTCGTCTTCTTCTTTCTCCATACCCTGCCTAATATAGAACTTAACTAGATCAGTTATCTGTATTCCCATATCTTCAGCTTTCTTCCTAAGCTCTTCGTACATTCCTTCTGGAATCGATAAGTGTATAGTTGGCACTGTATTCTTCACTCAATAAAAATATATGGCAAACTTATATATTAATCTTCCTCATGAAGTATCCCTCTTGAAGTAGTAAGAGAGTCTTATCGCTCCAGAAAATACTTAAACCATAGTACTAAGAAGATATATATTAGATATACGATGAGAGTTGTAACATTTAAAGCAGAAGAAGATTTGTTAGAACTACTAGATAGGTATGCAATAAAATACGGATTAAATAGATCAGAAGCTATAAGAAAAGCAATAGAAAACCTAGTTAAAGATGAAGTAAATAAAGAGACTGTTCCGGTAGCCAGAGTAGAGAAAATTAGGTTGTGAGAAGGTAAGCTACCTCTTTATCTTCTATTTTCTCAATACATTTTTTGCCTTCAATTGTTTTCCAACCTAACTCTTTTATGAAATTATCTACGGGGTCTAAAGGCATTAAATGACCTTTAACCCAATAATGCATTGGAATAACTGCTTGCGGATTAATATCCTTAACTAAGGATACCGCATCTTTATAATCAATTGTTATTAAACCGCCTACAGGAATAATGAGAACAGTCGGAGAAGAAATTTCTTTAATAAGATCTTCTTTAATTGGATATTCTCCTAAATCGCCTAAATGAACTATCACATTACCTTCGGGATCTTCTATCTTATAAATAGCGGTCTCTCCTCTCCTCTTTCCTCTTTCCTTATCATGATAAGCCTTATAACCTGTTATCTTGTAGGTTTGATAATTCATATATCCGTAATACCTCATTTTCATGTCATTATAAGTTAATATCTCGTAAGCATTATGATCGTAATGATCATGAGTAATTAAAACAAGATCTACTTTATCTAAATTAGGCTTAGGTAAACCTATACTGCCTCCATCATGAGGATCTATAACAATTTTTTTATCGATCAAAAACATTGAATGGCCAAAATATTCAATCATAAAAAGAAATTATTTTACGAGTTCAAAAGCTTGATTGCAATGTTCCTTGCATCTTCAGCAGTTATCTTTTCTCCAGATTCGGCTTTCTTCTTAATCTCCATTAAAACCATTTTCAATTTATCATCATCTAAATAAATTCCTTGGTCTTCTAAGATTTTCTTCAATCCATGAATACCACTATGCTTTCCTAAAGCTAATCTTCTGAAATTACCTACTTCTTCAGGAGATATTGGCTCATAAGTTACTGGATTTTCTATAACTCCATGCACATGAATTCCTGCTTCATGCCCGAAGGCATTCTCTCCAACTATTGCTTTAAAGTAAGGTATTGGCATTCCGCTTAATTCCGAAACAAGTCTACTTGTTTCATATAGTAACCACGTTTTTATATTCAAATCATAATGCATTAATTTCTTTAAAGCCATTACTACCTCCTCCAATGAAGCATTTCCTGCTCTTTCTCCTATACCGTTCACTGTTACGTGAACTTGCCTAGCTCCAGCTGCCACTCCTGCTATGGAATTTGCCGTAGCTAATCCGAAATCGTTATGACAGTGAACACTTACTATCTTATCGTCAGTTACACTAGTAACTTTCTTAATTAGGTCATAGAAAGTGAACGGAGTCATCACTCCTACTGTGTCTGGAATGTTTATTCTATCTGCACCGGCTTGTATAGCAGTCTTTATTGCTGTCAGCAGGAAATCCTCGTCAGATCTAGTGGCATCTTCTGGACTAAATTCCACTATTAAGCCATGAGATTTTGCATAACTTACGTTCTCATAAATTTTATCTAAAACCTCCTCTCTTGTCATTTTTAGTTTATACTTCATGTGAATTTCCGAAGTAGCTATAAACACATGAATGCTAGAAAGCCCTGCTTCTATTACTTTGTCTATATCGTTCTTATTAGCT
Source organism: Acidianus sp. HS-5 (assembly GCF_021655615.1). Classification (GTDB taxonomy): domain Archaea; phylum Thermoproteota; class Thermoprotei_A; order Sulfolobales; family Sulfolobaceae; genus Acidianus. The sequence continues at coordinate 932,905 of NZ_AP025245.1, forward strand.
CTGGCTAAACCAATAACTTCTGTTTTATCTCCCGCTTCTTCTAAAATCTTCTTAGTTGCTATAAAGTCTCCTTCTGAAGAAGCAGGAAATCCTGCTTCTATAACATCTACACCTAATTTAACTAGCTGGCCGGCTATCTTTACTTTTTGCTCAACAGTAAAATCTATTCCTGGAGCTTGTTCTCCATCTCTTAACGTGGTATCCAGTATCCTTACCCTATTCGAGAATACGCATCCCTTGCACCAATTTATAAATCTACTTAAATTTTATAAGCTTTACTGTAAAACCTCATTTACAATATTTTTTGCAATTTTTAATTTCTCCCTCTTTATCCATGAAATGGGCACATCTGCACCATACCAAGGTTTAGAAAATTTTCCGATATAGTCAGAATCAAAATCCATAGCATAAAGTAAAATTTTCTCTGGATTAAATTTTTTTGCAAGAATAACGGCCCTATCTCCGTCAGTAAACCCGCCAAATAATTTTAGTCTACCAAAGGGCATAACTTGACACGTGCCTATTACATATTTCATTTCCTTAACCTTACCTAACCTTGTAATGTTATCTCCATGAGCTAAAACTACGTATACTGTTTTATCAGGAAAAATCTCAATTCCATCAAGATCAGTTACCACAATATCAGGAATAACGCCCTTACTTACTAAGTAATTTGTAGCACCATCAGCAGAAATTATTACATCAGCATCTATTTCCTTAATCTTAGTTAAGCTAGGACCTGCACCGACTATTGCGACTTTTTTACCTCTTATCTCATCAAGAAGGTAAGTATAATCTTCGGTAATAGTCTGGTTAAGTAAAGATGCTGAATAGTAATCCTTAGCATAAGAAAACCTTAACCACTCCCTTATCTTAGAGTAAAAAGAGATCCATTTCATTGAATCTTGAAATATACTATTCCACCTTCATTCTTTATTATTTGCAAAGGATATCTTTTCTTTATATCTTGGAAGAAGGGATTATCAGAAGATATCTTAAAAATTATACTATCTTTTTTGTACATAAGATATTCTATTGCATCTAATGGATTAAATGAACATTGGTCTGAATCTAAATCAACTATGGAACTCATCAAAGACTTCTTGCACTTTGTCAAATATTTTGGTTACTCTATCTAAAACTGCCTTTACTTCTGCATTCCTCACTACAACGCTAGGAGATTTTAACGAAGATTCATCTACAAAGTTAGTAACATCTAACTGCTTATCTAAGTCTTGAACGTCTTTAATTAATGATTTTAACGAAGAGTCAAGTTCTCTAGTTTCATCTAAATATGATAATGCGCTAACTGAATCTCCGTCAACGGCGTATATTCCGTACAAAGATAACACAACGCTCGCTAAATTGTTTAGTGTTTCGTCCAATCTGACTAGAGTGTAATATAAGTCGCCTTCATTATAAGCCTCTGTAGCCTCTTTTAACGTCCTAGTACCGCGTAATAAGAATTCCGAGGCTAATTCGCTGGTGTTCATATTTCTACCACCTCCCCTTTCTTCACTTTACCTAAATCTAAAATCTTCCTATTATAATCTTCAAATATTTTCACATTAGATTTGAGTAAATTCGAAATAAATCCTTGTGGATCATAAAGAACATAGCCTTTATGAAGAATATAAACTATCTTAGGTATATTGTAAGTTAATTCATTAGGTGAAATTATTATCCCTTGCAATCTAGGAGCCTTGTGATTTTCTATCACGAACTTTTTGAATTCTTCCGTCTTTCTTAGTCTATTATAGAAGAAATTATAAATCTCGCCCCTGGCAAATAAAGAAATCTTATCAACGCCTTCTAGTACTATCAAAATTGCATTATAGTTTTGTTCATAAAGTAAGCCTTTTAATTTATCACCGTACCAATTAAGTATATCTAAGGAAATATTCTCAACTAACTTTAGCATACCATTTTAATATTAAGTAAATGTAAATAAAGTTGTGGATGTTACAAAAGAATACCTTAATATTAAACCCAGTAAGAAACTCAGAATTTTAAATATTGAAATACCTTGCGATACAGAATGCCTAAAGAACTCCAATTTTAAGGAGCTTTTAAATAATGAATTCTTTAAGGAACAGTTAGAAATACTTGATAGTCTAGAAAATTTGATAAATGACAATATAAATACATTACTTCAAGAGCTTGAATTCAGGTTTTCAAAGTATTCAGTAAATTTAGAAGATCTCGCTTATACAGTCTATAAAATTATAGAAGAAGGAGGAAACGTTATAGTTGGCAGTAATAACATAATCTTTGAGGAAAAGATTATTGCAAAAAGTACAGAATTTAACTCGCTTTATGAGATATCTAAGCTAATAGACGAAATAAGAAACGATGAAAATATAAGATCCCTTTGTGATGAGATTAAATATCTTACAGAATCATTATGGGAGCACTTCAATAAAAATCTTAGGAGGGCTTTAAATGAAAGTTAAAGTAGGAATTGAGGGATTTACAATAGATTCAGCACATTATACTTTATCATCCCCAGAAGATTCTCAATTACATGGACATACTTACGTAATAAATGTAGAAATTGAAGGCGAAATTAATCCAACTAACGGATTTGTAATGGATTTTAATAAATTAAAAGGAGAAATTGGGAAAATAATTAAAGAATGGGATCACAAACTAATAGTCCCAAAAAAGGATCTAGAAAAAATATCGATATCAGGTCCTTTCAGGAACGAGATTAAAATTATCGAAGAAGATTATCCTACTGCAGAATACATAGGCTTTGAATTAGCTAAAGAAATATATAATAGAATAAATATGCCAGTAAAATTAAAAATTTATGAAGGAAAAGATTCTTACTCAATAATAGAGTATCCTTAATCAACAATGAATCTAAGACCTATATTATCTATTGGACTGCATTCCATATATTTCCTCAGCTTGGAAAAGCAATATGTATTACTATCAAACTTAAAGCAAGTAAATTCCGTTTTCAATCCGTCATAAAATTTTTCTAAATCAAATTCTTCACCTTTCTCTCCTTGACACAAATATCCATCAAACTCTACTCTTAACAACACGGACTTTCTTAAGAATACGAAAATCCCTCCAAAAAGTTGAGGATAGCATAAAAGCTTATCTTTACACTCACTAATTCTCATCGTAGATTTTAGGATATTGATAACCTCGTCCTCTGTCTTTGTAGGTAAAACTGATACCGAGATTGTATATTTCCCACTGTGTAAATAGATAACTTTTGGAACTGAGATAATCATTAATGGATCTTCTTAAATAAGGGAAGATCCTGAATATAATTTTTATCTAGATTTCTAGCTATTTCTGCTTTAGCCAATTCATAGCCTATATAAACTGCGTGTTGTTTGCTTATATTTACTCTTCTTACTAATTCTCTACCTATAGATAAAGCCTCATCACCTACCAAAGTAACATTATTCTTACCGTAAAAAGTTAAAGCTATCTTACCATTATTTAAGAAAACTTTTGCGAAGCCTGCACTATCCATTTCAGGCTCATTATGATCTACAAAAATAATGTTATTTAGTTCCTCATTTTCCTTGTATTTGGCTTTGTCTTTCAAAATAAGTAAATCGATGCCCAAATCCTTGGGTGACCTCTTCTGAAGAAGGGAAATGCTAACCATTTTAGATGCTTCCTTTATTTCCCAAGAGCTCCACCTAGTTTTTCCTTTTTCCATAGTTAGAATAGAAGATATACCTAATTCCCCAGCGATCGCAGTAAGCAAAGCATTCATTCCATGACTATCAGCGTCTATTAATTCTGTAACGTTTAAAGCGCCCATTAGCAGAGGATACTGAGGTAGAGCTTCCCTTATTTTTTTATATTCTATAATGCTCTCCACCATACCTTGAAGCGGAGGAGATAAAACAGCATCCAAAATCAGTTTATTAAACCCCTTACAAGAAAGAATTTTAGCTAACTTAATTACAATGTCAGATTTATTTTCAACATTAAAGGGTGCAACAACAAACGCAGCTTTATTCTTAACGTCAATAAGTTTTTCATAATTCGCTTCATTTATATTAAAAACAAAATCTACACCTTCTTTAATTCCTTCTATTAATTCCCTAGGTGAATCGCTGTCAATTCCTATAATAACGCCTGTATCTTTAACTTTCCTTATCTTTAATCTTACATCATCTAAGTTATCATGACCTACAGGAAATCCTATAACATAAACATCTACAAATTCTCTAGTTCTTTCAATCTCTTCTAATATTCTATCTATAGGCCATGTTGGATCTAATTCTAAAAACACCCTAAAAGGCGGAGGCCTTAGTGGTATTTTTATTCCTTGCTCGAAAGCTACTTCCTGATTTTCTTCAATTTTCTCTAAAGTTTTCAACATTTTTTCCATTTTCACTTTACCTAAAATTTTATCTGCGGGATAAATTGTAGAGAGTTGTATACCTTGATTTAATGCTTCAAAAACCAGCGGAATGTCCCATGCGTTCTCTGTTCCTTTCACAGTTTTAACTCCAGTTTCTTCTTCTATTATCTTTGCGTCACCAAAAACTAAACCCGGTAAAATAATTATGTCAAAATCTTTAAGATTATCATTTTTTATATTTTCAAGAATGTATCTAACACTCATTAAAGATGCTACGGGATAATTTAAAGATTTAATTGTCGCATCAACATTACTAACTTTCTTTAAAACCTCTTTTACAATAGGATAAGCAAGCTTACCAGTAATAAGCAATGCCCTCAAGGTATCACAATATTCCAAGAGTAATTAACCTTTAAATCTATATGTTCTAAATATAATTAATGAGTCTACTTCCTAAAAGTGCGGATATAAAGTCCGGCGAAAAATTTGATGTGATAATAATTGGAATAGGACCTGCAGCTTATGGCGCAGCATTATACGCGGGAAGGTATATGTTGAAGACCTTGGTTATAGGAGAAACGCCCGGAGGGCAATTAACAGAAGCGGGAGAAGTTGATGATTACTTAGGGTTAATAGGAATACAAGCTCAAGATATGATAAAAACTTTTAATGCACATATTGAGAAATATAATGTTCCAGTAATTTTAGATACTGTAGAAAGTTTCAGAAAAGAAGGAGACGAATATATTGTAAAAACAAAAAGAAAAGGAGAATTTAGTGCCTCAACTTTAATCGTTACTGTGGGAGTAAAGAGAAGGAAATTAAATGTTCCGGGCGAAGAGGAGTTTACTGGAAGAGGAGTGTCGTACTGCTCAATTTGTGATGCACCTTTATTTAGGAAAAGAGTTGTTGCAGTAGTAGGTGGAGGAGACTCTGCATTTGAAGGAGCAGAGCTATTATCAAGGTATGCGACTAAAGTTTATTTAATACATAGGAGAGATCAGTTTAAAGCGCAGCCCTACTATGTAGATCTTGTAAAACAAAAACAGAATGTAGAATTTATCTTAAACTCTACAGTGAAGGAAATCAAAGGAGAAAAAATAGTAAAAAGTGTTATTGTAGAGAATCTTGTTACAAAAGAGATAAAGGAGATTCCAGTTAACGGAGTTTTCGTGGAAATAGGATTTGAACCACCAACTGATTTTGCAAGGACTAATAATTTAGAGGTTGACAATCACGGTTATATAAAAGTTGACGAATGGATGAGAACTAATTTGCCTGGAGTGTATGCAGCAGGAGACTGCACTGGTATGTGGCTAGGCTTTAGACAAGTGATTACTGCAACTGCTCAAGGAGCTGTTGCAGCCCATAGCGTCTTCACTTATCTAAACGAGAAGAAGGGGAAAAAGTAAATTGATTAATATCCTGAGGAAAATTGGTGAAGAAGCTACAAAATACTTAAGAGAGTTACATGAAAAGAAAGGTATAGATGAAATAATAGGTTATCATCAAGGAGATACTACTAGAAAAGTAGACAAATTCTCTGAACAGTATATTTTTGATCTTTTAGATCATTCAGGCTATAAATTCTCCTTTGTTTCGGAGGAATCTGGAAGCGTTTTTAAGGAAAATTATGATTATATAGCGATAATTGATCCCCTAGATGGTAGTACTAACTACATAACAGGAATTCCTTGGTCGTCCGTTTCAATAGCAGTGTATAAGAAAATTACTGAGGAAAATTTCGTACCTTACACAGGAATAGTAGCAGAAGTTTTTGGAAATAACATTTATTCTTATGATGAAAACGGAGCATATATAAATGATGCAAAGATAGATAGAAAGAATCCTTCAAACAAGATTATATTACCTTATTACAATAAGGATAAAATAAATGATGCGTATTCCATTATCTCGAAAGCTGGCAGCAAAATAAAAATTAGAACATTAGGTTCAGCGTCACTAGACATGATACTAGTTTGCAGTGGAAAAGCATATCTTTATTTCGATATAAGAGGTAAGCTAAGAAACGTTGATATAGCTTCTTCAAAAGGTTTCTGTGAGAAGCTTGGAATAAAATCTATGGATTTAAAAGGAAGAGAAATAAACTTTAGTTTAAAATATGTTGACACTATTCCAGAAATAATAACTACTTCTGATCTTGAGTTACAGAAGGCTTTTTCTTCTTATTCTTAATTGAAGGTTTTATTTTATTTAATGCTATTTCCATGTCTTCTTTAGTTATTATCCTATCTTTATTACCCCTTATAATTTCCTTTAAAACTCTGATTTTAGCTTCTCTAGCTATTGCTGCTAAATCTGCACCAGTGTATCCTTCAGTACGTTTTGCTATATCTTTACAATCAACTCTCTCACAAACATCCTTTCCAAGATACTTTTGCAAAATATCTAGCCTTTCTTCATCATTAGGTAAGCCCATATGAACTATTATGTCAAATCTTCCTGGCCTAAGTAGAGCTGGATCTATTGTTTTTATCCTATTCGTTGTACCTATGACTACTACTTCCTTTAAATTCCTTATCCCATCCATTTCAGTTAATAATTGGTTAACTATCTTTGAAGAATCAGTATTATCCTTTTGAGATCTTCTTGAAGCTATCGCATCTAACTCATCAAGCAATACAATGGAAGGCTTATTTTCCCTGGCTCTATTAAATACCTCTTTTAATATTGATACTGCACCTTCATATCCCTTGTACATAATTTCTGCTACACTAACCGAAATTAATTTAACACCTATAGTCTTTGATAAAGCCTTAGCCATCATCGTCTTACCTACTCCTGGGGGTCCGTAGAGCAATATTCCCCTTATTGGAGGTACTTTCATTTGTTCCATTAATTTTGAATATTTCAACTGTAACTCAAGTAGCTCCTTTAATTCAGTCTTAACTTTAGTATAACCTCCGATATCATCTAAAGTTATTTTATCTTCTATTTCAGACTCTAAATCTTCTCCTTTTCTAGCCCTTCTTTCAAAATCTAGCCTGAACTTCTCGAAATCTTCAACCATCTGTAGCGTTACACTTGGCTTATACCTTTGGATTATATCCATGAAATCTTTCATAGTTATCTTAACATCCTTACCGCTCTGCATTGCCTCTATCGCAGCCTTCCTAGCAACTTCTTGGCATATGTTTGCTAAATCTGCCCCGCTGTACCTTTCTGTCATTTCAGCTATTTTGTCCAGATCCACATCTTCTGCCAAAGGCTTGTTTTTACAATGTATCTTTATAATGTCCTTTCTAGCCTCTTTATTAGGAGGACCCACATAAATTAACTTATCAAACCTACCTGCTCTCAATAAAGCCTTGTCTAAAAGTTGAGGAACGTTAGTTGAACCTACAATTATTACTCCATCTTCACTATTTAAGCCGTCTATCTCAGAAAGCATTAATGATAATAATCTTGGAGTAACAGAATCCCCAGTATGACTTTCCCTCTTTGTTCCTATTGTATCTATTTCATCAAAGAAGAGCAAACAAGGAGCATTTTTTCTAGCATTTGCAAATAATTCCCTTAATCTAGCTTCGCTTTCTCCGTACCACTTACTCATGATATCGCTGACGTTAACATAAATGAAGTTTAGCTTTGCATCACTAGCCAAAGCTCTCATCATTAAAGTTTTCCCACAACCAGGAGGACCGAATAATAATATTCCCTTGGGTGGCCTTAATCCATACCTTAATGCTAAGTCTTTATTCTTCAAAGGAAACTCAACATAGTCTATTATCTCCTTCTTAACGTCCTCATAGCCTCCTATATCTCCCCAAGTGATTTTCTTTTCTTCCTCGTCTACTTTCTTCTTGCCTTTCAATTGCAATTGAGATGCCTTATCGCTAGTCATGAAATTAGTAGTAAATCTTTTAAATATCCCCATAAGTATGATACCAATTATAGAAAGTAATATAAAAAGTATGATGATCTCGTAAGTATATCCTAAGTCCATGAATTATCAATAAAATACTTCTCTTAGCATGTATTTAAGACTACATTAGATTATTTTTACTTGCTTTTCTTTAGGTCTGACAAAATTCTCATTGCCGCATTATATCCTGGAGCACCAGTAACGCCTCCCCCTGGATGAGTTCCAGAACCACACAAATATAATCCTCTAATTGGTGTTGAATAATTGCTTAGCCCTATTGTAGGTCTAAACACGTAAAGCTGATCTGGAGTCATATCTAGGTGAAATATATTACCGCCCCATATACCGAATCTTCTTTCTATATCTAAAGGAGTTAATACATCGTATTTAACTAGCTTAAAGTTTGGAGCAAATTCCCTTATTTTATCAAATGATATCTCTGCAATCTTCTCTTTAATCTCGTCAAGCTTTTTATTATAAGGTAAATATTGACCAAAAATTGAGATGGAAAACTTGCCTAAAGGGGCTACAGTAGGATCTACAGAGGACTGAATATTTATTGAAAGCCACGGTTCCTTGGAATAGCCAAGTATTTTTGCGTCAAGATAAGCTTTCTCTATATAATCAGAACTAGGCATAATTAACTCAGAAGCTATATGCTCGGGCTGTAAAGACTTTCCATTTCCGAAATCTGGTAATTCCTCAGAATATCCTACTATCTTAAAAGATACTCCAGTGGTCTTTAGCGACTTTATTCTTTTAATTAATTCATCGTCTATCTCTGTATTCCTAAGCAACTTAAGAAAAGTAGTTTTAGGGTCTGCATTTGAAACTACTATTTTAGATTCAATTATCTTCCCTGAGCTTAATTTTATTCCTTTAACTTCACCTTTTTCAACAAGTATTTCATTAACCTCACTAGACTCAAATATTTCTACTCCAACACTTTCAGCGGATCTCTTTAATGCTTGGGTCACTCCTCCCATTCCGCCCTCAACATAGCCCCAAGCTCCTTTTATTCCGTTTACTTCACCTATTACATGATGAGCTAAAACATAAGCAGTGCCAGGCATAGAAGGCGATGCATAAGTCCCTACTACCGCATCTTCTATTAATGCTGAAATTACTTCATCTGACTCGAAGAACTCTGAAAGTAAACTCTTTCCGTCAGTGACGAAAGCTCTTGCAATCGATAGTGCGGTATCTTCATCGATTTTGACATTCTTTAAAATCGCTAAGAAATCATCTACATTAGATAGATTTATTGGAGGAGAAAGCATCAATAAATCGACTAGCTCGTAAGGAGGATCCCAGAATTTTATCCACTTCTCATAATTTTTTGCATCGTTTTTAGAAAACTTCTCTATCTCCTTCTGGGTCTTCTTTAAGTCAGACCATATATATAACTTTTTACCATTCTCGAAAGGTACAAATAGCCCAGGATCTTTACTGTAGACCTTCAGTCCAAATTTCTTTAATTTTAAATCATCAATAATTTTCGGTCTGAATAAACTAAGAACGTAAGCTCCTGTAGATACTTTTATCCCTGGCCATAATTCTTCGGTTACTGAAGCACCACCTATAATTCCTCTCCTTTCAAAAACTGCTACCCTTAGTCCTTCTCTAGCTAGATAATTAGCAGTTACTAGACCGTTATGGCCTCCTCCTACTATTATAACATCATACATGATACTTTCTTCTTATGAACCAAGTTAATATTGATAATCCTGCCCCTATGCCTGCTAATATTATTGCAATTATTGCACCATATAATAGAATCTCTGCCATTTACCAGTTATTTTATAAGGATATTATTAAGATTATGCATATGAGTTTAGAACTACCTAACTATGAAAAGAACATTTATTCATTAGCATGCGGTATTGCAGACTTCCTAGGAGTAAAGAGGAATTGCTTAAGTAAAATTACCATTCCTGGCAAAAAGATGGCTCTAGTTTTACTGGACGGATTTGGATGGAACATTATAAATAAATCTGGAACAGTAAAGAAGGAAGCAGAGAAGTTTCATACAGTTTTCCCTTCAACTACATCAACAGTCCTAACTACACTGTTTACAGCGCTTACTCCAGGGGAGCACGGAATTTTAGGTTATAATACTTTTGTTAAAAGATTAGGAGGTATAATAAATACTCTAAAATATTCGCATCCATCAATAAATGAGAGAGATTCAATCCAAGATGCGGTACCGTTTGAAAAAGCTTTCCCAGAGGTAAAAAGCTATTTAGCGGAGGTTCAAAATAAAAAGACCGTAGAAATTGTACCAAAAGGTATAAGTAATACGCAATTCAGCAAAGCGACTCATGGTAAGACTTCTGAAACTAAAGAATATACAGACATATGGGACGCGCTATACACTTTTTCTCAGACCCTTCAACAAAACTCTTACGATTTCATTTACCTCTATATTCCAGATGTAGATACTTTAGCTCATAAATACGGACCTTACGCAGAACCTACTTTAAATGCAGCTAGAGAAATTTTTGAGGGAGTCTATAGCATATCGACCAAACTTGCAAGCATTGGAAATTATACTATAGCAATAACTGCAGATCACGGTCATGTAGAAGTCAGCAACAACGTAAACGTTAATGATGATAAGGAATTTCTAGGTATGTTAGAAGTTCCTCCTTACGGAGATTCCAGAGCTTTATTCTTAAAGAGTAGATATGATATGAAAACTTACCTTTACCATAGATTTAACCTAAAAGTCTTCACTAAGGATGAGTTCCCCTCACTCTTAGGCAAAATAGGTAACGTTGAGCTACCTGATTACATTGCAGTACCTCTTGATAATACAGCGTACATCTTTGATTATAAGGAGAATGGAGATTACGGTAAATTAAAGGGACATCATGGAGGTCTTTTACAAGATGAATTTGAAACTCCGCTAGTGATGATTAATGGTTGAGTATTTCATTCCTTCATGGGAAGATATAGAGGATAGTTTATTTAATATAAGCGAAAAAATAATTAAAGATCATAACCCCGACGTTATAGTAGCAATATTAACTGGAGGGGTTATTCCAGCAAAATTAATTTCAGACATTATAGGAATAAAAAACATAAAATACATAGAAATAAAATTTTATAAGGAAGTAGGGAAAACTCAACCTAAGCCTACGTTGAAGGCAATATATGTAGATGACCTAGAAAACAAAAACGTACTTATAGTTGACGATGTTTCGGATACTGGAGAAACATTGTCTGCGGTTTCAAGAATTATAGAATTATTTAATCCACAAAATATAAAAACAGCGACTATTTACGTTAAGCCTTGGTCTAAAAAATATCCAGATTATTATGATAAAGTTATTGATAAATGGATAGTATTCCCTTGGGATAAGTGGGAAGCAGTAAGAGAGCATAATGAAATTCCAGTAAAAAATAAGGATAGATTTCTCAAGAGCTTCATTAAAAAATAATTGGCTCTTTATATTCTCCCCATACTTCTCTTAGAACTGAACTTATTTCCCCTACAGTAGCTCCAGATTTTATTGCTTCTAAGATATATGGGAATAAGTTATCATTTCCTTCTGCAGCTTTTCTTAGCTTTTCAAGGCTATCCTTCCACTTAATATTATCTCTATTCTCTCTATATTGTTTTAACCTGGTAATTACCTTCTCCCTCACTGCAGAATTCACTCTAAATATCTCAGTAGTTCCAATCCAATCCTGTTCATAAGCGAAATTAACACCTACTTTTGTAAGATCTCCTTCTTCTATCCTTTTCTGAAGTCTATAAGAGCTTTCAGCTATTTCAGCTTGTGGATAACCTTTCTCAATAGCCTTAAGCATTCCGCCCATTTTTTCAATATTATCAATTACCTTCCATGCTCTCTCTTCTATTTCATCTGTCAGCCATTCAATATAATAAGATCCCGCTAACGGGTCTACTGTTTCTGTTGCACCACTTTCATACGCTATTATTTGTTGAACCCTAATTGCTATTTTTGCAGCTTTTTCGCTAGGTAATGCTAAAGCTTCGTCATAAGAATTTACGTGGAGACTTTGAGTGCCTCCCAGTACGGCGGCTAAGGCTTGAAGTGTTGTCCTAATGATGTTAATCTCTGGCTGTTGTGCAGTTAACTCTGCACCTCCTGTCTGTGTGTGGAACTTTAAACTCATAGAATCGGCCTTTTTAGCGTTAAACCAATCTTTCATTATTTTTGCCCACATTCTCCTTGCAGCTCTAAACTTTGCTACTTCTTCAAAGATATTAGTATACCCAGCAAAGAAGAAGGATAGTGTAGGAGCAAAGTCGTCAATGTTTATTCCCCTTTCTAAAGTCTTTCTTACATACTCAATGCCATCAGCCAAGGTAAATGCTACTTCGAGTATAGCGTCCGCTCCTGCTTCCCTAATATGGTATCCGCTTATGCTAATTGGATGCCATTTCGGAATATTCTTATAGGAATACTCTATGAGATCAATGGAATATCTTAATGAGGGTTCTGGAGGATAAATGAAGTTCTTTCTAGCAATATATTCTTTTAATATATCGTTTTGTACAGTTCCTCCTAAAATCTTCTTATCTATTCCTCTACTTTCTGCTGTAGCTATATACATTGATGTTAATTCCATTGCAGTAGCGTTTATGGTCATTGAAGTTGTTACTTTATCCATAGGAATCTGATTAGCCACTAGATCCATCTCTTTCCAATGAAACATTGAAACTCCTACTACACCTACTTCAGTAAATGCTAATTCTTGGTCTGGATCTAAACCTAGCTGTGTAGGCAAATCAAATGCCATGCTAAGACCAGTTTGACCTGCCTCTAATAGCTTCCTAAATCTTTGATTAGTATCCTCAGCAGAACCGAAACCTGCGTATTGCCTTATAGTCCATATCCTTCCTCTGTACATGTTTGGATAAATTCCCCTAGTGAAAGGATACATTCCAGGGAAGCCTATTTTATCTTCATAATTTCCTTTCAGATCTAGAGGAGTATAAAGGGGTTTTACTTCTACTCCAGAAGGCGTTATAAATTTTTGCTTTCTCTCCTTCCTTTTAGCTACCCAGCTAGTATAGAGGTTATTCCATTCCTTAATTTTCTCGTCCATATCCATGATAATACCCAATATCTAATTGTTTAAACACTATAAAACCTTTGCTTTTTAATCAAATTTATAAATTAAAATGAGTATAATAGTCCATGGAAACTCAAACAGTAGATCACATAGGCGTAGTGGTTGAAAATCTAGATAAGGCAATAGATTTTTATGAGAAAAATTTAGGAATGAAACTAATAGACAAAGAAGAGCTTAAGGATAGAGGGCTAAAAGTTGCATTCATGGTAGGCAAAAACGGAGATTCTGCAGTTGAGCTCTTAGAGCCTATAAATCATGAGGACATGAATAATACTGTAGCTAAATTCCTAAAGACAAGGGGTCCAGGTTTACATCATTTAGCAATAAGAGTTGAGGATATAAATAAAGCATTGGAAGACCTATCTACAAAAGGTATGCAATTAGTTGATAAACAACCGAGACCGGGTGCAAGAGGTCATCTAGTAGCATTTGTTCATCCGAAAAGTGTAATGGGAGTACTATTGGAGCTGGTTCAAGAAAGGCACTAATCTCATGCGAAAAGTTATAATCTAAATTCACAGATTTACCTAGTAAATTTTAAATCTTCACATGGAGAATATATATTCGGATCAAAAATGCCCTCAAAGAAAAAGAGTAATGATATATTTGATTATTTTGACGATATGATAAGGCAAATGGAAGAGGAATTCGAAGAATTAGAGAAGGAATTCTTTAAGGAAGCAGGGAAAGGAGAAGTTAAAACTTTCGGCCCTTATGTTTACGGTTTTAGCATGACAATAGGACCTGATGGAAAACCAATAATAGAAGAATTCGGTAATGTAAAGAGATTAGGAAGCAAACCAATATTAAGTGAAGAAAGAGAACCATTGGTTGATGTCATAGAGAAAGGCGATGAGATTAGAGTAGTTGCTGAAGTCCCAGGAGTTGATAAAAATAATATTAAAGTAAATCTTAACGGTAAAACTCTAGTGCTATCTGCACAAGAAGGAGACAAGAAATACTATAAAGAAGTAGAACTACCAGCCGAAGTTGACGAGAATTCCGCAAAGGCTACATACAAGAACGGTGTATTAGAAATCGTATTTAAGAAAACTAAGACTGAGGCTGGGAAAGAGATAAAGGTCGAGTGATTTTTACTTTTTCACTTTTTATAAAGCTTAAACCTGAAGAGTCTTCTATAATTAATGTGAATTTTCTTTTACCTTCTTTTGCGTCATAAATATCATGGCAATCATTTTCCTCACATAGAGATCCTAAATTCTCTAAAACATCTTCTAAAATTCCTTCTATAGTAGACAATATTCCTTGCGATGCATCTTCTGGATATACTTCTATTCCTAACTCTGGAATCGTTACAATGGCAAATGGGGATCTATATACCATTACATTTAAATCTTCTTCATTTTCTATAATGAATTCTAGAATTTTTGGCTCTCTACTCTCATAAGGCTTAACATCCCTAAATTTATAATTACAAGTAGTGCATTCCCAGTTTGACAATACCAGCTTACCAACTTCTCCCGCATCGTAAAGATAATCCCTAGCAATTAGCGTTTCATTCCCACAAACTGGACACTTAAGTTTTGCCTCAAATATTAATTTAGGTTCCATAATCCCAACCAAAGCTTATTTGGTAGTTTCTACATATATTATATTGAGTAAAGTGGTGAAATGAAGCTTCCACGAGAGAATGATATAGGAAAAATAGAATATAAACTTATTCTATCAGACATATCAGAAGAGCGACTGCAAGAACTAGCAACTCAAATGAAGTACAGGGTTGAGGAAGGTGGAGGAGAAGCAATATACGTAATAGGCGTAAGTGACGACGGCGATGTAATAGGTCTAAATAAAGATGATTTAGAGCGCACAATAGATGTATTAGAAAAAATAGCTAAAATGATAAATTCCAAGATAGTACATAAAAGAATTGTAGAAATAAGAAAAGATAAGTATGTCGCAGAATTATTAATAAGATTACATAAGAATGATCTGCCTATTCAAGTTAATATAGCGGTAATGGGCCACGTGAATGCAGGAAAAAGTACTGTAACTGGAACACTAATTTTAGGAAAACTTGATGACGGTAATGGAGCTTTACGTGCAATGATAGCTAGGTATCTTCATGAGGTAATAAGTGGAAGAACTTCATCAATAACCTTGAGAATATTAGGTTTTGATGATGAAGGAAGAGTAGTAAATCATAATTGTAGAGATCCTATGGATGAAGCAGAAGTTACTATTAAGAGTTCCAAAATAATAAGGTTAATAGATCTAGGAGGGCATGAGAGATACTTAAGGACTACGTTAAAAGGATTAATGGGATATGAAACAGATTATGTTATGTTAGTTGTAGGTAGTGATGACGGATTAAGTATAATGGGAAAAGAACATCTTGCTGTCGCATCAGTTCTTAAGTATCCTGTATTCATTGTTATAACCAAAGTAGATAAATTCCCTAAAGAGAGAGTAAACCAAATAATAAATGACGTGAAAAACGTGCTTAAGATACCTGGAATAAACAGATTCGTAATGGAAGTGAATGATGAGGACGACTTATTGAACGCAATAATAGGTGTAAAAACTGGAAGAGTTGTTCCAATATTCAAAGTATCTAACGTTAGCGGAGAAGGTATAGGATTACTTGAGAAATTCCTTTACTTTCTACCACCAAGAAAATTATTAACTCAATCAAACGACACATTAGTATACATTGACGAAATATATAATGTAAGTGGAGTAGGCCCTGTAGTCTTAGGCTCTATAGTAAGAGGAAAAGTTAGACCTAATGATACGGTATATGTAGGCCCAGATGAGGGCGGAGAGTTTTTACAAGCTAAAGTGAAAAGCATTCAAATTAATAGAGTATTTGTAGATGAGGCTAATCAAGGTAGTATAGCAACTTTTGCAATACAAGGTGTAAATAGGGAAATATTAAGGAAAGGTATGATATTAGCAGAAAATAATAAACCAAAAGCTACGCAGAACTTCACAGCAAAGATAATAGTACTTCATCATCCTACTACAATAAAAGAAGGTTATGTAGCTACGCTTCACCTATACACAATAAGACAAGCTGTGAAATTTGAGAAAATAGCAATAGGACTCTTAAGAACAGGAGAATCATCAGAAGTCGAATTAAAATTTCTTTATAGACCGGAATATCTTGAAAAAGGACAGATTTTCATATTTAGGGAAGGAAGAACAAGAGGATTAGGAGTTATTACTGGAATTAATAGTTGAAACAGAGCAAGAAATTATTTGTCTTGTCAACTCTTTAGCTTGTTTAGTTATAGTATTCTCTAAAGCTTTAGCAAGACTTCCAGTTAAACCGTATTCAGCCTCCCAAGTTAATATATGATCGCCTACTGTTACTACAGTACTTATCGTAACTACTATTCCAGGGCCTTTAACTTCTATTTTATCAAACACCTTATTACCATCAACTCTATGCTCGACTACTGTACCTTGAACTTCAACACTAAGAGGACCAATCTTAACAGATGCGTAAAATTCCTTATCGTTTATTTTACTTATTCCGGGAGTACATTTCAAAAGATTCTCATAATTGCTAAGAAATTGTAAAGCTTTATCTTTATTTGATATTTTCTCTTCTCCAGATATCATGATGATTCCACCTTTTTCTTTATACAGTCAAAAAGTTGATTTAATATCTTATTTAATGCCGGTTCCATTAATCTGGCACCTGCAGAAGCTAATATTCCACTGACGTTAACGTCTGCAGTATAATTAATTTTACCATCTTCAACTCCAATTTTAGCGTTTATATTCACATTACTATTCATTCCATTCCCTTGAGCGTCTAAATCAAATCCGTCATCACTTCTCTTCATTTTCACTTTCGCAGTATAATCTCCTTTTATAAATCCTATTCCTGCAGTACCTTTTACGATGTAATTTTCGCCATCTTTTTTGATATCTTTAATTCCAGGAAAGCAAGAAGCTACAAGCTCTACATTTCCAATTATATTTAAAATCGCTTCCTTCTTAGCGTTAACTTCAATACTTCCTTGATAACGCATAAACTACTTTATTCTTAATAACTTATATATCTTTAATGAAAATTGGAGCAGTGATTTTAGCAGCTGGCGAGGGCAGAAGATTCGGCAAAAATAAACTTCTTGAGAAAATAAACGGAAAGACGATTATAGAACATGTATTAAGTAACGTAGACATGGAAAGAGCAATCATAGTAGGAAAATATGCCCAAGAGCTGTTTCCGTATCTTAAAAATGAAATAGTAATTTATAATCCTAAATGGATGGAAGGAATATCTACTAGTATCAAACTGGGATTAAGGTTTTTCCAAAACTATGACGGAGTTCTCATAGCACTTGGAGATATGCCATTCGTAAAAACGGAAGATATCCATAAGATAATAGATTCCTTTAATTCTGAGTGCAATGCGATAATTCCTACATATAAAGAAACTTGGGGAAATCCTGTAATTTTAAGTAAAAAAATCTTTGACAAAGTAATGGAAATAAATGGAGATGTAGGAGCTAAAAAAATTTTAAAAAATATGAAAAATTTGTGTTTTGTAGAATGTAGTAAAGGAGTTATTATTGATATAGATACTATTAATGACCTTTTAACTTTTGAGAAGCCTCCTTAACTGCTTCTATAATATTGTGATAGCCCGTACATCTACATAAATTCCCAGATAGCCCTTCTTTTATCTCGTCCTCTGAAGGAGAAGGATTCTGAGAGAGTAGCCAATAGCTCTGCATTATCATTCCTGGAGTACAATAACCGCACTGAAGTGCATGCTTATCCCAAAATGCCTCTTGAATAGGATGCAATTTACCGTCCTTTATTAATCCTTCTACAGTAAGTATTTCACTACCATCTGCTTCAACGGCTAAAATTGTACAAGATTTGACAGATTTACCGTTCATTATTACAGTGCATGCCCCACAATTACTCGTATCGCAGCCTATGTGAACACTGGTAAAGCCTAAATCTCTAAGTACATGAACTAGCAGTTTTCTCGGTTCTACTTCTGTTTCATAATCATTTCCATTAATTTTAAGGTGAATCTTCACTTTATCATCTTTTTCTATTACCTTCATTACAATCACCTCTTTAAAGCATCTAGAATTGCTCTCTTTGTCATAACTTTAGTAGCCTTCCTTTTATACTCTGCACTTCCCCTTATATCGGATGTCGGATTAGACTCATCCGCAACTTCTTGAGCTATTTTATCAATAATTTCATCGTTAATTTTCCTGCCCTTAATCATTTCTTCTGCAACTTGAGATCTATATGCCTTATTATTTACTCCAGTAACTCCGATTCTAAAATCTTCAACTTCATCACCATTAGTTTTTATTAATACTGCGACGCCAACTATTGCAAAATCTCCAGCTTTTCTCTCCAACTTCTGATAAGAGTACTTATAACTACTCACGTCAGGAATGGAAACCTCAGTAACTACCTCCCCTTGAGATAGGTCTGGCGTAAACATATCCTTATCAAATAGAGAGAACTCTTCTGTTCTTTCTCCAGAAGGACCTTTAATCTTTACTTTTGCATTAAGTACTAAAAGTGCTGCAGGATAGTCTGCTGAAGGATCTAATTGTGAAATACTTCCTCCTATTGTTCCCATGTTTCTTACTTGAGGATCTCCGATTTTTGAGGCAACTTCGCTTAATAACGGAATTTGAGCTTTGGATACTTCATAATGTGTAACTGTTGCTCCTATTTTGTACTCCTCTTTTTTATCTAAATAATGAAGTTCTTTAAGTTTGGTTATGTCGACCAAATAAGAAGGCCTAACTATTCTAAGTTTCATCATAGGTATTAAGCTATGACCTCCAGCAAGAATTTTAGCGTCATCGTGAGCCTTTAGAAATTCTATAACTTCACTTAGACTGTCGGGAATTACATAACCTGTTTTTGGTGGATACATATCTTCTTCTCTTTAACTTATTATTTATCTTTTACTTATTCTTTACAAACTTTTCTGGATTCTTTTTAAATTCAGCCATACACATAGGACTGCAGAAGTAATAAGTTATACCTTTGTAAACATATTTATAATTAGTATTATTGACCTCTTCTCCACAGACTGGATCTTTCATAGTTAAATTATGAGAATTTCCACAATTTATTTCTTAATTTTATAACTTCGCCTATTATTATGACTGCAGGAGACGAGATACCTTCAGATATTACTGTTTCTTTCAATTTACTTAATGTAGTTAAAGTTACCTTCTGGGAAGGAAGCGTACCGTTTTGTATTATAGCTACCGGACATTCTGGGCTTCTAATTTTCTCTAACGCTTCTTGTAGCTCTTCTATTTTATTAACTCCCATCAATACTATCAGCGTTCCTTTTTTTGGAATATAATCCAGGTCGATTATTTTATTTCCAGCTCTAGTTCCAGAAATTACCGTAAACCCAGAAGAATACCATCTACTAGTTACCGGGATTCCAGCGTAAGCAGGAACTCCAATAGCACTGCTAATTCCAGGTATGACCTCACAAGGTATGCCTTGTTCCATTACATATTTACACTCTTCTTCTCCTCTGCCAAAAACGTAAGGATCTCCTCCTTTTAGTCTAACCACTATCTTACCTTCTTTTGCCTTTTCAACTAGAGTGGAATTTATCTTCTCTTGGAGATCAGCTTCTCCTAAGCCTTTGCCCAAATAAATTAGTTCTGATTTTGATTTGCATTCTTTTAAAATCTCTTTAGAAACTAATCTATCGTATATTACGACATCAGCTTGTTTGAGTATTTTCAAACCTTTTATTGTTATTAATTCTGGATCTCCCGGACCCGCACCTACTAGGTAAACCTTGCCTTTCATTTTTGAGAACCTTGACACTCAAATAGCGTTTACCTTTTTAATAATATATATCGCAAATAAAATACCCTCAGAAAATTTTACAATATAAACGAAACCCAAGACGTGATCTAAAAGGCTGTTTTGCGAAATATTGTACATTACCGAATAAATGTAGAGAAGCATTACATAAAATATATCTGCGGCAAAACCTAAACTGTAAATTATTATCTTTTCCATGAATTTTAATGAAGGAATTAAGTAACCTGCTATGAAACCACCTATAAAATCTGAAATAAAAGCACCGAAATAGAGAACTGGAAGATTTTGAGCTATCCTAAAAACAAAGGGCGTCAACCAAAAGGTTATTAAGAAGACTGAAACTGTAAAGCCTATCCAAGATTTATTTCTTATTAGTAATGAAGTTACTGGAACCAAAGAGTCCTCAAATTCTACAAATTTATCTTTAGGAGTATACCTATTTATCACGTACCATCCTAATAAAGCTCCAGAAAATACTGGTCCTTGATAGGAAAGTAACTTATCTAAAGGATCTCCAATAATATAAATTACTCCAGAGATACCTGCAAAAATGATAGCTAGATACTTCGCTAAATCTAATTTGTCCATACGTTATGGTAAGTAAACAGTATATATAACCTTATCTTCATTGAATTCTTTATTCAATATTTTAACACCTTTCTCTTGCATTGCCATCGCCCACATTTCCACTTGATCAGCTTGAACTCCTTGTAATGCAATTATTTTAACCTCTTGGTTACCTCCAATTTCTAACCAGAACTTCATTAAAGACACTGAAGGAGTATTTGATCCGCAACCTCCAGATTGTTTAGTTAAGTCTAGCTCCTTCATATCAGTATATCATTGTTGAACTGATATTTAATGTTTCCTTGTCTTCTAAGAAGTAAATTTTGTTCCAGCCCTTTGACTTCATTGTATAAATTAATGATTTTAATAAAGTCCTTAAATTACAGAATGCGCCTTCACATTCCGTTAAATTGATGTTCATTAATTTCTTTATAGTTTTTTCCCTCTCATCTCCTGAGGAGAAAACTACAACTTCTCTCGACCTTGAAGAAAATATTGGAGAATGAAAGAATTGCTCTAATCGCTCAAAATTTGAACTCCAACCAAATATTTCAGCTAGTTTCAGATAAGCAAAGTAAGCAATACCGTAATTTTCTCCCTTACCTATAAAGAACGCTTTATCTTCTAAAATAATTTCCTTATCGCGACCTTTATCCTCTTCAACTCCTGCAATCTTGTATAATGCACTTAAGGACATCATGAATGATAATGTTCCAGGTAGAACGCGCTTAGGCTTATAAGGTAAATTAATAACTTCATCTGCAAGTTTTGCAAGTTCAGAATTAGGGTTCGCAGTTATCACGTATATCTTAGTCCTACCTTTAAATTTTCTTGCAAGGCTTATATTTGACTTAGGTTTGCCCGAAACTGAAACTATAATAAGGGGCTTATTTATATTCATCCATAAAGCATCATAAGGATCTATCGCCCTAAACTTTCCTTTTGTTTTTCCCTCTATAACTAAGGAAGCAGCGAACGAATCTCCTGCACCGGTAACGTAAGCTTCTCCCAATCTTACGTCAGTGTTTACTGTGTAATTTTGACTTATCTCTTCTTCTATGTCTTCTATGATTTCCATTTTACCTTCGAATAATAGACAGTTATAAATTATATTTAACTCATAATTTACATGAGTTGAAGATCCTTATAAAAGCAGGAATAGCCTTTATAAAAGATTCCGCACCAGTGCCCAATGCATATTTAGGTGTAAATGATGGGAAAATAGAGGCAGTATCAAGAAGGGAATTAGAAGGCTACGATGATGCTGAATTAATAGTAGGAGGCTTTGATAGACTGGTTTCTCCAGGCTTTATAACAACACAGAGTTTTATTCAGTTGTACCCTTTCAGATATAGAATATTCTCTGGTAAAGCTAATCCTAATGATTTAATATCAACGATATCTAGTAAGGACGCCTATTATTTCTCTTTGCTAGGGGCATACCACTTACTTAGATCTGGAGTAACTACTGTTGTGGTAACTGAACCTTTCGTAGAACAAGCCGCAAGAGCTGCAAAAACTGTGGGACTAAGGCCTATAGTTTCTGCAGAAATAGGTTGCAATTGGATGAAAGGTGATTGGAAGAAAAACTTTGAAAGCTTATACAGTAAATGGATATCTAAGGACGAGAGCGGAATAGTATTGAAAATATGCGATGAGGATGAAGCAGAAGAAGCTATGAGTATCTCAAGTGAATATAAATTGCCAATATTAGTTGATAGGAACGTTAACTTAGAAAGAATAAATAACGTTTCGCCTTATACTATAGCCTTAGGTGGAGGAAGTAGAAAAGACCTTGAGAAAATAAGGAAGAATAACTTGAGCTTAGCTTTTACTCCGAGTTTAGAGATTTGTAAATTCACTTTAGGAGCATATAAACCTTCTATATCAATAGATTTAACTCCAAAATTCGATATTAGAAACGAGATAGGCGTAGCAACATCACGTCTTCTCTTAACTGCAGAAGAATCATTCAAAGCAGTAACGGAGTGGGGATATTCTCAATTGAAAATAAGCGGTGGAATTTCCGTTGGAAATACTACTGATATTCTGATCTTTGAAGTTAACGAACCTCCATCCTATCCTATAGATAAGGAATCGCCTTATGAGAGTTTAATTTATTCCTCATATTCTTTAGAAACCGTAATAGTTAATGGAGAAGCAGTGCTTGATGGAGGAGTTCCATTAAACGTCGGAACAAAAGACATAGAAGAGGCAAATAGAAAGGTAGAAGAAATTGGAAAAGTGGAAAAAAATTGAGATTGTAGGAGATATAGCAATAATAGGGATTCCTTTCAATAAAGAGCCCGAAGATTTGAAGAGTTATGCCAAGGAAATTTTAGATAAGCATCCTTACGTAAAATCCGTATGGGGAAGATATAGGGATACAAAAGGGGATTTTAGGTTACCATCATTTTATCATATTTTAGGAGAAAAGAGGAGCGAAACTATTTACAAAGAATATGGATGTGAGTATTATTTAGATTTCACTAAAGTATTTTTCTCCTCCAAACTTTCTTTTGAGCATTTAAGAGTTGCCAGAGAGGTAAAAAAGGGAGAAATAATAATAAACATGTTTGCTGGATATGGGCCATTTTCAATTTTATCCGCAAAACTTGGAAAGCCTAAAATAGTTTATTCTCTAGATATGAATCCATATGCGTATTATTATATGATGGCAAACATTGACTTAAACAAGACTTACAATGTGATACCGATATATGGCGATACATTTAAAAGAATTAATGATTTGGAGAGTGCCGATAGAATTATATCTCCATTACCTGAAAAAGCTGAAGAAGCTTACGAAGTTGCTTTACAAAAAATTAAGCCCGGAGGAGTAATTCACCTCTTCATTGAAATAGAAACTAAGGAAGATCCTGTTAAAGAGGCTATGAAAATTTATCCTAAAGCTTTTTTTGGCAGAATAGTTAGGAGCGTAAAACCTTTTAAATATCACATTATATTGGACATCAAAGCTTAAAATAGTCTAAGTATAACATATTTTCTTAATGATTGATTTAGAAATAATGAGATTAGGTTATATGGCTTCTCAAAAGAAGAGGATAGAGATAGGAAACTACATTATAAAATTCCATAGGCGAAAAGTTAAGGATACAGATTATATGTATTCTATTGAAGTTTATTTTAGAGGAGAATTAAAACATAGGGGATTTTTTACCGAATACCAAAACGCTGTCATGTATGCTGGAAAAATAATGTACGCTTTACTTTAATATTTATATTTTACAAATCCTTTTTTCAGTCGATAGAATTTGATTAAGGACGAGTTACTTGAAATTTTGAAATCTGGAAAAGTAGATTATGTAAGAGTAGAATTCATTGATTTACTAGGTAACGTTAGAGAAAGATCTTTAAGAAGAGCCGAGTTTGAAAACTTAATATTAAAAGATGCAGGTCTACCGTATCCAGAAAGCTTACTCATGTTAGATTATACAGACTCTCCAATAAAGCTTAGATATGGGGACGTTTTGGCAATACCAGATTCATCTACATTCATCATTTTACCTTACTTGGAGAGAACTGCAAGAGTTCTTTCATATATTACTTTACCGGATTTAACGCCTTCACCATTTTGCAGTAGAGGATTACTCAAGAGGGCTATAGATAAGTTAGAAGAAAAAGGACTTTCAATTCAAGTATCATTTGAACCTACATTTTATCTGGTAAAAGAAAATGAGAACGAAATATCTCCTGCAGATGACTCAAAAGCATTTTCTCCAGAAGGACTAATGGAGGAACAAAATTTTCTTAGAGATGTTATAAAATACTTAGAGAGTGTGGAAGTTCAAGTGGAGACAATAAATAAACATTACGGCCCTGCGCAATACGAAATAAGATTTGCAGAAAAGGACGCGTTATCCGCAGCAGATTCTTTAATAACTGCTAGAGAAGTAATAAGGGATTCCGCAAGAATTTATAAGCTGTTCTCAACGTTCATGCCTAAGCCTTTCTCAAATTATCCAAGTAGCAGTATGGATGTGTACTTCAAACTTACCTCAACTGACGGAAAAGATATGATGACCAATATGAACGATAATAAAGGTTTGGGATTAAGCGAAATTGTGTATAATTTCTTTGCAGGAGTACTGGAACACATAGGCAGTATAATGGCTTTTGCTTCACCTACAATAAATTCCTATAAAAGATTTAGAGAAACTGTAACTCCTAGCATATTAGGATTAGGAACTGAAAGGCACTTTATAATCAGAGTACCGAGTAACTTCAAAGATACAAAATCTGTAGAATTTAGATTAGCAGATCCCTTGTCAAACTCATATTTATTACTCTCTGCGATTATATATTCTGGATTAGATGGAATAGAAAGGAAGTTAGATGTAGAACCTAATGTAGAGTTAGGATCATTGCCAAATAATCTGGAAGAAGCGTTACGCAAGCTAGATAATGATAATTATATTAAATACTCAATAGGAGCAGAGCTGGTTTCATCTTACATTGAATTAAAGAACAGAGAGTTAGAGAGTTATAATAATTATATAACTGATTGGGAAGTTAAAGCCTATCTAAAGGCAGGTTGGTAATGAAAGCAGCAGTTCTTGATCAAATAGGCAGGCCATTAAGCATCAAAGATGTCAAAAAACCAGAAGTTAAAGGTAAAGAAATTCTTTTAAAAGTATTAGCTACTGGCCTATGCCACGGAGATTTACATATTATTTTCGGAGAATGGAAGGACGATATACTTGTTAATCCTCCCAGAATATTGGGTCATGAAATTGTAGGAGAAATTACTGAAGATTCTGAGCATTTTAAGAAAGGAGATAAAGTTATAGTATATAACGCATTTGGTTGCGGAACTTGCAAATTCTGCAGAAGAGGATATCCTCAGTTTTGTGAAAAAGTGAAAATCTTAGGAGTTCAAGAAGATGGGGGCTTTGCAGAATACGTTAAAGTGCCGTCAGAAGATAATCTGATAAAGATTGATAACGAGGAGAATCCAATTAAGATTGCACCATTAGCAGATGCAGGAGTTACGGCATACAATTCCGTGAAGAATATAGAAGAAGATAGCAATGTGGCGTTAATAGGAACAGGTTCAGTAAGTATGATTGCATTACAAATATTAAAATCTAAAGGAGTTAAAACTACAGTAGTAGGAAGGAATTCGCTAAAATTAAGTAAAGCGTTAGAGCTTGGTGCTGATAGAATAATCCAAGTAAAGAATTCATATTCTGAAGACTTCTCTGCAAAAATAGGAAGAGAAAAATTTGATTATATCATTGATTACGTAGGTAGTAACGAAACATTAAGAGATATAGTTTGGGCATTAGATAGAATGGGAGAGCTAAGAATAGTAGGAGAATTCGGAGGAGAAATGGAAATCTGGGAACAACTTCTCGTACTTAGAGGGCTTAAAATAAAAGGAATATTGTACGGTACAAAAGATGATATGAGGAATACAGTAAAACTCTATGAAGAAGGCAAAATAAAAACGCTTGCAGTCCCTTATAAATTGGAAGAAATAAATGAAGCAATTGACGATTTATCAAGTGAAAGAATAATAGGAAGAGCTGTTATAATACCTTAAAGGTAAATGGTTTACTCTCTACAATTTCAATCTTCCTATCTTGCATGAACTTCTTTATAATTTCAGCGTTTGTCTTAGCATGCATAGTCAGCATTGCTCCAGTAAATTTGCCTTTATAAAGAGAAGTATAAAGCATAAGCATATCTGACATATGCCTATCTACTCCTGCGTTAGTTTTCAAATCTTCTATTAGTTGAACTGCAGCTTCTTCTCCTACTTTTTCTGCTCTCTTACCTTTTTCTCCTAAAGAGTCTGAACCCATTATACTCTTACCAAAAGCGGCTAGAGTAATTCCAGTACCTTCGCTTTCTCCTTGTCTAATGTCCAAAGATATGTCAACATTAACGTTTAGGAATTTCCTTATCACTTCTTCCGCAGATTTTGCCTGCCTCTCTGCAATGTGAGAAGGCAAAGACGATACATGAGAAATGCCCTTTATTTCCTCAACATTACCAATTTCAGTTATTTCAAATTCTTCTCCCTTTCCAGCAAAGTTGCTCAGCTCTATTATCCCTCCTCCTCTAGGATAATGACCTCTTTTTATTAATTTTATCTCGCCCTGTATTCCTATTTTTCTTAAAATTTCCAAATAAACCATTCTCATGTAATCTATTGTAGGACTTTTAGGAACGTCGGTACCACCTATTATTCGAATTTTTATATTCCTATTGATAATAAGAGGAATTACAGATACTGCTATCAAAGTAACACTTCCTGCAGTTGTCACATCTAATGTGAACTCTCCTTCTTTCTTTATCTCATGAGGAATAAATACAAGCTCTTGAGATCCCAAATAATCTCCCTTAGTTTCTGCAGAGCAAAGCTCTTTCGTTAATTTAACAGCAGACAAATGCTGCCTTTGTAAACCAGGATTTTTCCTCCTAGATCTTATATTATATATCGTAAAAGACTTACCAGTAAGTGCGGAAAGCGTTAATGAAGTCCTTAATATTTCCCCTCCTCCTTCACCGAAAGACCCATCTATTTCAATCATAATTCCTACTTATATGAAGGTCAAAATAAAATCAATACTCAACGTAATAGGTCACGAAGAACTTTACGTTATACCTATTACCTCTAGTGGAAAATATCTTCTAGGTCTGAATTTTTATGAAGATATAGAGGGCGGAAGAGTTGCAAGATTTGTGCTCATTTTAGACAAGTATGGTGAAATAACTTCTACTAAGGTAATAGAAGGAGATAAGGGAGTAGTCTTAGCTGAAGGAATTAAAGAAGATATGGAAAAACTATCTAAAATTATTAAAATAGAGAAAAAGATGATAACCAATAGAATTCCACTCTTCGTGAACATTAAAGTGAAAAACTCTCCAGAAACTCAAGATAGGGGAATTAAAGGCTATGAGAATTATGTTAAACGTTACGGTGAGATACAAGTTTCAAAGCTTACCGGTCAAGTAACGTTAGACGTTATTGAAGAAACTATCTAAAGTTGTAGACTTATATATCTTCCCTAATCTCACACCGACTCTCCTTAACTTTCTTTTATCAGATTTTATTATTTCCTCTAAAAGTTTCTCTGCCTCTAAATATGCCTTATCTTTACCTATACCGAAATTGAAAGTCTTTTCCCTGCTTACTATGTCTAGATCCTCCATTATAGCTACAACAGCTAAAGTTTTAGGAATTCCTCCATTAGACTTAGAATAAGCTTCATCTATAGCTCTCCTTAAATAAGGTAGAATTTCCCTAATATCTCTTGAATTCCTTTTCATTGTAACATATCTCCCTATATGCTTCCTCACCCTTTCTTTTACTGGCTCAGCATATGTATTATCAGCTAAAGAGTAAAGGTAACTTGCCTTAGATCTTCCTATTTCTTCTTTCAATTTGTCAAAATCTATCTTAAGAATATCATATAAATACTTAATTCCCATTTCTTTTAATTTGGAATAAATTGAGTTCCCGACGCCGGGAATTTCTTCTATAGGCAAAGATTTTATAAAACCTCCAATTTCTTCAGGCTTTAGAATTCCCAAACCGTTTGGTTTATGCATTTCGGCTATTATTTTGGCAAAAACCTTATTCGGAGCAATGCCTACTGTTACGGTGATTTTCTCCTTTTCAAGAATTTCATCTTTTATCTTTTTGCCTAACTGATAAGCATCATAGTAATCCTTAACTTTACCAGTGATATCAAGGTATGCCTCATCTATACTAGCTATTTCAATTTTATCGGAATATTTAGAAAGTATTCCATACATTATTCTATCAGAAACTTGTTTATATAGTTCTTTCCTAATAGGCAAGTATATTGCATTAGGAGCTATTTCCTTAGCCTTAGGGATTGGAATGCCGGACTTTATTCCTAACTTTCTAGCTTCATAATTAGCTGTAGCTACTGCACCACTATCCTTAAATCTTCCAGAAAATACACACACTGCAACAGGTTTACCTTTAAGTTGCGGGTTAAGTACTTCTTCAACTTGAGCAAAGAAATAATCAAAGTCAACGAAAAGGACAATCATTTACATTTAACATTAATATTAGCATCTTTTAACTTTTTTACCACCTCCTCTAGCTTAGGAGAACTTATTCCTCCGAGGTTAGTAACTTTCAAGCCAGCAGCAATTGTAGCAAAACGTAAAGAATCTTCTATAGACCGATTATCTATAAAGGAAACATTGAAGGCAGCATCAAACACATCACCTGCCCCAGTAGTATCCATAACTTTAACTTTCATTGCGTTAACTTTACAGTCTTCGTCTCCTATTACTTCTGCACCTTCCTTACCTTTCTTAATTACCACAATCTTTGCATTAGCTTTAGTTTTAAGACTCTCATATTCTTTCTCGTTAACGTAAAGAATATCTACTTCTTCGCCCTCGTACTCAGAAGCATAAGGACCTGGATCGTAGCTTACAATTTTTGCTGAAGGATCTTTATATATGACATCGTTAGAGATAGAGGCATAATGTATTACATCAAACATTCCAGAGTACTTTTTAACATCCTCTAAACTGGGTAACAAAGATTGATCAGTTCTTCTAACTATAGATATTGAACCGTCATCCCTCAAAAGTATTAAAGCCATGTTAGGCTTTTTGTCACATTCTATCAAAAAATCTAATCCAACTCCTTCTTCTGCCAAAGGAGTTAATAATGTAGAGACTAAGGGACTTTTGCCTATTTTTGCTAATAACTTTGCACTATGCCCTAACCTATTTACTGCAACGGAATAGTTAGTTGCTGAACCACCAGGCATGATTTCCATAACATCAGTGTTTATCTTACTATCTACAGAAGGGAAAGCATTAAGCTTAACTATAATATCAATGTTAAACTTGCCTACTGCTAGATGAATTGGCCTCATGGTGTATTAGAATACTTTGCACAAGTTAAAATCAGTTAGCCGCCACATCTTCACAATTCTGTCCCAAAAGTCTTCATCACTAATATTCTATATGGTCCGCGACTATTATTTTTGCTTATATGGATACTGTCGCCGCTGAGCTATAAATTATGCTACTAAACTTAATTCGACTAAAAGTATAAGCTATCTCACGTTTTCTAGACATATATAACTTAATGGCAACACTATCCTTATACATACCAATTTTAAGAGATTAATAAATAAAATTTGGAATAAGTATAAAGATTAAAAATTCGATAATAGAGCAAACTATCCGTTTCTTCAGATTTTAACAAAATTGGAAAAATTTAAAATATAGTGAAAGGAACAATAGAAATATGATTAGATATAATAAGACGTTAAGAGAAGCGTAAACTATGTAAAGGAGTAAGATAAGCTATTATTAAAGTGATGAATGGCCGACGGAACGGATGGATGAAGTATCAGTTGCCGGGCTGAACTTTTCCATGTAATCTCTAATTATTCTATACGTCATTCCCCATATTCTATATTTTTTGTAATAAAAACACTCATCTCCTTTCTTTAGCTCAGAAAAGCTTACCCAAAAATACTTTGCAACTTCATCTTTATCCCTTTTAATTCTTGAAAGACAAGTCTTACCGAGAAATGCTGCTACAGAAATATTAGCATTATGTGGAGAATAATAACCAAGAAAGGTAATTATTTCAGGATCAATACCCGTTTCTTCTTTACACTCTCTTTTAGCTGTGGTTTCACAGCTCTCATTTCCTTCTCTATGTCCTCCAGGTAAAGCCATATCTCCACTCCAAGGATCGTTTGGATTTTCTGATCTTTTTATTAATAAAAATTTATTTTCACAACTAATTAATAAAACTACAGCAGCATCACATTCCATGTTTTTTATTCTGAAACTTGGAAATATATTCTCTTCTTCCATTTATCATCTTTATAAGGATAATCTTCCCTATAATGATTTCCTCTACTTTCAGTTCTCTTGTAAGCTGCGAGTGCAGTTAAATAAGACATTAATACGGAATTAGATTTCTCATCAGTGTTCTTTGTATCTAATGATGAATATATTGAAATTGCTTTATTCAGTTTCTCAGCATTTCTTATTATTCCAACATTCTCCCAATTTATTTCCCTAACTTCATCTATTGATAAGCTCTTGTCACTTTCATTTAATTTTACGTTATCTATTTCTCCATCATCAACATATAATCCTTCCCATTTATCTATATAAAGAGGAATATTAACACCATAAACTAAACCCTCGGCTAAAGAATTACTCGCTAATCTATTTGCTCCGTGAAGACCAGTATCGCTAACTTCTCCTATTGCATATAAGCCTTTGATGTTGCTTTCTCCCCTTATATTAACTCTTATTCCTCCATCTACAAAGTGAGCTCCAGGAAATACTGGTATTTTGAAATTCTTATCTTTACCATGTCTTTTTAAGTATGCGACTAACACTGGAAACTTATTTTCGAAATCTTCAATTTTAGTTAAATCCATGAAAACTTTTCTGCCTTGCAAGTATTCAGTATATATCGCCCTAGATAGTACATCCCTAGGTGCTAGTTCTCCCTTCTCATGATATTTAAATGCGAACCTTTCTCCTTTGTCGTTTATTAAAATTGCTCCTTCTCCTCTTAAAGTTTCAGTCAATAGAAAAGTTTCACCGTCTAAGTTAGTTACTGTAGGATGAAATTGAACAAACTCCATGTCAGCAAGTAAAGCACCGGACCTAAAAGCTATAGCTATTCCATCTCCCGTATTTGTGAATTGATTTGAAGTATATTTCCAGAGGTAAGCATAGCCTCCAGTTGCCAAAATTATTTTGTCTGTTTCAATTTCGCCTCTATTTTTTGTTATGAATCCTTTAACTTCATTATTTTTAGTCCTTATAGCTAGTAATTCATCTTCTTCAATTGGAATATTCAGTTCTCTTGCTTTTGCCATTAAAAAATCGTATACATCCCTCCCGGTTTCATCTGTTTTGTGCAAAACTCTTCTCCTGGAATGACCTCCTTCTAACCTTAAGTCCTTGGCAAAATCAAATCCCCATTCTTCTAAAGTTCTAACTGCTTTAGGAGCTTCTGAAGTAATGTAATTTACTGCCCTCTCATCAGATAAGCCATCTCCCACTCTAAGCGTATCCTTTGCATGGATTTCTGGAGAGTCGTCATTACCAACTGCTGCTGCGATTCCCCCTTTTGCTATGTAAGTTGATCCTCCGGTTATTTTCTTTGTTATTACTGTTACTTTATGTCCTGCTTTAGTTAAAGAAACTGCGGCCGAAAGCCCAGCTATTCCATTACCAAAAATGTATATCATACGAACACATGTTCGGAGTAATAAAAAAACTTTATTGCCAAAAATTTCACTAAAGAATTTAAAGTAATAACAAAGAAAGTACATTTATGGATCTTACACTACAGTTATTTGACGTTTTAGAAGATATATGGGGAGATACCTCAGGAATAAAAATGTCATTCGCAGGAAATCAATGGTTCGCAGCAAAGGATGTCTTGGATTTCCTTAAAAGTAAAGGATATAAAATATATTTAGAAACAATTCCTCCCGGAATGGTTAGGAAAAGGGCTGAAGGAGAGACTCTTAAAGTCGGTAATTTATACATTTCATTTACTCCAGAGATAGTCTCGCTTCCTCCTTCATTACTTAAAGGATTAAAGACTAGGAAAAAAGTTGAATACGCTGAGAACGACATAGCTATAGTTTATAGGGGCGCTGAAGTAAATAATTGGTGTGCCTTAAAGGGAAGAAGAGTTGCAATACCTAATCCAGGTAACGAAGGAATAGGCCAATTATTTAAGGAGTTATATGAAGAAGAGTGCGGAGATTACGAAGATTTCATAAACTATGGTGGGGTATACATAACTAAAGTTCACCATAGAGAAATACCGCACATGTTAAAATTGGGAGATATAGATGCAGGAATTATGTGGAGGACTGAGGCAATATATTGGACATTTAAGTATAGCGTACCTCAACATAATAAAAAAGGAAAATTGGCTTTCGCATTACTAGATAACGCTTCAGAAAAAGCTGAGGAAGCATTT